>DFBT01000022.1:14602-27235 GCA_002366725.1 Caldifarciminota bacterium UBA3073
TGTTTTCTGTACTTGTCGGCATACTTACAAAATGGTTTTTGGGTGTTGTATAATTTTGAAATAGCGCCCTATAACTACTGGCAAGGCTGATCTAAACTGACCACCGATAACCGATAACCAAATATCAATTGACAATTGAAAATTGACTGCTTACTGCTTACTCCTTACTGCTTACTTTTAAATGGGGGGAATAATGAAAAAGAAAAGACACACAAGCGCATACGAGTACAGTGGAATTTTGTTTGCCGGATGTGTAGTTCTCGGGTTGGGAATAGGTATGCTTTGTGGAAGAACGGGTGCCGGTGTATTAATAGGAGTGGGAGTGGGGCTTATAGCAATGGGAATCAGCCGTATGTTCTCCGGAGTGGTCTCGAGGGCGTTCAAGGACGAAGACGAATCAGAGTAGGAGCTTGTTTTTACCCACGCCTGCCTGCCGCAGGCAGGGAGGACACGAAATTCACGAAAAATATCATAAGAGATAAGATCAATGACTTCTCTTGCGACGAGGGTCTATAAAATCTCATCCAAGTCTCGTAAAAGTCCCTGTTGAATGAAAATCTTTCCTTTATCTGCGTCCAATTCTTTTTCTCTTGACAAATAGGAATTTAGTAGGGGGATTCTTTACGAACAGAAAGATTTCAGATTTTTATTTATATTTCTTCGTGACTTTGCCTTTGTGGTGAAATTTCTCTTGACAAAACAATAATAATGTGGTATAATGACATATCATAAAAGTCAAAAAGTCTATAAATTGACCTATTAAGAAAGGCAAATATTATGGAAAAATCCAAACTCCTTGAGATACTTTATGAGTGGAACATCTGGAGCGGGAAAAGACTAAATACCGGTTTCGGGAGGGAAGTTATAGAGAGGCTTCTCAAATTTGTTGATTTACCTGAGGTGCTCGTGTTTAAAGGAGTACGGCGGTCAGGTAAGTCTACCCTGATGTTTCAGGTAATATATAAAATATTGAACAGAGGGGTGGACCCGAAACAAACCCTGTATGTAAATTTTGAAGAGCCTTTCTTTGCCGGAGAAACCTCGCTTGCCCTTATGGAACAAATCTACGGAGTCTACAGGGAGCATCTAAATCCCGATGATTTCGCCTGGATATTTCTTGATGAGGTACAGACCATCCCCGGCTGGGAAAGATGGGTGAGGGGAATACAGGAAAGGGAAAAGGGTAAGGTAAAAATTCTGGTAACGGGCTCATCCTCCGCTCTTTTGAGTCGTGAATTTTCCACACTCCTTACCGGGCGACAGGTTTCATTCGAGATATTCCCTTTCTCTTTCAAGGAGTTTTTACTAACCAAAAAGATAGAAATAAGAGGTAAAGAGGATATCTATGGCAAGAAGCGGAGAATAAAGTACCATCTCGCTGAGTATATCAATTGGGGTGGGTTTCCCGAGGTTACGCTGAACCAGAGTGAGGAGGTTAAGAAAACTCTGTTAAAGCAATATTTTGAGGATATTCTCTATCACGATGTTGTTGAGAGGTTCAGGATAAGAGATGTTATAACCCTGAAAAGACTTGCTATAAATTACGTTACGAATGCAGGGAATCTAATGAGTTTTAGAAAATTGGGGGGAGATTTAGAGATACCTCCAGATGCAGTAAGAAGATACAGCGGATTTTTAGAAGAGGCGTATTTGATAGGATTTCTTTCTCTCTTCTCGTACAGTTTCAGGAAACAGCTAAGAAACGAGAGAAAGGTTTATGTAATAGACACCGGGATGAGAAATGCCGTGGGTTTCACATTTTCAAAAGACCTGGGTAGAAATATAGAAAATGTAGTCTATCTGGAACTACGGAGGAGAGGGACTGATATATATTACTGGCGGAATGATAGAGAGGTTGATTTTGTTATCGAGGATGGGGGTAAAAAAGTGCTTCTTAATGTCAGTGCTGGTATAGAGATCAAGGAGAGAGAAAAAGAAGGGCTCATTACGGGGGCAAAATCCCTTGGAATACAAGAAGTTCTTCTAATCACAGAGGACACCGAAAGGAAGATAAAAGAGAAGGGAGTGGTGATACAATATACACCACTCTATCGCTGGTTGCTGGGATATTGAAAGTAAAACAAAAGGGCGGTTTAGAATAAGACCTTTCTTGCAACTACCGGTTTGCCCAAATCCATTCAATTCAATAAAGGTCGCGAAATTGAGAAAATAATGTGTTTATTGATGTTGATGTTTCATTCTTCTTGATTTTTCACTTGACATTTCTCGTATTTAGTGCTATAATTTTAACTGAAGGAACAAGTAAGAAAAATCTTACGAAAATACTTAGATTGTACCATAAGTGAAGATTATTACCTATGCAAATAGTTAAGCCTGATTCCAATTTCTCACTGAAATGAATAAGCAAAAATTAACATGGAAAGATGTTGTGAGAGATGCCTTATTAGAATTAGGTGGGCAAGGCCATCTGTCTGAAATTAACAAAATTGTGGAGGGTCATCCAAAAACTAAGACCAATCCAACTTGGCGAGATACTATTAGAAGAGTTGTGAGGCAATATAAAATTTTTGAACCAGTACCCCCTGAAAGAAGTGGCATTTATAAGGTTGTAAAAGAGATTCATGTAAAGCCTGGGGCACAAAACTTTACCGAAGAGTCAGAGATCAATCACGGAATTGCTCAAGGAATGTTAGTCACACTTGGGAAAATTTACGGATATGAGACTTATGCACCCCCCCACGATCAAACTATTAGAACTTTTCAAGGAAAATCGTTGAGAAATTTTGTGAGTGTCTCCGACTGCACCGATATCTTTAGGGGGCCCAACTTGGCAAAGATTAGAGAGATAGATACCTTATGGTTTGATGAAGATGATTACGGATTATTCCCGGTGTACGCTTTTGAAGTAGAAGAAACAACAAGAGTAAAATCTGGTTTAGATAGGCTTTTAAAAATACCAAGGAGATTTCCTACTTACTTTTTTATTATTGGTCCAACTGAAAAAGAAAAAAATTTATTTGACCACTATGTAAATCAGACTCCTTTTAGAGAATACAAAGATAGATTCTTGTTTAAGTTATATAAAGAGTTAGAAGAACTTTATAATTCTGCTTTGATTCATAATGATCGACGTGAACAATTTGAAATAGTTGAAAGAGGGGGGTAATTATGCAAACCGAAGTAATAATCAAATGTCTATGCGGGAAGGAAGTAGTACTTGAAGTCGAGGGTGGTCAGTATCCTAATACATACAATGGAGATTGTAAATGCGGTCGCAAATGGACTTTGACAGAGTTAACGGAGATCTTGGAGGAAATAGACAACTGTTAAAATGTATGTTAAGGAGTATCTGCTGTCAGTTCTCAGAAAAAATACTATCTTTATCGGCTCATAACCTCTTGTGGCTACAGATGTTAGGTAGAACTGACACCATTATCTCACGTTAGCAAGAGGAATATTGGACGGAGAAAATTTGGTGTCAGTTCTTAATAATCTTTTATTATATAAAGAGTTATAACGAAAACTTTATTTCTTGACAAGATAAAACTTTTACAGTGGAAATGGGGGGCAGACTCAACTATTTGACTTTTCATTTGACAAAACACAATTTTATGATAGAATAATGGTGCGGGAAGCAGGAATAATATGCAAATAGTCGAGCCTGACCCCAAATTTTTTTCAGATAGAATATCTAACAAAGGGAAACCTTGACAACATGACTATTATGGATGCTGGGGAAAAAATAGAAGGGAAGAAAAAATATGCAACTCGATTTGAAGAATATATTGTACAGTTCCTCAAAAATTTAGAATTTAATGATGTTGATGGTGCAAGAGATGATTTCTTAATAAATGGAATTCAGGTTGATGCTTGTGGTGGTTGGGAAAATGCTTTTTTGGTTATAGAATGCAAGACTAAACGAAAGTTAGGTAAGAAAAATTTAAGATCTGCTATAAACGAATTTCGTGGAAAAATACCATTACTTGAAAGAGGGATTAAAGAACATCCAAAATACAGTAAATATAACTTTTTCAAATATATTATTGTTACCAAGAATATAAAAGTAAGAAAACTTGACTATGAATATGCGAACCATCGTCCAAGTATTTATATTTGGAATGACGATTTTTTAGAATACTACTCAAATCTATATAGTTATATTAAACCATATGCGAAGTATGATCTTTTAGGAGAAATGAGGATTAAACCAATCCAACAACTACCAATAACTGTTCCAGCTTTTCAAATTAAATTTGGAAAAGTAAATGTATATAATTTTGTTATGAATCCAAAGGATCTACTTGAAGTTGCTTTTGTGGCAAGGAGAGAAGTTGGCAAAGAAAGATATTATCAAAGGATCATCAGAAAGGAAAGATTGCGAAAAATAGCTAATTATATTAAGGATGGCGGAAGCTTTCCAAACAATATAATAATCTCTTTCAAGAAAGATTTAGATGTCAAATTCCATGCTATAAAAGGGCCTAATTATAGTAGTACAGAGTGGCCATATCTTGGAATTGCTTATGGAATCTTACAATTTCCAAAAGATTATAGAAGCTGTTGGATTATTGATGGACAACATAGGTTATATGCCTTCATAAATGTTGAGAAGAGTTTTTACTTTAATATGCCAATAACGGCATTCGAACATTTAGACATAGAAGAACAATGTAAATTCTTTTTGGATATAAATAAAAACCAAAAACCTGTTAATCCGGATTTACTTTGGGATCTTAATGGAGAAATGATCCCATCTGAAAAAGATGGAGTCATATCAAACGTTGCTAAATTTCTAAATAATGAAGACAAAGGACCTCTATTTTACAAAATTTATTATCCTTCTACAGGCGTAAGAAAAAGGAAAGACATGATAAAAATTTCAGCTGTATGTATTGCTATTAGAAATAGAAACTTGGTTGAAGACTGCACCCTACAAAATATTAAAAACCCTTTACACGACGAAGATCCTTCTAATTGTGTAAAAAAAGTGGGTTCATCACTTTCAAAATATTTTGATATTCTGAAGATAAATTTCCCAAATAATTGGCATCTTAAATCAAAAGGTTTTATTCTTACAAATGGTGGAATTAGTGTAATGATTGGACTTTTTGAAAAAATATTATCTAGGATTATGCAGAAAGATGGGCGAGAACCGAATAAAGAAGATTTTAAATTTTATGCAACTCCCATAAAAACTATTCTAGAATCGCATGATACTACTTATCTTAAAAAATTAAGATTAAGATGCACAAGTGAGGGGGGAAAGGCTGAATTACTAAATGAGTTTATTTTAAAAATAAGGTCTGAAACAAAAGATGATTTATTTGGTGGAGAGATCCAAACAACTAAGTTTAAAGACGAATTCTTAATGCTTGAGAAAAAATTGAAAAATCTTATAAAAAAGAAATTGTATGATCCAGAAAACAAAGATTGGTTTGAAGAAGCAGTAGATCCTGCTATGTATAAACGGGCACTAAAAATCATGAAAAAAAATGGAATAACAGATATAGGCAAGATTCATCTCCAAGTTGGGTTGGGCGATTGTATTTCGATAATGAGAAGGCACGAAAAAATATTTTACCCAATTTTTCTTAGTGAAGAGATGGAATCTTCATTCGGTAATAAAACAATTCTTGAAGGTGTATTTGGTACGATTACAACTATGAGAGCTAAATTAGAAGCACATTATACAGGTGCGAAAATAAAATTAGGTGACGAAGAAATATTAAAACTTAATCTAGAAAAAATGAATAGATGTTTAGATGAAGCATTGAAATCTTAAAACTCTCGGTTTTTTAAGAAAATGGGGGTCAGGCTAAAAAATAAGATTTGAGTAAATTGGTGTCAGTTCTCAGTAAGAGTAAATTGGTGTCAGTTCTCAGTAATCATTTATAATGTAAAGAGTTATAACGATACTTTATTTTAGAAAAAGGGGACAGGCTACTTTTTACATTATCCGATAAATCCCTGCCTGCCGGTCCCTACGGACCCGTATGGGCAGGCAGGCGCTGATATTTTTTTCTTGACATTTCCCACATTTAATGCTATAATTACAAAAGGAATGGGAGTGGAAGTGGGAAAGGTGGCGAAGAGAAGGAAATTTGGTGTCAGTTCTCGATAATCTTTTATGATATAAAGAGTTATAACGAAACTTTATGTTGGCTATATAAAACTTTTACAGCGTGAATCTGCCATCAGTTCTCAGAAAAAATACTCCCTTTACTTCGATATATAAAGCATAACAAGATAGGGATTTAAGATATTTAGTCGAAGAATAAGGCGACCTAAAAAAGTGTCGCCATAACCTCTTGTAGCTACAGATGTTAGGCAGAACTGACACCAATATTTTTCCAAATTTTTTTCGGTTAGAGTTTAGATATAGATAATATTAATTTAGCAATTATCAAAGTATGATAAATATGGCAATGTTATAAATTATTGATCATTTCCGAGATATAAAAAATTTCGTTAATTTCGGTTTTTTAATTCTTTAGTATACTGGAATAGAATGGATATAACAGAATTTCAATCCAGTTTTGTCTCGATGCAAAAAGAATTTGAAAATATAAAAATTAAGGATATAAATACGTTAGAGAGAAATTTAAAGAATCTTAAAGTTGAAATAATAAAGGCTAAATTGCACAACAGGTGGTTTAAATCAAATAAAAATATATTTGAGATTGCAGGAGCAACTAATGAGCTTATACACTCTAACATCATAGGATGGCTTTTAGATCCATGGGGCTCTCATAGGCTTGGGACAAAGTTTATCAGTAAATTTCTTTCTAAAGTCGAGGAATATCATCGAAATGATAAGATGTTATATAACCAGAATTTTGATAGATGGAACAAGAGAGATAAGGATGGCATTGCGTTGTGGAAAGATATTAATAATTCAGAAAGTTTAAAGAATGTAGAGATAACACGAGAAGAGGAAGCCTCAGAGGCGATTCCAGATATTGTGATAAAAGGCTGTAATTGGCGTTGTGTAATTGAAAATAAAATAAGCATAAGTTCAATAAAACAAGGAGAGGGGAAAAACCAAAGCTCTCGAATCAGACGTTCTTTCCGTAGCGCGATCTTAATATACTTATCCCCATATGAGAACTTACAAGAAGGAATAGAAATATCTTTTATACATGTTACATATAACGACATATTGACAATTATAAGCGATTTGGCGACTGAAATTAAGGATACCGAGATACAAAAAATTATAAGAGATTATGAGTCAATAGTCAGAGATGTCATAAAAGGAGGTTAAATGGTGCGGTTTGAATTAGGAGATAGAGTAGCTGTCTATTTAAAGCATTTTAGAACAATACAAGAGATACGCAATATTGAACAAAAACATGAGGTAGAAAATGAAACCCAGAATTTTTATAAATATATGCTTGAAAAGATGCGAAAAGAATGTACAGATGAAAAATGGAAGGCAGTTTCAAAAGATAAAGAAATAGGTTATCCCAAGCTAATATTATACAAGGAAGATTGGTGTCTCGAAGAAAATCCATTTGGTATTACTTTTGAATGGAATCAGAAAACAAGAAGACCACACTTTTATGATAATCCGTGTTATGTTGGTATTTGGCTTCCTGAGAATAATGAAAATTACAAGAAGCTTAGAGACGAGTTGCAAAAAACATTAGCAGCGAGTTTACAAAAAAGAAATTATGAAAAACAAAATGAGTGGTGGGTATACAAAAGGATATTTAAATTTCCAAAAGATGATTTGGATGATATAAGAGAATTGGAAAATAATATTATAAGTGAAGTTAATTTTTTAAAAAGGGAATTATCCAGATATGAACCGATAATCTAACAGATATTTAAGTAAAACTTCATCCAGATCTTTATTTCTTCGGTTATTAACCCTGAACTCGAGTTCTTTCATGTAAAGATATAACTTCTTTGGATTGATGCTGTGATATTTAACTAATCGCTCTTTAGCATAAGACAGAAGATATTAATTAACTTAATCTGCTTTTAAATGATACGTCACGAAAATTCTTGGCGAGCTTAGCTGTGACGCATCTTAGGCATTCCCTGTCGGTACTGTATTTAGTCCGAATTAAATGATAATGAAAAAAGGGATTGATAATCAATCTTTAGAACTTGAATTTTTGAATTATGAATTTAAATCATGTAATTTAAATTGAATAAGATTGTGAGAACATGAAAGCTCGTTTTATTTGGATTGGCAAACCAATGATAAGATGCTCCCCAAAATGGAGAATTATTTAAACATAAAAAGTAATAAGAAAATTAAGAGGTTTCACATTACTTATAACTCAGTCAAAAGTGGTGATACATCTGGAATTCCAATATTGAGGGAGTTTTTATTTGACAAAGATAAGAGTGTCCGATGGATTGCTATTGATCTGGTATCTCAACTGGATTGTGATGCAGTAGCTCCTCTGCTTAAAGAAGTGTATGAATCTGGTGATGACCGTACCAGAGAGGGTCTAATGCTCTTTATGCATGATGCTCGTAACCAGTCAATGAGGGCATTGCTAATGCGAGGAATGCAAGATAAAAATAGAGAGGTGGCGATCACCGCGGCGAAGAGTCTTGGGGGAAAATCGGCTATTCTGGTAGCGCGGAAAATACTTAATGAAGCAGTAAATGCCCTCCCCGAGGTACCGTATGTAGTAAAGGTAGATGAAAGAGGTGAAGAAGAGTACCAGGATAGCACCAATGGGCTTACACTGTTGCTTGCTGATGCAATCGAAACGCTTGGCAAATTGGGTGACACCGAGTCAATTCCAATGCTGAAAACACTTTGGAAAAAATTCAAGAGAAGAGAACACTATGGCTCTATGTATGACGATGTAATCGCTATAGCGCTTGGCAGACTTGGAGACAATTCAGGACTTCCTATCCTAAGGGATATTTTAAGGAAAAGTGGTGTGGATGATACTGCATGGTTATTAAGTGGTGGACTTATGGAAGCCATAGAGAAATTGGGTGATACAGAATCAATTCCTGCATTGAAAAGAATTTGGAAGAGTGTCAAAAAAGACAAATTTCATGGGGAGAAGTTGGGCATGGATAAAGAAGTAAACCAAGCCATTCAGAGATTAGAAACAATAATAAATGAGTAGTCTACCAAGTGCAACAATTACACGCAGGGTGGATAATAGAATAAAAAAAGTCGATCTACAGGCCGCAGACTCGTCCATAGGATCCGTATGGATATGAGATCAGTATAGATATAGACAAAGCAATGCCCCGCCAAGGCGGGGCACTCCACTTATAGGGCTACTGGTGATAACAGATAGTTTCACATTGCTACTCTTTTTATCATCACAAGAGTTTGGGACAGGAACAAATTTTAGTTATTTAAAACCCCTATCTGCTTTCAACCTTCCCCCTTCTGCCCGTATCATCTATGTGCATCGGTTTTTCCTTAAATAATACCCTGCCCATTATACTAATTTCAATTCGGTCCGCATTCCCCTTATCCACCCAATCACATGCCGTATCAAGATATTCTATCCCGTCATCCAACTTTATCAAACACTCTGGTGGCTCAAACCCGTTATATACATCGATAATCCGCCCAAGTCCATAGTATTTCGTATCGTCAAGGTTGAATACCTTTACCCTCATACCCTTCTTGGGTACTACATTTCCTATTGCTGGCATAATATCACCTCCTCAAATAAAAAAGCCGGCCCAGAATCTTCCGATTCTAAACCGGCCAGGTTAAAATTATATATCACTGCTGTGCTATTTTATATTTCCCTTCTACCTCCTCATTTTTCCATAAAAAAGGGGATATGTACTACCCCCTCTGCATTAGTATAACACATTTTTTTCCTTTTGTCAAGTTTTTTCTTGACATTTCCCACATTTAATGCTATAATTATTACAAATGGAATGGGAGTGGAAGTGGGAAAGGTGGCTAAGAGAATGAAATTACAAAGGTAAATAGTTAAACCAATCCAAAGTTGTATTGAATAACAAATTATCTATTTTTCAGTTTTCAGCTCATACGAGTCTGCAGAATATTTGGTGTCCGAATATTTGGTGTCAGTTCTCAATAATCTTTTATGATATAAAGAGTTATAGCGATAATTATTTTTTTAGCAAGATAAAACTTTTCCAGTAATATTGGAATCTGCTGTGACTCCGAAAAAATACCACCTTTAAATTAATATACAGAGTGTAACAAGATAACGATTTAAGATATGTAGCCGAAGAATGGGACGGCATAAAAAAGTGTCGCCATAACCTCTTGTAGCTACAGATGTTAGGCAGAACTGACACCAATATTTTTCCAGATGTTAGGCAGAACTGACACCAATATTTTTCCAATATTTTTCAGGAGTTTATAACAGGTAGGTAGAATTATGGAGCGAAAATATAAAGAAATTAAAGAACGCATTGTGAGATCTTCAAAATCGAATGTTGTTAAAGAGCGGTTGGCTCTTCTGGAAATTTATAGAAGTAGAACTACTGAGACAAAGCAGGGAGATGTCGTTGTCTATATAGGAGATGTGAATAAAGCACTGAGTCTATTACCGGAAAGTTTTGTAGATTGTGTTGTAACATCACCTCCTTATTGGAAACAGCGAGATTATAAAAGCCCTCAACAAATTGGTCAGGAAAATACCTACATAGAATATGTAGAAAAGCTTGTCGATGTATTTAATAGGATAAAACGAGTGCTAAAACCTACAGGGACTTTTTTCTTGAATGTGGGATATAAATATCAAAATAAGGAGTTATTACTTATACCAGAACTATTGGCATGTGAACTCCAAAAGAATGGTTGGACACTCCTAAATAAAATCATCTGGCAAAAACCAAATGCTATGCCCTCTTCGTTAGATAACAGATTTTCGAATGTTTATGAACCGGTATTTTTATTTGTGAAGAAAGAAAGTAAATATAAGTATTATTTATCAATTGATGAATTAAGAGTACCAACGAGAAATTTCACAAGAAGTAAGAGACCTGAAGAGATATTGGGCTTTGAGGTGGAGAATTCTTTCTTAAGGGATAAAAAAATTAGAGGGTATGTTTCTAAAGTTTTCAAAAGTTCTCGTTGTAATATATTTGCTCAAGTAGATTGGGAAGACGGGAGAAAAACCATGGAGGAAGTGAATGATTTCAGCAAAGAATCACAAATCTCGGTTGATTTAGTATGTAAAGATTGTGGAAGGATTATCAAGAATGAAGTTGATATAAGTAACCACATTAACTGTGAGGGATTCTATAGGCCGATATTACCTCCAATATCAGATTTTAATGAAAAAGAAGGGATATCTCCGCTAAAGGCGGGGTTATTCCCCGCTACTGTTTCCGCCCCCGCGCAGACAGGAAAACGACCTTATGAAGGTAAGTTTAAATTAAGCCCCGAAAATAGAGGCGCTTCTCCAGGGGCAAGGAAATCGCTGTTCGGAGAATATTTGGTGGTACAGCGGAGATACAGAGTTTTTCAACCGATAATTGCGGATTATCTCAGATTTTGGAGAAAAAAGAGAGGTATTACTACAAAGGAAATTGATAGATTATTAGGACATAAAGATACAGCAGGACATTGGTTTAGAAAAGATACAGGTAGCTGGGGAAGAGGGGGGTCTATACCTTTGCCTGAAGATTGGTTTAAGCTAAAGGAAATACTTAAATTTGATGATATATATGATAGGTGGGTTACCGAAACCCACTTAGTACTTCAAACTGTAAAAGCTCACCCTAAAGGAAAAAATCCTGGCGATATATGGAGTATAAAACTGCAACCGCTTTCTGAAGCCCATTTTGCAACTTTTCCGGAGGAGCTTGTAAAAAGATGTGTCAAAGCAGGCTGTCCTGAAGATGGTGTTGTATTAGACCCCTTTGCGGGTTCAGGTACAACTGGTAAAGTTGCCCAAAAGTTAGGAAGAGACGCAATATTAATAGAACTTGTTTCGGAGTATTCAAATATTATTAAAAAAAGATGTAAAAATATAAAGGAGGTAGTCTATGTTGAGTGATTTCGACCTTGAAAAAAGAGAGAAACAATATTTTGATTTGATTTTGCTTCACCTAAAGCAGGATTTAGCTTCCTTAATTGGGGGATTGAACTCGAGAATAAAAATACTGAACGATTGGTATAATAATTTTATTCAAACAGCACGGAGTGATTATAAGGCGTCCGATTTAGATACTGGAGCAGAGAGAATTTTCCACCATTTCTTCGCCTCTATTTTACACTTTCCGAATTCCTCTCCTCTCGGTTCAGATTTGATGTTTGAACTTCCCGATGCCTTTATTCATATTGAGGTTAAAACCGCTCTCATAAATAATCCAGCGGATTATAAAGGCAAAATCAACATTGCAATTAACCAGACCTCTTATGGTGTGGAGAGGGTATTTACCCCAAATTTGCCCCAATACTACAATCCAGAAGGGAATAACGAGAAGGTATGTTTGACATACATTATTCAAATAATACATGAACATGCTAAACCAAACATAAAAGCGCTTGTTTTAACCTGTATTCCAAACGGTCAACTTTATTCAGTTTATGGTAAAAGTATTTTTAAAAGTGGGAAGGCCGGTTATGCTAAAGGAAGGGATTTCCGTTATAGTTATTCCACAGAGCCTTTTTTTAAACTCTTGACAGAGAGGTATAAAGAGGAAGTATTTAGAGTTGAGTTAATATATTTGGTTCTTCACGGATTT
>DFBT01000115.1 GCA_002366725.1 Caldifarciminota bacterium UBA3073
TTATAAACATATCTGTGGATTGCTTTTCGCTTCCATCTTATTCTCCGAGCGGAAGTGAAGGCGATAGACATCTCTGTATCCTCACCGTTCCATCGCTTGAGCACTCACTTGAAAGCTTCATTTCAAGAAAAACGGCTCTTGGATACGATGTCTCGCTCGTTACGGTACCTCCTTCCACAAGTGCACGGGAGATTCGCAAACTTTTAAAACAGAAGCACGACGAGTTGGGGTTTTCCAATCTTCTGATAGTTGGTGACCACCGGTGCATTCCACAATTTTTACGCGGGGATACGAAGACAGATTTCTACTATGGGGAACTCACATCGGATATAGAGGGCAGGTTCGAGCCGTTTGCCGAGGTGGCGGTCGGGAGGATACCATACGGCACTCCCGAGCGCGTAGAAGATTTTCTCCTACGCTCCATTCTCTTCCAGCTACGGGAGAACGAGGAGAATATATTTTGCTCTTGCTCATACGATATGGTCTCGCCAGACTTCGTAAGAGAGATGGATAAACTCCTGAGCGATTACGATGTCGATTATGAGGACCCCCACAGAGACAGGTACAGCATCAACATCCAACACACGCTCGATGTAGAATTAAATGCCCCGCCTGAAGACGCCCTTATCATATCAACCACCGCCCATTCGGGGAATTTCCTCCTGGAAAAATACGGCGACAGGGTGGCAGGTATAATCGCCCCCACATCTGAATCATATTTTATACAGGGCAAACCCGGAGGCACCTCAACACTCCTGTATAACATTCTGGAAAATTTCCTTTTAAACGATATGAGTGTGGGAGAAGCAATGAGAAAGGGTGCTATCGATTACTGGATGCAGTATCCTGATTCATTCACGGAGAAGAATATAGCAAGTTTCCATCTTTTCGGAGACCCCACGAACACCTTCAAAATCATTCAAAACGAGGATGTGGGGATAAACGAGATACTTCACATTCCCTTCAGGACAGAACCCGGTAGCACCGTCTCACCCGTCGTTGTCTTGAGAAACTTTGGAAATAGAACTGCCCGCAATGGAAAGTTAACCATTGAAATTGAAAAGGAGAATGAGATTATTTACTACGAAACTATGGATGTGTCTGTTATCGAGCCACAGGAGGACAGGCAGGTAGACTTCCCCGAGTTCATCATGGGAGGGGGGGAAGTTTTGGTGAGGGTCTCATCAACATTTCCCATGGATTTCAATCCATCCAATGATATCATTGAAAAGAAGATAGTGGCGGATTTTGAGACACCCGTCGTCATATCCACCGATACCTCATATGCTGGACAGTTCATACAATTTCTTTCGGGAAATGCCATACTTTCACGGGATACATCATCAAGAACTGAATTGAAGAATGTATTTATCCTGACCCCATTTCCGGTGGGGGGAGAAAATATTTATGTTGAGGGATTTGCCCCGGATAGGGAATACAACGGCAGATTTAAGGGGGTTGGAATATTTACCGAATATTCATTTGCGTACAATGGGTCGCTCTCTTCTGTCCTGCCAGAATGGCTCTCCGGCGACAGTCTTTCATATGCAATGGTGGATGGGGATGGAAATCCCGTTGCGTTTTATTCGGGTTCTCGCTTTGTATTTATGGGAAGGGCACTCTATTTAGACCAACCCTCACTATTTCTGGGTATTATAGAATCGGAATTCTGCGGAAAAGAAACCGCAAAGAGGGATACGCTCTCCATATTATTCGAATGCAATCCGAATCCCACGAGGGGTGAAACCGCAGTTTTATTTGAAATCCCCCTCGATGATATGCATATTACACTCTCTATGTACGACCTCATGGGACATCTCGTTAAGACACTGGTAGATGAGCAATTTTCAAAGGGAATGTACTCTTATATATTTGATGGCCTCGACGCCCGGGGCGAAAAGCTTGTAAGTGGTACATATTTTGTCAGCCTTTCCATAGATGGCAGGGTGTTTTCAAAGAAGCTCGTAGTAATCAGATAGCACCGATACCGTTTGTGCAAACAACTTTTATATTTCAAATCCCAAACAGCAAGTTCTTTGCTCCATTAGATCGTGATCATCCAATAGGGCAGACAAATTCCAAGTTACACCGACCAAAATCCTGAACCGTTTGGAACTTTAAAGCATATTCACCTTATCAACACAATGCCATGTGTTATATAGAAGAGCTACACAGACATAATGGAGATGAGGTAACCATCAAGGGATGGGTATATAACCGACGCTCCAGCGGAAAGATCGTATTTCTATTGATAAGGGATGGGTCGGGAATTGCACAGGTTGTGGTATTGAGGTCTGAGGTTTCGGGGGATGTATTCAACCTCTGCGATACCATTCCATATGAGTCTTCGGTCATCGTTATAGGCACAGTACATAAGGATGAAAGGGCTCCGGGAGGGTACGAACTGCTATTTAAAAATATAGATGTTGTCTCCTCCGCAGAGAATTATCCCATATCACTGAAAGAGCACGGTATAGACTTCCTTCTCGAGCGCAGACATCTGTGGCTTCGTTCAAGAAGACCATTCGCTGTGATGAGAATAAGGTCAACCTGTATAAAGGCAATCTGTGATTTCTTTGATTCAAGAGGATTTGTGAGGCTCGATGCCCCACTACTCACGCCGTCTGCCTGTGAGGGCACGACCACACTCTTCGAGGTTCCGTATTTTAACACAAGTGCATATCTTTCGCAATCCGGACAGTTATATATGGAGGCGGGATGTATGGCGTTCGGCAGGGTTTACTGCTTTGGCCCCTCTTTCAGGGCGGAAAAGTCGAAGACGAGAAGACATCTAACGGAGTTCTGGCAGGTTGAACCAGAGATAGCATACGCAACCCTCGGAGATGTTATGCAACTCGCTGAGGAACTCGTTGAATACATCGTGGGTTCCGTTCTCGATAAAAATAGCCGGGAATTGGAAATGCTCGGCAGGGACATAACCCCCCTCACAAAAATAAAAAGTCCCTTCGAGAGGATAACCTATACAGAGGCGGCAAATCTCGTAGGTATGGACTGGGGAGGAGATTTTGGCGCTCCAGAAGAAACCAAATTGTCAAATAAGTTTAAAAAACCCATTCATGTGACCGGTTATCCCCACGAGGTGAAGGCGTTTTATATGAAGAGGGACCCGCGTGACGACAGAATCGCCCTGAATTTTGATACGCTCGCGCCCGAAGGATGCGGGGAAATAATAGGGGGAGGGCAGAGGGAAGATGAACTTGCCAAACTCGAAGAGAGAATAAGGGAATACGACCTGCCGAGAAAAGATTACGAGTGGTACCTCGATCTCAGGAGATACGGTACCTGTCCCCATGCGGGTTTTGGCCTTGGGCTGGAGAGGACTGTCACCTGGATATGCGGCATCCATCATGTAAGGGAGTCGATACCCTTCCCACGAACCATAGACAGAATCTACCCATAAGTCAGTTAAGACTAAAGACATCAGACCACAGACATCAGACACCGGGTATTATGGCATTATACACCTTGCCACGCCTGAGACAGGAAGAAATTGTAAATTCCTGCCTGCCGGTAGGCGGGCGGCATTAGAAATTAGACATTGATCTTTTGCCTTCAGTGTCTTTCGTGTCCTTCCTGCCTACCGGTCCCTGCGGATCCGTCCACAGGATCCGTATGGATATGGACAGGCAGGCGTGAGAGAAAAATTTCGTGTCTTTTGTTGAAAGAAGATGGAAATTTCGCAACAGATAGAAAGTTTTCTGTCGTTCTTAAAAAGTGAACGGGATGTATCCGAACACACCCTGCGGGCATATAGAAATGACCTCACAGAACTTGCAGATTGGCTGGCAGAATTTCCAAAAATAACCGATGTTAGTAGGATATCGAGAAGGAATGTGAGGGACTTTCTCGGAAGTCTCGCAAGATATGGATACGAACGCAGCTCAATATCGAGGAAGACCTCATCACTCAAGTCCTTCTTCAAGTTTCTCTCGCGGGAGAACATAGTCGAGGTCGACCCCACACTGAATATAAAATACCCGAAACCAAAACGCAAGCTCCCGTCTTTTCTCTCAATCGACGAGATAAATAAACTGTTCGACGAGAACTTATCCGAACGAGACAGGGCGATCATCGAACTCATCTACGGCACGGGGATGAGGGCAAGTGAAATCTGTTCACTGAATACGAAAGATGTGGATTTTGCAAATGAGACGGCAAGGGTAATGGGAAAGGGAAGGAAAGAGAGGATTCTTCCGCTCACGAGAAAGGCAATGGATGCCATAAGAAATTACCTCTCACCCTTGAGGAATAAGAATACACCCCTTTTCTTGAACAAGTTTGGAAAGAGGCTTTCACAGAGGAGCCTCCAGAGAATAGTGGGGAGGTGTATAAGGAGCGTGGCCGACCTTGCACACTCATCACCACACACCTTAAGGCATACATTTGCCACGCATCTCCTCGACAGGGGCTGCGACCTTCGCACAGTTCAGGAACTTCTCGGGCACTCTTCCATATCCACAACACAGATATACACTCACATCACTCCCGAGAGACTGAAGAGGACATATAAACGGGCGCATCCGAGGGCATAGAAAATTGACTATTGACTATTGACGATTGATTTATCCCGCCTGTCCCGTAGCGACAGCGTTCGGGGTGGAGTGCAGCATGCCCCGTGGAAGTGACTTGCCCTATGGAGTGAATAAACTACTCCATGGGGAGCTATTCAACGGGGAAGCTACTCCACCGGGACGATTGGTGGTATGAAACATTTCAAAGACATCTGGAGCACCATTCTTAATGTCCTGATTCCATTTCTCCTCTTCATCATCATTCCACTCATAACCAGGGCGAACTTCAAGAGGTTGATGAGAAAGGCAAAGGAAAACCTTCTGGAGTTGAGAAAATATATACCCGGTGATGTATATATGACAGAGAACGGGCTTCCCCACTTCAAAGGCAAGTATGGAAATCACGGGATAGTTATATCGTTTGAACGAAAAAAGAATGAGTCCAGGGCAAATATGAGGATAACCATGAGGATATCCTCGGGGCTCTCTGTGAAGATATACGGCAAAAGACTCGTGCGGCAAAAGGCGGGTATAAAAACCGGTGTGAGCGATATAGACGAGCGGTATACGGTAATTTCTTCCAACCCCGAAATGGCGAAGTCACTCATCCTATCAATATCCCGAGACGATACCAGCGCCCTGAAGGACTTCCTCAAAGAGGGTATAGTTATAGGAGGTAAAAGTATAACCCTTCTGAAGCGTAATGCGGGCACAAAAGATACACAATCCAAAAAACTTCTTTCGGTTCTGGAGGTAACCGGTAGGCTCGCAAGAACTACCGAGAGACTCTCCCCTCCCAAAAATTACCAATCGTGACCATCTTTTGAGGTAACATCAAAGTACCGTCAGACTCTTTTCAAAATCAACGACGACATATCTTTTGCCTTTTTTGACTACCCTGTGTCCCTCTTTCTCCAAAAGTTTCTTTTGAGCATCCACCCCACCGGGGTATTTTGGGTTTATAATTCCCCCGGTTTTCAATGTCCTCCAGTAAGGGGTAATACTTCTCTCCCCTTCTACCGCCGCTTCCTCCGCCGCATGGGCAGCGATCCAGGCGAAAATTCCTGTAGTTATTGGACAACCGATCGTGGCGCCGTGTTTTTCGGCAAGTTTTTTGCGAATCTCATTGATGGTGGTGAGCCCGCTCCTGGGAACCTTCCTCATGATCTCATCCACCTCCCTCGGCGCCGGAATGACAACCGTACCGGTTCCCCATCTCTTGCTCATCTTTTCGGTGATTCTTTCGACCTTTGGCAGATTTCGACTGTCCGTCAATTTTTCCCTCCAGGATTTGCGTGTTTTAGACATATTTCTCACCTCTAAAAAATCATGGGGGTCATAAAAAATCATGGGGGTCAGGCTAATATTTAAGAGATAGACAGTATTTCTTATTTCCGTGTCTGACCCCAGGACCTCATCTCAGAACCGCAATTCTCTCTGTAACGCTCCCATCCCCGACCTTTGCCCTTATGAAATAGATTCCGCCGGGTGTGTTCTCGCCGCGGAAGGATATTTTGAGGGTCTTGCCGGGGTCGTAATCGAAGGTCTCAACAGTTCGACCCGCTACATCATACACCGTGATAGATGCCGGTTTGTCGCACATTATGCTGCAACTTCCCCTCGTGGGATTTGGATAGCATTGAAATACCATAGCATCATTTTCTGTATCCTCAACTCCTATATCAATGAGATATCTCCATATACCATCATCCGTGCCCGCATAGAGGGTATCCCGCCATATTGAAAGGCAGTTTATATTGAGGTCACCGAGCCCCTGGTCTATGGTCGTCCATGTCTCTCCATAATCTGTGCTCTCGTATACACCGCCCGAACCCAGACCCGCGTACACCACATTATTACAGAGTGGGTTCACACATAAAGAGACAACGCAACCGGTAAAACAGCCGTAATCATCCCAATTTTCACCTCCATCCGTACTCTTCGCCACCGCATTTACATACTCTTCATTTCTGAGTGCCATACATCCAACATAGATAGTATTATGTTCTGCGGGGTCGACCTCAATCGTATATATGAATGCGGCAAAGGGAAGCGGGTCCCAGGAGTCACCTCCGTCACAGCTCTTCATCAGCACATCTGTCTTTCCATACGCCCCTATTACCACATAGACTATATCGCCCAAAATAGAGGGGTAAGATGCTATATCTATCACAGGAGAATAGTTCAAAATGGACATCCAGTACCCCGTATCGAGTGTTAGTGCACATAAATCTTCATAGGTCCCCGTATATATCTTCCATATCTCATCTGATGCGAGGCTGACTATATGTGGGTCCGTGAGGCTGTCATTTACCTCTTCCCAGAAACCCATAGAGTCTTCCTTAAATGGTTCCTGGAAATAATTCCACCACCAGACACCTTCGGTGGAGGTGCCGGCATAGACTATAATACCGAGACACTCCTTACCAAATGGGGCTATATATGTGAGGTCTGTTATATCAAGACATCCGAGACTGTCATTCACTTGTATCCATGTTTCACCTCTATCACCAGACCAGAAAACCCCGTCTCCGGCGGTACCCGCGGTCATATAGCCGAAGTAAGGGTTCATTACCATGGAGGTAACTCTCTCTCCCTCGAGTCCACAGGGTGTCCATCCGGCAACACCCACAACCGCGGGAATTATAATAAATATTACAAAGACTTTGCTCATAATTACCCCCTGTTGTCCTCCACGTTTATGTTTCATTTGTAAATTGTCATTTTTTCCCTCCCCGCGAGTTTCCACACAATATCGATATCCCTGTCCGGGAATAAATTATGCTCATTTATATAATAAAATGTCCTTTCCTCCTTCTTAATAATGCTGTCCGGTTCATATGAGATGTTCACATTACTGAAGTCCTCGGGCAAACTCACTACGAACCTCGCCTCTTCTATGGGCTCTTTCCACCGTCTTGCGGTCATGAGGATATATTTGGCACAATTTGTAAATATCCTCTGTTTATATCTCACGGTAGATTCTGCCACTCCCATAGAATCGATGATGACATCGTAGGTTACGCCGTCCTCCGCTGTCTCGAACGGTGTGCCCTCAACCTCTATCTCGTATGGAAATTCGTGAAGGGAGTCTATGGGAAACGGATAGAAGAGCCTCATTCGCTTGGCGGTGTGGGTTCTGTTTCTGAAATAATATATCCCTTCGACCAGAACCTCTCCCCGTTCTACCCAGACACAAACCTCCTCTTCATAAAATTGAACGGGAAGTCTTTCCTTACCCTTGCAGGAAAGCAGGAAGAGCGCACAGATAACGGGTACAAAATACCTCATCGTATTGTGTATTCATGCCTCGGGAAAAAATATCTCGTATGTCCACTTCTGGAGGATCTGTCAGTTTTTTTCTATCTCAGTCTGGTAACCTTGGTCGAGGATGTGCCGTAGGGGGTCTGGAGCCTTATGAAGTAAATGCCCGGAGGGACACTGATTCCGCTTTCATTCCTTCCATCCCAGGTTATTTCGTGATTCGTAAATCGTGATTCGTAAATCGTAAATCGTTTAATGAGACTGCCGGAGAGACCGTAGATGGACAAAGTGATCAGTAATCGGTGATCGGTAATCGGTCCCTGGCTTTTACCGATTACCGATAACTGTCCGCAGGATCCGATGGAATAACTAATAACCGTAGTTGTGCTGAATGGATTGGGATGGACATATAATTGAAGATTGACAATTGAAAATTCATGATTCGATTCCTCCTCTATTCCCATTATCGATAGGTAGAAGTCGACTTCCTCTGCCGGACAGAGCGCGTGTGTGGATACACCTATCGTGTCCGGGTAATAACCATCTCGCGTCGCAATAAGGGTATAACTTCCGGGATATATATCAGTAAATGAGTACGACCCATCTACATCGCTCGTGTCTACCCAATCCCAGAATTCATGGAGGGTGGCTTTCACCTCCGCTCCCTCAATTGGAACTGAATCTCCGCCAAATACTGCTCCGGAGATGCGGCAGTATGGGTAATCATCGTTCACTTCCCCAAATGTAGGCGTCGAATCTATATACCAATCTTCACCTACATAAGTCTGATAGAAGTGAGACCCACTTGCATATGGAGGAGGTGCGGGCAAGCAAGGCACGGGATATATGAGACTGAGTGTGTCAACATATAAATCCTCGGAGAAAAAAATTGTAATAGTGTCACATACATCGTCCAGAGAAAAGTTTCCCTCTGTGTTCGTGCTATCTATCACCGGAAAACACTCACTCAAAAGAGAAGTATCGACATATGCGGTTCCGGCGCGTGTTACAACGGTTAATTCTCCCAAAGTGTAATAGTTGAGTTCTATCCTTTCGAGCGAATCGGGAGAGGTCTGAAATTCACTTATCATAAGGGGTATCGGGTCTGCAGATATAATACCCGTAAGGCAAAAAATGACTAACACAAAGAACTTCTTCATAAAGACCTCCCTGTTGTGTAAAAAAACTTTTGGGCGCAAATTTACGCTGGTTTTCGCCGTGAAGTTATGGGCAAAATTTAATTTGTGCTATTATGTGCACCCCGAAGTGGAGTTTCTTTCATATTGCCTTCACGGTATCCTAATATATTATACAACAAAAATGCCGATTTGTCAAGGGGTTTTTTAAGGGAATAGTTTACAACATGTATGCTTGGCAGATTTTTAGGCGGGTACTCCCATCAACCAGACCATTATCCACAATACGATGCCCGTTATGAGGGGTATCGAGAGATTATCGTCGTATCTCGGGATGAGTTCAACAGCTGTGGCAATGAAAGCGCTGGGGATGGAGATGATTTTTGGAAGTGGAGAGAAAAGAACAATTACGACCGCCGTAATAAAAAAAGCAAGAGTTCCCCCGAGCGTCTTTCCCTTCACGATCTCCCTCTTTCCAAAAAACCGCCCGACGGTATAAGCTGCGGTATCCGATATGGCAACAAAGAAGAGCGTAAGTATCGCAATGTTCTTTGGGAAATAACCGCATACTATGGAGGCGGC
>DFBT01000010.1 GCA_002366725.1 Caldifarciminota bacterium UBA3073
AAACACTAAAAAAGTCTTTTGAAAGAAAGCTTCCTAAGTTGCTATATGTTAAAGCGGAGGCGAGAGGAAGGGCCTCTAAAGAGGAATTTTGGTTTGATGAAGCATGGTTATTAAGTGGATTTAGTTTTAATGATTTTCTTAACTTGTTAAAAGAAAAAGTAATTCTCGTTGATATACGAATTGGACAATATCCTGATGGCAGAACTCACGATCACGGCACAGGGTTTAGGGTACTCCCTGATAAGTTAGACTTATGTTTTAAAAATAGAGAAAGAATAATGTGATGTATTCAGTCTTTCCTATAAATCCCATAATGAGCGAAAAAAATTTAGGGAGTTTAAAAAAGAAAGAAAAGATTATTTTGAAATTTGGTGTCAGAAATTTGGTGTCAGTTCTCAGTAATCTTTTACAGAAATTTGGTGTCAGTTCTCAGTAATCTTTTAAAACATAAAGAGTTACAACGAAACTTTAATTTTTGACAAGAGGGAGTAGGGTCGGGTCTTGACCTCAGTGAAATAGATTTACATTTCACCACACATAATAGAAAAGACAGATTACATATGGCAAGCAAGGCAGGCATTAGACATAATTGAGGGCAAATTGGCAAGTTCCCTGTAGATAGGAAGTGTTACTAAAGAAAATTCATCAAGAGATATTACCCAAGGTCTAACCCGCATTAAACAGGAGAGTAAGAAATCAAAGGAGAAGCTGAAGCAAAGCACAGAAATTTGGTGTCAGTTCTCAGTAATCTTTTAAAACATAAAGAGTTACAACGAAACTTTAATTTTTGACAAGAGGGAGTAGGGTCGGGTCTTGACCTCAGTGAAATAGATTTACATTTCACCACACATAATAGAAAAGACAGATTACATATGGCAAGCAAGGCAGGCATTAGACATAATTGAGGGCAAATTGGCAAGTTCCCTGTAGATAGGAAGTGTTACTAAAGAAAATTCATCAAGAGATATTACCCAAGGTCTAACCCGCATTAAACAGGAGAGTAAGAAATCAAAGGAGAAGCTGAAGCAAAGCAAAGTGGAAGATGAAGACCCGACCCTGATTTTTTGCAACAACGGTATCATATCTTATGAAACTTTCATCGAAGAAACCGTATAAGGGATTGATGGAAAGGATAAATCTGTTTTAGATTAGCCTGACCCCATTCGCTCATAAAAAACAGGAAAGTTATGAAAAAGTATGTTCTATTTTCTGTAATTTTCGTATGGAGTGCAGTAGTTTGCTACTGCAGTGGCTATGCACAGCACTTGGATGGGACCAATTATACTAATAGGCAATTACCTCTTGTAGTCCACGAAAAAGTAGATTCTTCAAATGTAAGATTAGTTGGAAGGTGGGGACATGGTTCCTGTGGAGCAGTTTTGGCAGAGGATACTCTGGTATACGTTGGAGCCGGCCCCGGCTTTCGAGTAATGAACGTTTCTGATCCTTCCTCACCAACTGTTATCAATGGTGAACTTGCTTTCCCAAGAGAAATAACAGATATTTACATATCAGGCAACTATGCGTATGTTGGAGCGAATAATTTACACGTAGTAGATGTATTAGATCCAACAAATCCAGTTTGGGTTAGCTACTATTATGA
This sequence comes from Caldifarciminota bacterium UBA3073, assembly GCA_002366725.1. Taxonomy (GTDB): domain Bacteria; phylum Hydrothermota; class UBA3073; order UBA3073; family UBA3073; genus UBA3073. The sequence continues at coordinate 1,604 of DFBT01000010.1, forward strand.
TCCTCAAAATTATGGCTTCAAAGTCTATAAATCTGGGAATTTGGTCTATACTGTGGGACCGGGAAGTTTCAGAATTTTCGATGCGTCAGACCCTTATAATTTAGTGCAATTAAGCTCGGCTCAAGGAGGTCTGGATATATATGTACGTGGTAATTATGCATTCATAGCAGCATATTGGAGTGGTTTGAACATATTTGATGTCTCTGACCCGTACAATCCTGAACTTGTGGGGAATTGCGATACTGGTGAAGCACATGGAATTTTCATATGCGATAGTCTTGCTTATGTAGCAGATTCTAGAGAAGGTCTTGTTATCGTGGATATATCAGACCCAAGTTTTCCAATACGAGTGGGAACTTGCGGTGTTGGAAGTTCATATGATGTGTGTGTCTTTGGAAGGTATGCTTATGTTGCAGCTCATCTATATGGAGTTAAGATTGTTAATATCTCAAATCCTTACGCACCCTTTGAGACTGGAAGTTATGGGGGATTTTCTTTCTTCGCATGGCGAATAGATCTACAGGATAATTATGTGTATGCAGGAGTTGGGGGAGCAGGTTCTGAGCCTAACCAACTATTGATATTGGACGTCTCTGATCCTTCCGACCCTATAAAGATAAGTTCTTATAATACGGGTGATGAAGCAGAAAATGTGTATGTTTCAGGAAACTATGCATACATAGCTGACGGTCTCTATGGTGGCCTTCGCATTGTGGATATTGGTAATCCAGCTTCTCCCGTAGAAATAAGCTATTACGATACTCTCTGGGACGCACAAGCAATTTGTGTTTCTGGAGGTTATGCCTATGTAGGGACTTGGGGTTATGGTTTGCATATTATAGATATTCAAAATCCTATGAATCCTGTCAAAACTGGTTGCTACACGTGTTTTCATACCATATGGAGCATACAGGTTTTTGATAACTATGCTTTTATGGCTTGCGACTATGACGGGTTACAGATATTAGATGTGTCTGAACCCCAAAATCCTGTGGAGGTAGGGTCTTATCAGTCTGGCAGTACAGGGGATGTTTACATATCGGGAGATTATGCTTACCTCGCAAATGGTAATGACGGAGTTCGAATTGTCGATATCTCAAATCCTTTCAATCCCGTAGGGGTTGGGCATTATACTGCGAGAGGGTGTAAAGATATTTTTGTTCAGGGTGACTATGCTTATGTTATAACAGATGGGGATTTGTATATTTTAGATGTATCAGACCCTCACAATCCTGTTTATCTTTCCTCCTATAATTTTCCTACTTACGCTCTCGACATTCAGGTTGTCGCCAATTACGCTTATGTGCCTTGTGCATACCATGGATTGAAGGTTATAAATGTCTCTGACCCTTATTACCCTACTGAAGTAGGACAATATTGGCACTACCATTCTGGAAATATCTTTGCCTCCACGGATTATATTTACATGGTAGAGTATAACTGGTTAGATATCTTCGAATTTTATGGAGTAGGTGTAGAAGAGAATTTATTAAAGACCCCTGGAAACAGAATGAGAATAGCACCCAATCCATTCATCCAGCAGACAACCATTACCTACCAGCTACCAGCTAGAACCAAGGTCTCATTGAAAATTTACGACATCACTGGAAGACTCGTAGAAACATTGGTAAATGAAGAGAAACAGACTGGATATTATAATGTCAGTTTTGATGCAAAAGGATTGATGGGTGGAGTTTATTTTGTAAACCTCGTAGTGGGTGATCACAAGTCAACCAAGAAACTAATCCTTTTAAGATAGTATCATATGACCATGGGAGAAGTATGTGGGGTCAGGCTGAAAACTGAAATTTAGGCTTGACAAGATGGCTTTATTGTGATGTAATCAAAATATGGCAAGGAAACCTCGTATTGAATATCCTGGAGCATTTTATCATATTATTGCCAGGGGCAATAAGAGAGAAGATATATTTTTAGATCAGGGTGACAGGATAAGATTTATAAATAAACTTTCGGAATACAAGAAGAGATATGATTTTATTTTATATGCCTATACATTGATGAATAACCACTTTCACCTTCTTCTGGAGACAAATGATGTTCCTGCCTCTAGGATAATGCAGGGAATAATTCAGGCACATACTCAATATTACAACTTGAAATATGATAAAGTGGGGCATGTATTTCAGGGACGCTACAAAGCAATACTCTGCGACAGAGACAATTATCTATTGAATCTTGTACGATACATTCACCTGAATCCGGTCAGAGCAGGATTAGTGACCAATCCTGCTGATTATAAGTGGACCAGTCACAGGATTTTTCTCGGCGTGGAGAAGAGTGAGTTGGTAGATAAGGATTTTGTACTGAGTCAATTTGCTAATTCACGTGCAAAGGCTGTAAGGTTGTACGAGGAATTTGTGATAGAATGGTTGGGAGAAGATAAGAAGGATGAGTTTTATAAAACGATAGACAAGCGGTTTCTTGGGGATGAGGACTTTGTAACACAAGTTAAGGACAGAATAGGTGAAAAACAAATTAGGGATGAGATTACTTTGAGAGACAAAAGTTTTGCTGATGTAGTGAAGAAGGTTAAGGAGATAACTGGTGTGGATAATAAGGCATTGTGTGGTAAGAGCAGGAGTGCTGAAATAGCAGAGGCACGATCACTTTTTGTTCGGTTATGCCTTCTTTATACCAATCATAAGCGTAAGGAAATTGCGGGATATCTGGGTAGAGTTCCAAGGATTATTTCATATCTTGAGTACAAGATCTCTCAGGAAAGATGGGATAACATACAAAGAAAATTGGGTTGGTAAATCTGTTATTTTTCAGTTTTCAGCCTGACCCCAATTCCACCTAATCCCGTCTTCTATTCTTACCCGGGAATTGTAATAATAAGTTCGAACCAACTTTCTTGAACCAGGTAGAAGCTTACTAAACTTTTCGAAATCAATGTTTATGTCTTTGCCCAAATTATCCCGCATCCCATGGTAAAAATTGCTTCCGTCAATGAATATAGCAACTCTTTCCATGCCACCTCCTTATAAAAAAACCGGGGTTTGCAATGCAAGCCCCGGGAGTTAATTATCCATCATTGAACCTGCAATGATGGGGAGTTAATTCTACATAAATTATATTACATTTTTGGTAGTTTGTCAAGTAAAAAATGCATTTTTCGTAAATTTTTTTATTTTTTCTGAAATCTACATAATCCCTTATATATACTACAGTTATGGTAATTTTTGCTTAATTGAGTAAAATTTTTTTGTTAAAAAAGTGAAACCACCCTCCTTTTTACTATTGTTTTTCTAAAAAGTCAAGTTTTTTCTTGACATTTACTCCAAAATGTGCTATATTAAATGTAATTATATTTTTGCTCCATATTTAGGTGAGTTAAGTGGATAAGTCTTTAAGGGATTTATGCTACACTTCAACAAATTCAATCGATGTTAAATTGTGTCCACAACACCAGGATATAAAACCCACCAGCCACCCTCTTTTAATCTTTCTATCTGATAAATTTTTTCTTGACTTTTATGGGAGTTCGTGGTATAATATAGCCAAGTTGATTATATGGCTACCGTTCGAAAGAGAGGAAAGACCTCGTTTAGTGAGCTGTCGTAATAAGAAACAGGAACTTAGGAGGGCTAGTCCTAACGGTAAGGCAGCGGACTTGAAATCCGCCGGGAGCAATCCCATGGGGGTTCGAATCCCTCGCCCTCCGGGTTTTTTGAGAAGAGGGAAGAGAGACGATTTACAATTGACTATTGACGATTGAAGATTAAAAGACAAAAGACATCAGACAAGAGACTAAGGACGAACGAAGAATGAAATTAATTGAAGAGAGAAAAGGGAAAAGATAGCAAGATAAATAGATTATTAGATGAAAATTCTCTCTTCGCTCATCGCTCTTCTCCGTTTCAGGAATGGGAGAGGTGGCCGAGAGGCTGAAGGCAACCGATTGCTAATCGGTTTTCTGCTGAAAGGTGGAACGTGGGTTCGAATCCCACCCTCTCCGGAATTATAAGAGAGTAGTTGGTTAGTTTGTTAGTCGGATGGTTGGTTAAACTAGGAAGGAAAAAGGATAAAATAAAAATGATAAAGGGGAAATTATGCAGCTTAAGGGATTGCCCATTATAAAGGTATCGGCTGGCGGAAATGATTTCATATTAATAGACAACAGGGAGAAAAAAATTAATATGGATGATTTTCTCCCCATTATCCCATCTATCTGCGGGAGAGGGCTGTCTGTCGGTGCAAATGGGGTGATAATTCTCACGGGAGCGAGTGATGCCGATTTTAATTGGATGTGCTTCAATTCTGATGGCTCTGAAGCATCTTTCTGTATCGACGGCATCTTCCCCACCGCCCGAGCCTGCCGGATTCTCGGTGTTGAAAAGGATACGGTTACATTTACCACTTCCTGTGGCACAATAAAAGCAGAGGTGCGAGAGAAGAAGATCAAGATATTTCTCCCTCCGCCAAAGGATATTCGCCTCAATCAGGAGTTGGTCATAGATGATAGAAGTCTGAATAGCCATTATGTGAACGCGGGCGTGCCTCACGTCCTGATTTTTGATGAGAATGTAGATGATGTACCCATTATGGAGATGGGAAGGAAGATACGAAACCACAAATCCTTTTTGCCGGAAGGAGCCAATGTGAGCTTCATTCAAATTCTCAATAATTCCGAATTGAGCATCCGCACATACGAGAGGGGAGTTGAGGGAGAGACGCTCGCCTGCGGAGCAGGTGCCTTTGCATCCGCAGTTATTTCTGCAGTTCTCGGGTTTGTTACACCTCCCATAAAGGTAAACACACGGAGTAGAGTCTATTTTTCGGTGGATACATCAGACAATTCTATTGAGGGTGTGGCGAGGGTAGTTTATACGGGAGAATTACAGGAGGCATTATGGCAAAGGTGAGACTCATGTCCTTGAGGAAGATATACGACAAGAATGTTGTTGGGGTGGAGAATATAAATCTTGAGATAGAGGATAAGGAGTTCTGTGTTCTCGTTGGCCCTTCTGGATGTGGCAAGTCGACAACACTCAGGTTAATAGCGGGGCTTGAGACACCAACCGAGGGCGAAATATATATAGGAGACAGAAGGGTAAATAATATTCCACCAAAGGACAGAAATATTGCCATGGTATTTCAGGATTACGCCCTATATCCGCACATGACGGTTTACGAGAACATGGCATTTGCCCTAAAACTGAGAAAATATCCCAGGGAGGATGTTAAAGAACGTGTTTTAGATGCGACGAGAATACTCGGGATAGAGGAACTTCTATCGAGGAAACCGAGGGCTTTATCCGGTGGGCAGAGGCAGAGGGTAGCTGTGGGAAGGGCAATAGTGAGAAATCCCCAGGTCTTTCTATTTGATGAGCCCCTCTCGAATCTCGATGCAAAATTGCGGGTCGAGATGAGAACCGAACTCAAGAAACTTCACAGGAGATTGTCTGCCACAACGATCTATGTGACACACGACCAGGTTGAAGCTATGACAATGGGAGATAAGATCGTAATATTAAATAAAGGGAGAATACAGCAGGTGGGGGATGCAGAGACACTTTATGACCACCCCGTCAATTACTTCGTTGCGGGATTCATGGGAACCCCGCCCATGAATTTCATCGAAGGTGTTGTTGAGGCTGGCGTGTTCAGGTCAGAAACTGGCGATGTCAAAATCCCGGTGGAGAATGCGCGGGGAAAGGTCGTAATGGGAATAAGGTCTGAAGATATAGTCATCGATAGCAAGGGGAAAATCAGGGCGAAGATAGACCTTGTTGAGGCACTCGGAAATGAGGCGCTTCTGCATCTGTCTATGGGTGATATTCCAATTATTATGAGGGTGTACGAGTCTCCGCCCCACTCCGGGGAGAAAATAAATATAGATTTTAAGAGAGAAAAACTGCATATATTTGATGCAGAAACGGGAGAGAGATTATCTCAAAGTATGCATTAACCACGCCTGCCTGTCCATACGGATCCGTAGGGACCGGTAGGCAGGGATAACCACGGATAAACACAGATAATATAAGAAATTTTTAGAATGCGGTTTTTTTTACCTTATGGGTGAAAAGTCCGCGGGATCCGTATGGAAAGGTTCTTCATTTAATTATTGTCCATACGGCCCTACGGCTCGTATGAGATGCTGTGCGTAAGTTCTTTATTTTCAAATATCTCGCCTGCCTGCGGTAGGCAGGTGATAATCTTACCTGCCTGCCCATACGGGTCCGTAGGGACCGGTAGGCAGGTATAATCTTGTCCATTCCATACAGATCCTGCCCATACGGGTCTTGAGATGGAACGGATCTTGAGATGGTTTCTTAACGCATAATCTGGGATAATTTAGAAACAAAAAATGACAGCATTTCCCGAATGGCTAATTGCCCTTGCAAGGATGCTCCGTCAGTGGCTGCCTCCCTTCGGATGCGCGGTAGTAATTCTGCCACACAGAGGATTGTGGGCTATCAGAATGAGAGGTGTGAGATTTCTCGTTCCCACACCCAAAGACACGATAGTCACCCACCTCATATACTGTAAACAGAGCTACGAGCGTTATCTCAAAATAGAAGAGGGGGATATTGTCGTGGATGCCGGTGCCTGTATTGGTGGGTTTACACTCATCGCCTCGAATAGGGTCGCCGATAAGGGTCTCGTTGTTGCCATTGAACCGGAACCCGGAAATTCAAGTACATTGAGAAGAAATACATCAGGGCTCTCCAATGTCAGGACCGTCGAAAAGTGTGTGTGGAAGTCGAGGGGAAAAATGCGATTAAACCTCGCAGAAGAGGGGATAGATGGACACTCCCTCTTGCCATCACCCCGCGGCAAATGGGTCGAGGTTGAGGCTGATACGATAGATGACATCGTGAGCGAACTCGGGATAGAAAGGGTTGACTTTCTGAAGATGGATGTAGAGGGAGCTGAAATGGAGGCATTAGAGGGAGCAGAATGGGTATTGAAAAGAGTAAAGAAAATAGTTATAGCTGGATACCACAAATTAGGCTACGGGAGAAGCTGTTACGGTGTACGCCAGTTCCTCGAAAAGAGAGGATTCAAGACGAAGATTGATTACGAGGGACTGGTACACGCATGGAGGAACGATTCGTCAGGACTCCACACAGGTCGAAGTCTTCAGCCTCGGTAATCCTGATGTTCGCAAACTCGCCCGTTCTCGCATCTCCTTCAAAAAATACCACTCCATCTATGTCTGGTGAATGCCCTTGAGTCCTACCCTCACCGGGGCGGTCCACGATGATTCTCAAGGTCTTACCCACGAGGGAGAGATTGCGTTCGTATGATAGCTGTCTGGCGAGCTCCACAAGTATATCATATCTCTCCTCGATTTCCCCGGTGGAGAGCAGGTCAAATGAAATTCCACTTCTGTATATGGGTGCCTCTTTCTCCGGGGAAAATTTGAAGAGACCCAGCGAGTCAAAACTCGCGGCGAGAAGAAAATCTATGAGTTCTTCAAACTCTTTCTCCCCCTCACCCGGATATCCCACCATCACCTCCGACCTAATATGCATCCCGGGGATACCCCTCAATCTCCTTATGAGTTCCTCGATTCTCTCTCTGGTAACCTTCCTCCGCATTGAGTTAAGGATGGAATTGGATATGTGCTGAATTGGCAGGTCCACATATTTCACGATCTTTTCATTTCTCCCAATCACATCTATTAAACTATCCGTAAAATGTGCCGGATGGGCATATAAAAGCCTTATCCAGTCTATTCCATCGATCACTGAAAGTCTTTGTAAAATTTCCGGTAGTTTGTATTCACCGTATATATCGATACCGTAATTTGTGGTATCCTGTGCTATGAGAACTAACTCCCTTACACCGGTATTCCCCAAATGTTTCGCCTCGGTTACTACATCTTCCATTCTCTTACTGCGATAAGGCCCCCTTATGTATGGAATGGTACAATAACTGCATCTATTTGAGCATCCCTCGGCGAGTCTCAGATACGCATAATGAGAGGGCGTTAAAAGCACCCTGTTTCTATCATCGGGGATATAATTGTTGGAGGAGACCAGAAGGTGAGATTCCGGAAGATTTCCCCTTCCGAGTTCTTTCCAGAAGTTGTATTCACCGAGACCGACCGCAAAGTCACATCCACGAAACACCCTTTTGAATCTCTGCGGGAGACATCCCGTTACAATAAATCTCCCCCGTACATTCGATAGATGTGATATCTCCTCTTCCGATTCCCTTACCGCATCCCGTATAAAGGCACAGGTATTCAGAATTACCACATCTGCCTCGGAAGGGTCTTCCGTGAGGGAGTTCTCTCCGTTTAAAATATGACCCGCAATTACCTCGGAATCGACGAGATTCTTCGGACATCCGAGTGTCTTTATGTTTACATTCATCCGTTAAAACATACCCGTCAGTGCGGCTATTATGGTTACGATGCCGACGGGGACCTGAAAGGCATTTATGGTATTCGTTACCCTGTCTATGGACTCCTGCGCCTGAGGTATGAGCTTGAACAGGTCGAAAAGCAAAAACACCCCGGCGACCAGTCCCATAATGCCGGGAAAGACGAGCGTGGCGCGAGAGGAAACCCTGATATATGTTCCTCCCGTTGTAAGGAGAACAAGACCGACGACGAATATAACTATACCAACGGGTAACTTCAGTCCTATGAGTGCCTTATTTGCCTCCTTAAACATCTTTACCTTGGCGGTAAGCCCCATCAACAGTATCATCCCTCCGAGCAGTAAGAACTCCATACAACCTCCCGTTAAAAGGTTTTAAGAAAAAGCTACACATTAAATCTGAATTCTATCACATCACCGTCAACGACCTCATATTCTTTTCCTTCAAGCCTTACCTTGCCCCGGTGCTTTGCCTCATTGAAAGAACCGGTCTCCTTCAACACATCAAATGGAACCACCTCCGCCTTTATAAAGCCGTGTGAAATATCTGAATGTATCTTCGCCGCCGACTCTATTGCACTCGTCCCCCTCTCTATGTTCCATGCCCTTGCCTCTTTCCCGACCACCGTGTAGAATGTTATTATGTTTTTTTTAGCTCCGTACAGGGCGTCTTTAAGCCTCTGAATCAGGGAATGTACCAATCCAAATTCCGCCCTCATTTCTTCTCCACCACCCGCGAGCACGATCTCCTTTTCAAGTTCGCCACACACAGCTATCACGGGAATTGAATGCACGGATGGGAGAGTTACAGATTCCTCTTCCGTTCCCTCTTTAAGATTCAAAACACAGATACAGGGCTTTATTGACAGGAATGTAAACCCCTTTATGATTTTACTCTCCCGTGGTTGCAACTCAAAGCTACGAAGCGGCTTTTCCTCTTCCAGGGTTGTCTTCAGCCTCCCCAGCAGCGCCAGTTCCCCTTCTACCTCCTCCTTCCCACCCTTCTCAATTCTCTTGCATCTTTGCTCACACAAGACGATGTCTTCAACTATAAACTCGTCTTCGATCTCCTCCAAATAATCTTTCGGGGCATTAAAATTGCTGAAGAAAGGTGTTACAACAAGCAGAACATCCATATTCTTCAATAAATTCTTGTCGCCCTTTACATCTATAAACTCCATCGCCTCGTACTCCACCTTCTCCTTTTGGAACATGTGCGCAAGGTAATCCAGTCTTTCATCGGGTATGCTCACCACCGCAATATCGGGTTTCGAGCTATATGTCGCCTCTTTTTTCGTGAGTGCAGTGAAGATAGTACTCTTACCACCGCCGGGTACACCCGTTATACCGAGTTTTAGCATGGTAGGTCAAGGAAAATAATTGGACGCAGGTCAACGCAGATTAGCCATGATTTCTTTATTATTGTGGTTGTCGGGAGTAATGTCATTGCGAGGGATGNNNCGAAGCAACCCCCGAAGCAATCTCTCCATACGGATCCTTCGGACACCTGACACATACTCGAGACTATGACTTGTTGTATACTTTACTATGCAACTAAATAAATTCGCAATTAATCCAATACTTCCAGAAGAGATTTCACAACCCTGCCGTTCTTTTCAACAAATCGCTCCGCCCAGGACGGAGTATATGGAGTTTTAACCAGTACTATTGGAATGCCAATGGCATGGGGAAGGGAGAGGTCCATACTGAATACATCTCCGATCACCATCTTCTCACTCCCCATCTCCCGGAGAATATTAAAATACTTTGCCCTCCGCAGAAAGATACATCTATCCCCGATCTCCAGCGTCCTGGGAACTTTATCCCACTCCATATCCACCATAAATTTTTCAGCATCCCCATATATGGGGATGCTCACGCCTATCTCCCCGAGCATTCTTCTCACCTTATCGGTTCCGGCGTTTGTAACCACACAAACCCTGTTGCCATCTCTTATGATCTCTTTCAGCACGGAGGGCGTATCATCGCGAAAGTGAGGTGGCATATCCCGCGTTGCTCCCCGGTATGCCTCGGCGGAGAGCTGACCCGGGCTTTCAAACAGACCTCTATAAATCTCGTTTGTCTCAAACAGCTCTTGCGCCGTAACATTATTTACAACGAACGGATCCTCATTACCAAAACAGGCTGGAATACCTCCAACTACCCAGGGGTGTTCCTCGGGTTGGCCCAATATCCCATCCGTCAGCACCTCTATATCACGCATTACCCTGCGCTCGGGAATCCCCCTGGACACGAGGATATTTATCATCGCCTCTCTCATCGCATCTGCGTGAGGAAACGGATCGGTCAATGTACCGTCGAAATCAAAGATAAAAGTCATAGGGCAAATTGCATTCCGTCCCTTGCGGCTATCACATTAATTCCCACCTCATCCCGCAATTTTTCTGCCAGCACCCAGGGTTTTGCCATTATCATCGTCATTCCGAAATGTGTGATAATTGCCGTTTCTGGCTTTATTGCCTTAATTATCTCCTTTGCTTCTTCGAGCGACAGGTGGTCGTATTCGCTCTTCTCCCTTCTAACCACATTTATAATGAGTATATCTCCTTTGAAGTTTTCCCAAAGACCCGGGAAAAATTTCGTATCCGGAATATACGCGACCGTCTTACCTCCCTCAAACCTCGCTCCGTATGTCTCAACACCGTGAATAAGCCTTCTCGATGTGTGAATCTTCAATTTCCCGAGATCGTAGGTTTCATTCTCCCTAAGAATAACTATCTCTTCCACATAACTCCTTGCATAACTCCACAGAACGGGGTCCTCACCCAGCGCATCCGATGGCAGAAAAACGACACCCCTTTTCTTAAGACCACCCCCCGTCATTGCCTCGACCATTACATTCATATCCGCGCAGTGGTCGAGATGCCTGTGAGAGAGAAATATGGCGTCTATCTTCAGGGGGTCCAATTTAGCCCGCGAGGCGCAGCATTTGACGAGAGAGCCGGGACCGGGGTCTATCAGTATCCTCGTGTCGTTCAGTTCAAGCCATATCCCTCCAGACGCCCTTATCTGTTTGAATACAGCGATCCTCGCACCCGCCGTTCCGAGAAACACAATTCTGTCCATAATCCCAGATTATGCGTTAAG
>DFBT01000073.1 GCA_002366725.1 Caldifarciminota bacterium UBA3073
TATCCCTTATTGCACTCTGTAACGAATTCTGTGCAATAAATCCTCTATTGAAATGAAACTTGTTGACATCCAATATAGATAGCTTTGACGAAATCGCAATACTTTGGGACATTCCCAAAAATTAAAATGTTCACCCTGTGGAATACAAAGTTTTGTTCCACGGGGCAAGAAATTACAAATCAAAATTCAAAAAGAAAGACTGTAGATTTGGAACCAAAGACCAAAAACCTTTTTTTTCTTTAATCTTATGTTTTCGGTCATAAGTTTACATTTTAATATCTAACTTTGATATTTGATTTTTGATATTTACAAAGGGGTATTATGGGTTTATGGGTGGTGTCAAAGAAAAAATTTGATGTAGTCAGGCTGAAGTTCCTCCTTGAAAACGCCGCGAGCAAGAAGATTATAAGTGGCGCTTTGATTATAGGGGAAAATGGCAAAACAAGGCTGGAGAATGCACTTGATAGTTATGGAGAGAAGAGTGAGATTTCTTTCGTTCAGAGAGTAAAAATTCTTCCCATTCTTAAGGTTCTGGATATTGTGCGCCGTGGATTCAATAGAACTCCAGAGGAATTCAAAAAATCCCTTAAAGACCCAACTCTCAGAAAGGTCTTTTTGAATTCCTTCAGGTCTTTACAGAAATACGGATTAACATTGCCTCAGAATTTTTATATGCCGATGATGGTTGTCTGGAACTTCACCTACAAATGTAATCTCAGGTGCAAGCACTGCTATGAGGATGCTGGAATGCTAATGAAGGGAAGCCCCAACGAACTTACTACCGAGGAAAAATTTAAGGTAGTTGATGACCTTGCCTCAAATGATATACCCACTATATTCTTCTCTGGTGGTGAACCAATCATAAAAAGGGATTTCTGGGATGTTGCAAAATATGCAAAAGAGAAGGGGATGTATCTATCCATAGCATCGAATGGAACCCTGTTTACAAAAGGGATGGCAAAAAAGGCAAAGGATATTGGGTTTGGGTATATAGCTATATCGCTCGATGCCTCTACTCCAAAGAAACACGATGAGTTCAGAGGAGTCCCTGGAATGTGGAAACGGAGCGTAGAGGGAATAAGGAACTGTTTAGATGCCGGGATTACGACCTGTATTCAATATACCTTTACTCGTAATAATGCTGATGAATTACCAAAGATGCTTAAGCTGAGAGAGAAGCTCGGTGCTTATAAACTAATTGTATATAACTATGTACCTGTTGGCAGAGGAAGCTTTGAGATGGATCCCACTCCTGAACAGAGGGAAGAAGCCTATAAGGTGATGTATGACGAACTCGAGGCAGGTCACCAGGTAGTAGCCTCAACTGCCCCTCAAATGGGAAGATATTGCAAGGAGTACAATGCAGATACTGTTATACTCTCACACTATGGAAGCGCAAAGAACAAGGAACTTGGAGCAATAGCCGAGATTATTGGAGGTTGTGGTGCTGGCAGGGCATACTGTGCCATTCAGCCTGATGGAAAGATTACCCCCTGTGTCTACATGCCAAAGCTTGTTGTTGGGGATTTAAGGAAACAATCTTTCAAGGAGATATGGGAAGAATCACCTGTTATGATTAGCCTGCGAGATAGAAGTGACCTTCAGGGTCACTGTGCAACCTGTGAATACAAGGCATTGTGTGGTGGATGCAGAGCAAGAGCTTATGCTTACTTTGGCGACCTCAAGGGAGCTGACCCGGGGTGTATATTCAACAGAGAATATTATTACGAATTTTTGAGAGCTAACCATAGGAAACACAAAACCCTGGAGAGAGAAATAGTCAAGCAGCAAGTAGTATAATTTTTGCAACTACTCGTATATGCCCATAGGCAGAAGTTATACGATTGAGCTTATACCAACACCGGAACAGAGACTTTTTATGTGGGAGAAAAACAGAAAAATAGTGCGAGAACGAAAGATTTTCATTGCGGACTTCTGGAATGACGGGACCGTATCAGATGGGTGCATATCGGCGGGCAGAACGGGAGGGTATTTTTACATAAACTGGAATGGAGATTGTGCTCCTTGTGTGTTTGCTCCTTATGCTGTCCACAATATCAATGAGGTTTATAAAAATGGCGGCAACCTGAATACCGTGCTAAATTCTGAGTTCTTTAAAGCGATACGAAAGTGGCAAGATGAATACGCTTATAAACAGCCCAAAGAAAAAAAAGGAAATCTCATAAGAACCTGTGCTATCAGAGACCACTATGGGATGTATCACGAAGTTCTGAAGTGCCATAAGCCTCATCCCATAGATAAGGATGCCCGGGATGCCTTGAACGATGAGGAGTATAGGAAAAAGCTTACAGCGTATGGGGAGAGAATAGAAGAATTGACAAAGGGTATCTGGGAGAAGGAGTATTTGCAAGGGAAGTAACATGAATAGAGAGCCGAAATGTTTAATGGAATTACATATCACTCTATAAGAATAGCCATTATTTTAAGAAAAATCAGCGGACGATTTGTGTCCTACCAGGTAGCAAGAATACTCGCATGCCTTTCATATATTCTTCTTAGACAAAGAAGAAGAATCTTAGCAGAAAATCTGCGACATATAGCACAAGGCGAAACTCGCCTTGTGAGAGAGACTTTTGTTAACTTTGGATTGACCTATGCTGATTTTCTGGCAATGCCCTCGATGAAGAGCAAGGAGATTCGTAGAATAGCAAAAGTTCGTGGACGCACAAATCTTGATAGAGCACTCTCAGCTGGAAAGGGTGTGGTATTGCTGAGTGCGCACCTTGGCAATTGGGAGCTTGAAGCATGTTATATTACTGCACTTGGATACAAGACCGTTGGTATTGCAGAATCCCTTGGCCCTGGAGAAAGATTTTTTAATCTATACTCAAGACTTCGGACTGAGACCGGCATGAAAGTAATACGTTTAGAAAATGCAAGGAGTGGGGTGAAGGCACTAAAGGCATTAAGAAGAAATGAGGTTCTTATGTTACTCGGAGATAGAGATATTACGGGAAATGGAGTAAAAGTCAATTTTTTAGGGCAGGAGGTTTTCCTTCCGAAGGGTCCCGCTTTTCTCTCACTTAAGACAGAGGCCCCCATTGTCACAACATTCTTTGTTTGGCATAACGGAAGGTACATAGCTATAATAGAGCCCCCCATAGAATTTAAAAAAGGCAGGATTCTTGAAAAAGATATTCAGAACTTGACCCAGCTGATAGCTAAAAGATTGGAGAGAGAGATTCTTGCATACCCCACACAATGGTATGTGTTTCAGATGGATTGGAAGTAGCAAGCAAATAGTAGGGTAGATATAGGGAAAACGGTTTCCTGTTTAAACCAGGAAACAGCGAAGATCCAGCAGATAAAACACTTAGGGTCTTATCTAATAGTGTCTTAAAAGAAAAAATGGGAAGGAAGAGTCTTGAGATCGTAAAATTGCACTCCTCACAGAGAACAGTGGAAGAGTACGAAGAGGTTTATAATTATGTCAAAGGTGGCTACGAATTGTAAGAAAGATAATTCCATCCTTCTCCAGAGAGGAAATACCGGTATCCTTCTGATACACGGGATCACCAAGACTCCCGGGGAGTTACAGGAGCTGGCAGATAAACTGGCAGAAAGGGGATTTACTGTCTATTGTCCACTTTTGCCCAAACACGGCACCTGTCCGGGCAAGTATGAGACCTGCTGGAGGGATATGGTTGGGGTGACCCCTGCCGAGCTGAAGGAAGGTATGGAGAAGTCATTCCTGAAACTACGAGAAGGAGTAGACAAAATCTATGTTGGTGGAATTTCACTTGGAGCAAACCTTGCCTTCGATCTGGCTACCAAATACAGAGTAGATGGCATCATCTCAATGGGAGCAGCTATTTTCCTGAATAAGGGACTGAATTTCCTCACCGCGCTTGGACCGGGAGCAGTAAAGTTTCTGCATGAAAAAAACAAAAAGAACAAGAATGAAGGAGTTGTCTACCATAACTTTCCTGTATCGAATCTCTTCCTGATGGCGTTATTCCCAAAAGAGCTGAAGAAGATCTTACCAGACATAACTGTGCCAGTCTTGTTAATTCATTCAACTCTTGACAACATAGTAGACCCAAAGAGCGCAGCCTATATATACAAGAGAATCAAATCAAAGGAAAAGAAACTCGTCTGGGTAGAGAACTTTGGACATGGAATGGCAGATGCCGAGGTATGCCTTGAAGAGATATGCAGGTTAATCGGGGGGAAAGATGAAGAAGATTTTAGTCCCGATGATTCTTCTAGTGGCGGTCTTAGGATGCAAGGAGATTAAGAAGACCACGATTTCTGGGACAGTGACCAATGGAGGTAGTCCCGTATCGGGGGCGATAGTTCTCCTCCTTGAGTCTGATTTACTTACGGCGGGGATGTCCCTTGGAAATGGTACGATTACAAATTCGGAAGGGAAATATGAGATTATAAGAGTGGAGACGGGAACTTATTATATTCCCGCAATCAAGGACGAGAATGGAAACTGGAAATACGACAAGGATACCGATATGTTTGGATGGTATGGAGAGGGGGATACTCTAACGGGTCTCACCATACCCGCTCCCGTTGCTGTTACTGAGGGAAATGACCTCACGGGTATAGACATTGATACGCTCTATGTAGTACCTTAGAGACTTATAGGGAGAGGAAAGTACAAATGGAGGCCTACAACGGATATATTAAGAAAAATAGTCTCAGCGTTAGCAGTCGCTTTTGAGTGGCTTGGAAGCAAGATGCGGGAAATTATTGATATTATGCTATTCAGGAGGTGAGAGGTTTGTGAGACAGCAAAATAGCAAATCAGCCTTTTATTATACGGTTCGTCTGGCTACTCGGATGACACTTACAATATTTAGCTCATTAAAGGTAAGTGGAGCAGAGAATGTTTCAGGGAAAGGCGCCTATATTATTGTAGCAAATCATATCAATTGGTTTGACGGTTTCGTATTAATTGCTTTGTTTAAGGAGAGAATTAGCTTTTTGGCTGCATCCTATCTGTTTGAAAAGCCGATAGTTGGAGCATTCTTATCCAGAATGGGGTGTATTCCCGTTGGACAGGCGCAAACAAGAAAAGCAATCACAAAAAGTCTTAAATTGTTAAAAGATGGAGAAATAATAGGAATTTTCCCCGAGGGCGGGGTGAGATTAACGAAGGAGATGCAGGGAATCAAGCGAGGAGGCTTTTTTCTCGCCCATAGGGCAAATGTGCCAATTATTCCTGTGGGTATTCAAGGAACTAATCACCTCTTCTCATCATTTCGGAAAATTCCTCTTCATAGGGAGATAGTTGTTAATATTGGAAAGCCAATCTATCCTGTCCACGGGATTCTGCGAAAAGCAACCGATAGAGAAACTGCTGAGCTTATCGTTACTAAAATCACCAAACTTGTGGAGAGAAGGGATGAAAGATAAAAGAAAAAGGATAAAGGGAAAAAATTCATAATTATGAGGATTGTCATTGCAACAGATGTTTTTCCACCACAGATAATAGGGAGCTCAACCGTTGTATATAACCTTGCAAGGGGACTTGTAAGCAAGGGGTATGAGGTAGCGGTTTTTGCTCCATCACATAAGGGTTTCTCTCGTATAGAGGAGACAGAAGGCATAAAGATATATCGCTTTACATCTATCCCCGTGCCCTATTTCAAAGAGGCAAGAACATCTGTCACCCCCATCACCATTTTTAAGAGAATGAGGAGGATAAAACCAGACATTGTTCACATCCATCATCCGTTCATCATCGGAAGATCGGCTCTTATGGCGGCAAAAAAGCTTCATATCCCCACAGTCACAACCAATCACATGCTTCCCGAATCCTTTTTTATGCTCTTTCCAATTTCAAATAGCTTTGACAGATATAGAAAGAACCTTGACCTCACATGGAAGTTCATAATTGGTTTTTTAAATAGAGCTGATGCGGTTATCTCTCCAACAGAGAGTGGACTTGCCATTCTCAAGCTACATGGTCTCAAGCCAAAGGGAATTGCCATCTCTAATGGTATCGACCCCAAACAGTTCAGCCAAAAAAATGATGGAGAATATTTGAGAGATAAATATACCCTTCCCTCTAAGCCCATAATTCTCTATACGGGAAGATTATCAGAGGAGAAGAGGGTGGATGTTCTCATTAGGTCCATTCCCTATGTCTTGAAAAGGGTTAATGTCCATTTCTTAATTGTTGGTGAAGGACTTCACAAAAAGAGCCTCGAGAGATTGGCTTGCTCTCTGGGAGTGAGAGAGCACATAACCTTTACGGGTTTTCTCAAAACCAGAGATTACCCAAATGTATATTCCATCGCGGATATATATGTGATGCCATCTATGTGTGAATTACAGAGTATAACTACCCTGGAGGCACTTGCCTCTGGACTTCCAGTTGTTGTGGCAGAAAAATATGCCCTTCCAGAACTGGTACACGCGGGGGAGAACGGTTATCTCTTTGAGCCCGGTGACCACCAGGACCTGGCAGATAAGGTTATTAAACTGCTTTCAAACAAGAAGATAATTAAAATGGGGAAGAAAAGCCTGGAAATTGCAAGGAATCATTCCCTAAAAAGCAGCATAGAGAAATACGAAGATATATATAAAATGGTAAAGGGAGGTGACTTATATGAGAGGACCGATAGAGAAGGCATTCCTTATGGGACTCGGGTCTCTTAGCCTCGCGAGGGAAAGGGCAGAAAAGACCATTGAGGAACTCGTAAAAAAGGGTGAGAGCGCAAAAGAGAAGCGGCCGGAGTTTGTCAAGAGGCTGCTGGATAGAGGCAAGGCTTCGAGAGCAGAGATTAAAGAGATAGCTGAGAAAACAGTGACAAAGGTAATGGGCAAACTCAATGTTCCCACAAAAACCGATATAGATGCCTTTATGAAGAAGATTGAGAAATTGACCAAGAAGTAGGAGTTTATATGAAGAGAAAGATAGGACTCGCCCTTGGCGCAGGAGCTGCAAGGGGATATGCCCATATCGGCGTACTTAAAGTGCTCGATGAAGAGAAAATCCCCATAGATTTTATTGCGGGAACGAGCATCGGAGCGCTTATGGGTGCGATATATGCTTCAGGTATTAGCGCAAAAGAGATGGAAGAGCTCGTCCTCAATTTGGACCGGAGAAAAACCACCTCTTTCTTCACTCCAACTCTTCCATACTCCGGGTTAGTTGAGGGCAAGAGAATAACGGAGTTTATGAAATCAATAATTGGCAACCCAAATATCGAGGATTTAAAGATACCTTTCGCTGCTGTTGCCACCGATGTTATGAGCGGAAGAGAAGTAATATTCACAAAAGGTTCAACAATTGAAGCCGTAAGAGCCAGCATTTCCATTCCCGGTATATTTACACCGTGCAAGTATAACGAGAATTTCCTCGTAGATGGTGGCCTTGTCAATCCTGTTCCGGTGAATTGTGTTCGAGAAATGGGTGCAGATTTCATAATTGCTGTTAATGTCCTTCCTTCACCAGAAAGAGGAACCCATAAACTCAGGATGAAAGGCGAAGAGAAACAATTTCCCACTTCTCCTATTACTTCGGAAATCGTCAATACCCGTCTCTCTCAATTTCTTAGGCCCGTTAAGAATGTCATTGAGAACCCATTTATAACCTTAACAGGCAAACTAAAGACAATCCGGGAGACTCCCAGTATTTTCACGGTCATACTTCAGACGATAGCAATTACAGAGCATCAGATACTAAATCTTCAACTAAAATCTTCGAAGCCGGATATTCTAATAGAGCCCGAAGTGGGATTCATCAAGCCGCTCGAATTTTATAGAGGCAAAGAAGGTATAGTTGAGGGTGAAAGAGCAACCCGTCTCGTTCTAAGTAAGTATGATTTATTTTGTCGCAGGTAAAACCTGCTCCTACCTCCTTTAATCATTGATAGAAGCAACCTTCCTGTTGCAAAACATATCTTCTCAACCACAAACCTGCCCCTCCGCAGGCAGGAGACACGGAAGTCTTTCCCTTCTTTTTGCCTTCGTGATGAATGTCATTTTTCCTTGACATTTCCCCTTTTTTATATTATAATTGGTGTCATATGTTAAGGGGACTTCGCGTAAATAACTATGCCATCATAAAGGAGCTCTCTCTCACCTTCTCTCCGGGTCTGACCGTGATCACGGGTGAGACGGGTACGGGTAAGTCGATAATAATAGATGCACTTGGATTCTCCCTCGGTGAAAAGCGTCGGAGGGGAATAAGGAAGGATACCCGTATTGGATCCACCTTCGAGAATTGCGGTGCGTCTCTATCCAGACTTGGAATTAAGGAGAACACAGTGATAATCAGAGCGGATGTGAAAGATAGGACACGATATTACCTCAGCAACTCACTCACGCCCCTGAAGGTCATAAATGAGATGAGAAAAAGACTTATCGATATGGTAGGGAGCCATTCCCATCAATCTTTCTTCTCCGCAAATGTTCAGCTTGAACTACTCGACGATTTTGCGGGACTTAAAGATGAAGTTGACTCCTTTGGTAAATTATACAGGCTTTTATGCGAGCTTTCCGATAAGCTCGAAAGGCTGAAAAAGGAGATAGAGGAGACGAAAAGGACACGGGAATTTATAAGGTGGGAACTGGAGAGTATAGAGCGTCTGAATCCCCAGCCGGGTGAGGATATCGAACTTGAGGAGAGCCTGCGGGTGCTCGAAAATGCCGAAAGACTCCTGCAAATTACGGGCGAATGCCACGCGATTCTCACCGAGGAAGGAGGCATTGAAAACGGTGTTACGCGCGTCTCTAAACTGATGAACGAACTCATTCGGATAGATGCTCAGGTTAATACGCTGGGTAAAAGGATGGAGAATATCTACTACGAGGTAAAGGATATAGCTTTCCTTCTCTCTTCCTATATGGAGAGGATAAACCTCAACCCCGAGGAAATTGAAAAGATCAGAAACCGTGTAATGGAATTGAAGGATTTGAAGAGAAGGTTCGGGGGAAATCTGGAGGATGTGATAAGGAAAAGAGACGAATTACAGGGCAGGCTGAAGGGACTTCTCGTAAATGAGGAGGAGAGGTACAAAATAGAGAAGGAGTTAGAGGAGGTAAAGAGAAAGGTGGATGGGAGGTCGGAGAACCTGTCAAAGAGAAGGATATCCGCCGTGCAGAAATTTAAGAAGCTCGTGATGTCTGAATTCATGGACCTCGGCCTGCAAAAGGCGAGGTTTGATATAGAGATAGAGCAAACCGGGATGAGGGATACTGGCAGGGATACGGTGGATTTTATATTTTCTGCCAACCCCGACCAGGAGATGGCTCCCCTTTCCGGTGTTGCCTCCAGGGGTGAGCTTTCGAGGTGTATGCTCGCACTCAAGAAGGTACTCGCAGAGGTCGACAGGATTCCCACTCTGATATTTGACGAGATAGATATAGGTGTATCGGGCAGGACGGCGGATGCAGTTGGAGATAAATTGAAAGAGCTGTCGAGAAGGCATCAAGTCATCTGCATAACCCACCTGCCACAGATCGCCGCAAAGGCGGATGTACACATAAGGGTGGACAAAGTTTTACGGGAAGGAAAGACCGAGGTTACCGTGGAAGAACTCGGGGGAAAAGACAGGGAAGAAGAGCTCGCCAGACTTATTGCCGGCAAAAAAGTGACGGAGAGCGCGAGAAGACACGCGAGGGCACTCCTGGGTGATGAAAAAATGTAAAAATAATAGCCACACCTGTCTGCCGCAGGCAGGGATTGCACAGATTTTCACAAATTGAAATTCAAAAATTCTAAATTCGAAATCCTAAACTCTAAATCCACAGGATCCTGCGGACAAATTCCAAATTATAAATTCCAAACGATCCCGACTTGTCTGAAAGAATTTGGAAAATTGGGATTTAGATATTGTCCATTCGGCCATACGGCTCGTATGAGATCTCGAGATTTAGGATTTAGAAATTCGGCATTAGAAATTAGTCATTGATTACTTTTGAATGGGGGGATTATGAAGGGTGTTGTGCTTGCGGGTGGACTTGGGACGAGATTATACCCCTTGACGAAGATCACAAACAAGCATCTTCTTCCGGTCTATGACCTACCCATGGTGTATTATCCCATTATGACGCTCAGGGAGGCGGGCATAGATGAGATTCTCATGGTTACGGGTGGAAATTCGGTGGGTGAGTTTTTGAGATTGATGGGAGATGGAACAAAGTTCGGATTGAGGGGGCTCCATTACACATATCAGGAGAGGGAAGGGGGTATTGCCGACGCAATCTATCTTGCGAGGAAGTTTGTGGGAGACGATAGTTTCTGCGTGATACTCGGGGACAACATACTCGACGGCTCCATAAGAGAGTGTATCTCGAACTTCGTGGATGGGGCTATGATATTCATAAAAGAGGTAGATGACCCGAGAGAATATGGAGTTGCAATCCTGGATGGGAAGAAGGTAAAGGGAATAGTTGAAAAACCGGAGAAACCTCCGTCTAACTATGCGGTCATTGGTGCATATGTATATACAGGTGAGGTGTTTGATATCATCCGAAAACTCAAGCCATCGGAGAGGGGGGAGCTGGAGGTCACAGATGTCAACAACGAGTATATAAAACAAGGGAGATTGACCTACGAAATCTTCGAGGGATACTGGGGAGATGCCGGTGCATCGGTAGATGCCCTTCTCGATGTAAATAATTATGTGGCGAGGAGAAAGAAAGAGGACCCAAATCTCTGGCGTATCTGTCCCAATGTGAACATTCCTTAATGCTTTTCCTCCTTTTTATCATATCCATACCGGAATGGACCGTTGGTTGCTATTTTGCCGCAGACAACGGGCTTGATTATGTCGTTCTGGACGATATGGAAGAACTGACAAGTGTGGGCTCCACCCCGTCCGTTAGGGTGGTGGTACAGGTAGACAGATTAGGTGCGGCAGAAAGATATCTCGTGCAAAGGGACAGTCTTGTTCTACTGCAGGAGATGGGAGATGTAAATTCGGGTGACCCAGAAACCCTGAAGGAGTTCGGAATGTGGCTGGGAAAGTGTTTCCCAGCGAAACACTACCTTCTGGTCGTATGGGACCATGGGAACGGATGGGAGAAGAAGGGTATATGTTACGAGGGTTCAAGTTTCATATCCATTGCCGGGGGAGAATTCAGAGAGGCAATAAAGTCCATAAGTTCATCGCTGGGGAGGAATATAGATATTCTTCTACTCGATGCCTGTCTTATGCAGATGGTTGAGGTTGCATCGGAGATTTATCCCTTTGTCGATTTTGTGGTGGGTTCTGAACAGCTCGTTCCGGACTTTGGATTCCCATACGACAGGATACTTTTGACACTCACATCGGACCCATACATAGAGGGGAGAGCACTTTCGGATAGTATCGCAAGTTTTTATGTGCAGTACTGCAGAGAAGAGAGCACTGATGCCCAGGCATCGAGTGTGGGGCTTAGCTCGTTTGCAGATCTCCTCCAGTCCATCGGGTGTCTGACCGCACTATTGAGAAATGACCCGCAGAATTCGGCAATCATTGAGGCAAGGGATAGTGTTCAGACCTTTAATTTTGCCACCCTGCCGCCGCCGCTGCCACGGGACAGGTATATCGATATATGCCATTTTGCTGAGCTCGTCTGTGAAGCTGACGGCGAGATCGCATCTGCCGCGGAAGAGGTGGTTGACCTGATTCACTCCATAACTTTTTTGAGATACACGGGCGAGAGCCTCAAGAATTCAAGGGGATTATCTGTCTGGTTTCCCTATACATATCCCGAATTTTGCCTTGATTACTCGAAATATAGAAAGCTTGTCTATGCAACGACCACGGGGTGGGAAAAATTCCTATTTTCGTACTACGGAGTTCCCGATACCATTCCTCCCACAGTTCCCCATCCGCTGTCTGCAGAGGTATACAACAATTCCTACACGATGAGATGGGAGGCATCCTACGACCTGACGGGTGTCTCGCTATACGTGCTTGAGGAGATCGAAGATGTTGATGTGGTTCTGCAAGACGGATGTGAGGATTTTTATAATTTCGAGGGAGAGGGATTTGCGGTGTCGACCCATCTACCTCATTCTGGTGAGGGATGCTTCTGCACAAAGGGTGGATGGCTTGTATCAAAAGATAAGTTTCACAGGGGAGGCTTCAGCTTTTTCAGGCATCAGAGAGGAGGAAGTCTCCGGATCCTTTCCTCGGTTGATCAGGTTTATTGGAGTGAAATTGCAACCTTTTCAGACAATACAGAATGGATGTATGAAGCGGTTGATATAGATACAGAAGGTTATATTAAAATCGAGTTCTCCGGTGATAATTCCTGGGTGTATATAGATGATATATCCGTTCTCTCCCTTGGTGATGAGGAGGTCGTATACAGGGGAACGGATAACTCATACAAGGTGAGCAATAGACCAAATGGTAAGTATTACTATCGTGTGAAAGCGTCCGATGGAAACGGAAATGCGTCGAAATGGAGTCAGGTGATGGAAGTGGCAGTTACAAATTACCTCCCTCCCCATAATTATCCAAATCCATTCAATGAGGGAACATACATCGTGTATGATATACCCGAGGATGGACAGCTCTCCATCTTTACCTTATCGGGAAATCTGATGCGAGAGTTCGATGTGGAGAAAGAGAGAGGTAGCATATTCTGGAACGGCAGAAATGAGGACGGTGAGGATGTGGCATCGGGTGTATATATCTGCCGTCTCAGATCGGGCAAACACACCTTCATATTCAAGATCGCCTGCGTGAGATAACCCCCTCAATGTAGAAAAAGACAAGAGACCGAAGACACCTATCCCACAATAAACATATATATAAGGGAATTGTAAAAGTTTTGACACTAAATTTTATTCTTATTGCTTTTTCCAACAACTTTCCGGCGTGCAGTTTTCTGTGTCAGGTCACAGACTCGTCCCTACGGATCCGTATGGATATGGGAGGTAACTCCTGACAACACAAGTTCAAATTTTTTAACAGGGACTTATACGAGACTGAAATGAGACTTTAAATATAAAAATTAGTTTGTCTCTTATAGGTCTCTTACCTGCCTACCGGTCCATACGGATCCGCATGGACAGGCAGGCAATCCCTGTTTTATATTCTTTTTCAATCTCAGGATCCGTATGGACAGGGAACTAAAGAGATTGCAAGATTTTTTTCTTTATTTAACAGGGACTTATACGAGACTGAAACGAGACTTTAAATATAAAAATTAGT
>DFBT01000036.1:0-197 GCA_002366725.1 Caldifarciminota bacterium UBA3073
CAATGTTGTTCTTACATTGAGGGTCTCTCAAGAACAAACCAACAAAGGCACAAAGTTCATTTTCAGCCATTACTTCCGAAGCTCTCCATATCTTGGTTTCACTGAATCCTCAAATATATGACCAAATTTTTTGCTTGATTGTATAGGAAACTATACAACAAGTCATAGTCTCAAGTATGTGTCAGATGAAGATTGCT
>DFBT01000036.1:220-21141 GCA_002366725.1 Caldifarciminota bacterium UBA3073
ATCCCTCGCAATGACATTACTCCTTGCAACCACAATAATAAAAAAATCATGGGTGATCTGCGTTTACCCCGTTAAATAGAACTGTTTCAAGAACGCTCTGATATTTCTCGTTACATTATTTAACGGGGTGAATCTGTCCCGCTATCTTCGGGATCCCGCCAAAGGCGGGACGTCCAATTTTTTTCTTGACATTTCCATCATTTTATACTATAATGTTATTGTAATATGAAAGGAGCAATTAAATCGTACCATGATTATGATCAAACAACCCCCAAAAAATTGGTAATAATGCCCGATGATCATTAATCGTTATAAAATACTTAAGAAACTCGGCCCGGGTGGGATGAGCGATGTCTACAAAGTTCTCGATACACAAACCAATACCTGCCTTGCACTCAAAACCTCCCCCCACAAGCACATCAAGAATGAATTTCTAACACTCTCAAAGCTTCGTCATCCAAATGTCGTAAAAGTCTATGATTACGGAGTTACGGAGCGCAACGACCGCGTCGTTGCAGCTGTGAAGAGGACACAGCACCCCAAACAATACTTCTTCACCATGGAATACATCGAGGGCGGAAATTTCTATAACCTGTTTAGAGATAGTTTACCCAAAACCAAAGCCGAGTATCAGCTTATCTACTCCATATTACTCCAGATCTGTGATGCACTCGGGTTCGTTCATTTCCACAGACTCGTCCACTGCGATATAAAACCCAGCAATATACTGATAGATTTCTCCGAGACCGGGAAACCCAGAACTGTTATAACAGACTTCGGACTCATAGAGAAAGAGACAGCCCAAAAGCTAAAAGGCACCCTCCAGTACATTGCGCCCGAGGTTCTCAGGGGCGAGAGAATCGATCGGGGTGCAGACCTCTACTCCCTGGGAGTAACCGTCTACCAGATACTGACACATCATCTACCCTTCGAGGGTAATAATGCCCTCACACTTATCAAGCAACATACAAGAGGTGAAATAAAACCCCCGAGGGAATACAACCCCGCTGTACCGAGGAAACTAAACGATATCACCCTGGATCTTTTAGAGCCAAAAACCAAAAGAAAAACCAAATCCATAGACGATCTTCTAAAAATTTTTCCTCAAATTTCGGGGAAACCTCATTTACCCACCCTCTTCATATCTCCACTGATAGGCAGGCAAAAGGAACTATCCACGCTTAAAAATACCTGGCGGGAGGTTAAAACAGGCGAGGGTAGAGTTATCTCAATATACGGTGAAAATGGAATGGGTAAAACGAGACTCCTGCAGGAGTTTAAGCCGTATGCCCAAACCGAGGGGGCAGTCGTAAAAGAATTCGATTCGATAAGGGGCTTTCTAAAAACTTTCACAGATATTATCGGCGAAAGATCAACCGAGGGAACGGAGCTGAACCTGTTTGATAAAATAGCAACCAGACTTCTCGTTGAAGCGAAAAAATCACCGTTGCTTCTCGTTGTCGAGGACCTTCAGTTGCAAAAAAAGCCCGCGCTCAATTTAATGGAGTATCTCATAAGGTCTATCGAATCTGCCCCAATTCTTTTAATCATAACTTCTTCGGATCCAAAACTCATCGGTGTAGATATTCAATCCATAGAATATTTTAAGCACATTAATCTTACACCACTCAGCCCGCGCAATACCGCAACTCTGGTCAAGGCAATGCTTTTAACGGGAGATGAAATAAAAGATATTGGGACTCTAATATATGCCCATACAGAAGGAAATCCCTTCCTCATCACGACATTAACACGGGGACTGGTAGAAAAAAGAATTCTTGAGAAAAGCGATGGAAGGTGGACCTTATCGGGCGATAAACTAAAAACTTATAGGGTACCAAAGGACATCAAAGACTTTGTGATACCCACATTAAAGGGATTGAGTGAGTATGAGTTTGAGCTGTTAAAAATCGGTGCGCTTCTCCAAAAAAACTTTACACGCCCCATTCTAAAGGGTCTAATCCGGGTAAAATTGCAGACTCTCTACAACCTCCAGGAAAAAGGCGTTATCATGGAAAATCCAGCCGGTAATTACTCTTTCACTCATCAAATGGTCTCCGATGTGATTCGAAAGAATATTCCCATCGGTGAAAGCGCTCAACTTCATAGAAAAATAGCGGGGGAATTGGAATACCGGTTCCAGCAACACCTTGAGAGAATAGCTCCCGATCTCACCTATCACTATCTGCGGGCAAATGAAACTGCCAAAGCATACAAATTTGCTCTCATATCCGGAGAAATGGCTAAAAACACATTGGCAAATACAGAAGCTGCGGAATACTTTGAATGTGCACTATCTCTTGTCGATAAATTGGGAGGCAAGAAAAAGAAATTTATTCTCTATGAGACCCTCGGCGATCTCTATCACGATTTGAGCAAATATCGGGATGCTCTCACAAGATATGAATCCGCCCTTTCCCTTGCAACAAGGGATTCCTCCACAAGAATTTACAGAAAAATAGGAGTAGTATACAGAGACCAGCAAAAATTTGACAAGGCGCTGGATTACTTTCAAAAGGGGTTCGAGATATCCACGAAAGATGCCTCTCAGAAGGTCCTTCTCCTCAGCGACATTGGGTGGATTCACATGTGCCTTGGAGACTTCAAAAAATCTCTATCCCATTCTCAAAAAGCCATCGAAATGGCAGAAGAACACGATGACCAATTTGGCTTGAGTTATGCCCACAGTACCCTCGGAGCAGCCTACCTTCACAGGGGAGATTACGATACAGCAAGTAAATATTACAAAGAAGCCTTAGGAATTGCTCGAAGGATGCATAATGAGAATCTGGCCAGTTCTGCCTCATATAATCTTGGGCAAATCTTTTGGAAAACGGGAAAACCAAGGGAGGCAAGGGAACTTTACAAAAAAAGTCTTAAAATCGCAGAGAAAGAGAGAAATTCCCCTCGCATCGCACTCTATCATAACGCGCTTGGAATCCTCGCTCAAGAGCAGGGTGATTTTGATAACGCACGGAAACATTATACATCGGCTCTCACCATATTCAAAAGAATGGGAGACAAACGAAGAACAGCCGCCATCCATGTCAACCTGGGTGTCGTGCACGAAGAGAAGGGCAATTTGAATGCCGCTATCCATAACTATGATATAGCCCTTTCAATATCTCGGCAACTAAAAGATAATGCCTTAACTGCGAGAATATACAACAATCTCGGTAATCTATACAAAGAAACGGGTAATTTAACAAAAGCAATCAAGAACCTCAAAGGGTCACTCAAAATTATAAAGCGAAGCCCGAATTGGAAAGATTTGGCGTTTACCCTGCACAATATTGGTACAGTTTATATGCTCCAGGGCAAGATGGATGAGGCTTTGAGATTCCTCCGCCGAAGTTATCGTTTCCATCGGGAACAAGAATCAAAGAAGGGAATGGCAGAGGTGTGCCCTACTTTAGCTGAATATTACTTGCTTGCCGGTAACATCTCAACCGCCGAGGACTACTGCCTGAAGGGGATTAAACTGTGTGAAGAAATCAACGATCATCTGCATCTCGGTATTACCCAAAGGGTACTTGGCACCGTTTACTCCAGGAAAGGAGAAATAGATAAGGCACTCAGCTCTTATGCTGAATCCGCAGAGACCCTGGAAGGGTTGAAGGCGGAATATGAATGCGGTAAAACCTTCCTTGTTGCCGGAGAAGAGATATTCTCTATCAGGAAAAAAATAGGTAGAAAATTCTGGCGAGAGGGGCTCCTCGACCAGACCATTGCCGGGCTGAAACGAGCGGAGCAAATATTCAAAAGTCTGAATGCAAAAGCAGATTTGAAGAGAGTAAATTCCCTGATTTCGAAACTCGAAAAATATTCACCCTTGCTCCTTGAGCCCATTCCCGGAGAAGATAAGAGACTTAAGGCACTTTACAGAATGAGCCAAATAGTAAACTCGACAATGGGGATAGATAAACTGCTCGAAAGGATACTGGATCTCGTCATCGAAATTATGGGTGCTGAAAGAGGATTCATACTACTGAGAGAGGGGAACGAACTTAAACCAAAAACCGCCAGAAATATGGATAAACAATCGATAGCCGATATGTCGGACTTTTCGAGGACCATAGTAGAAAATGTCGAAAAGAAGGGAGAACTGATAATCACAGCCAATGCTCAAGCAGAACCGAGATTTAAAGATAGGAGGAGTGTAGCTAAATTCAAGCTCCTCTCGATTATGTGCGTTCCCTTCAGAATTAAAAATCGCATCGTTGGCGCTATCTATATCGATGACAGAAGAAGAAAGGATGCATTCACCTCCGAAGACCTTGAATTCCTGCAAGCCTTTTGTGACCAGGCTGCCATAGCCCTCGAAAATGCCAGGTTAATGGGAGAACTAAAAACCGCCAACAAACTACTCGAACTCGAGAATATCGACATGAAAGACCAAATTGCCCACCTGAGAACAGCCGTGGAAGAGAGATATAGCTTTGGTAACCTGATTGGTAAAAGTAAGCCAATGCAAAAGGTATACAATGACCTTGAAAAAATCATCAAGTACGACTCCCCCGTGATAATTGAGGGTGAGACGGGAACGGGCAAGGAGATCGTTGCCAATATCATCCACTATAATGGACCCAGAAAGGACAGGAATTTCATCATCGTTAATTCAAGTGCTATCCCGGAGGATCTCATTGAATCAGAACTGTTTGGCCATGTGGAAGGGGCATTCACTGGTGCTACCCAGGACAAGCAGGGACTCTTCGAAATAGCGGATGGTGGAACTATCTTCTTCGATGAAATTGCCGAACTCGACCAAAATCTCCAGGTGAAACTTCTGAGAGTGCTTCAGGACGGGGAACTCCGAAGAGTTGGAGCCACAAAAAGTAGAAAGGTCAATGTGAGAGTCATGGTGGCAACCAACAGGGATTTGCAAAGGCAGGTAAAACGGGGGAAATTCAGGCGGGATCTCTACTACAGGTTAAATGTAATGTCAATCAAGTTGCCCCCCCTGAGAAAAAGAAAAGAAGATATCCCACTTCTTACAGCATATATACTGCGCAAATTCAGAAAGAAACTCAGCAAGGATGTAACCGGCTTTACGCCAGAAGCCCTTTACGCCCTTCAGAACTACCACTGGTCGGGCAATGTGAGAGAACTCGAGAATGTCATAGAGAGGGCTATCGTTATGGCAGAGGGTAAGAAAATCACCGAGAAAGATCTACCAAAACCATTAACACTCACAAAATCCGGCGGAAAAGAAGAGGAAATCTCCTTTCCCGGTAGCCTCGCCGATGTGGAAAAGAGATACATCCTTGCCGCACTCAAGGCATCTGATGGCAACAAGGTGAAGGCGGCAAAGATACTCGGTGTATCGAGACCGGCCCTCGACAGAAAGATAAAAAAACACGGCTTATGACAAATGCTATGAGCACCCACCCTTCAGGGCAATTCCTTGCAAGTGGTTGAACAACGGCGACTTATGCTAATTCATTATAATTTGCAATTCGGGAGTGTAACATTTT
This sequence comes from Caldifarciminota bacterium UBA3073, assembly GCA_002366725.1. GTDB lineage: Bacteria > Hydrothermota > UBA3073 > UBA3073 > UBA3073 > UBA3073. Next base: position 5,695 of record DFBT01000036.1, read on the forward strand.
TTGCTTTTTTTTGGGGGGGTGTTGCCATTTTTTTTCTTCGGAAATTTTTCTCCCAAGTCGCTGCGAAATCACAACTTACAGAAATTCAACCAGAAAATTGGTGTCGAAAAAGTGTAACGAATCGTTACACTTTTTGGGGCATTTTGGGCACCTTCTCCTCGGGGCGGATTTTTATCAAGTCCTTATAAAATCGTTACTTGCGAAAATTCGTTGAAATTGGCGATTTTCAAAAGTGTAATGAAACGTTACACTTTCGAAAAAAAGTGTAACGTTTCGTTACACTTTTTGATGGATAAAAATAACGGTTTTCCGGTGCAATTTCTCGCAAATTCTTGTCAGTTCGGGCATTGTGAATATTTTCACTTTTGCTGACACGCTTTTTGCTCTTAAACATAGTGAAAGGAGGTGAGACGAATGAGTAGACTTCTGAGGAAGTTGTGGGTGGTGGGAATAGCAATCATAATTGCCCTATCGACGGCTACCGTGGCATTTGGTAGAGGTAACATGCCACAGCCGGTCGATCCAGAGCCGCCACCACCGCCGGCCAGTATGGGAGGTGGATGAAGCGTTCCTCCCTTTGTATCTTTTGTCATCTGAGACCTGGAGATGTATTATGTATAAGGAGAAAAAAATAGAGGCTCTTCTCGCCATTGGAGAGGATGGAAAGGTTGTGAAGGTGGTAAAGTTCTATGTGAAGCCCAGGATGGTCGGGGCTCGAACGCGCTCAACGAGATTCGAGCGGACCTTTGATGGGAGCAGTTACATGCTCACCCTGATTGCGGGTGAAGGGATGCAGTCCTTTGAGCGAGGGGCGGAACTGGGAACTCCGTGGGTATCCATAAACCTATCGGAGGAGATGGATTTCTCTGACAAGAGGCTGCCCAATGTGCTGAGTTCCGTTGTCCCCGAGCTCCGCGTGAGGGAGCAGATACAGGAACAAATAATATCCTTTGCAAACGGCGAGTAACAGGATTTACGGTCTTCCGAGAAGGAGAGAGGAATTGAACTGCCCATAAACGGGTGGAGGTGTTGTCGCCTGTCAGCGGGTGAGCCGGGCGGCTTTTTACCCGCAGTGTGTGTTTTTGGGTTGATGCACTCTGGAGACATCACCTTCACCCGGATGGTCGGAAATATGTGCTTGGTTTTTTTCGAAGAAGTATTGAGAGTATCGCGTGGGGTCGNNTCGCGTCTTGACATTGGACATTCTTCTGACAATCTATTGGATTTTGGAAGCTCATAGGATTGAGTCTTTAATTTTGAATTTTTGACCGTACTCCCAATCAGATAGCGTTTTTTAAACTCGCATCCAAGTCTCTTTAAAGCCTCGCACAAATCCCTGTCCATTCCATCTCAAGATCCGTATGGATACGGCCCTACGGCTCGTTCACAGAATCCGTATGGATATGAGATCCTGCCCATACGGGTCTTGAGACGGAACGGATCTTGAGATTATAGAACACCCACCCAGAACCCTCTCCAAAAAAGTTCTTGACATTTCATAAAATTGGTGATAGAATTACCAAATTCACTTTTCAAAGTGCTATGAACACCCACCCTTCGCGGCAATTCCTCGCAAGTACTTGCACAACGGCGACTTATGCAAATTCATCACATCATAATTGGCTATCCGGGAGTGTAACATTTTTTGCTTTTTTTAGGGGGGGTGTTGCCATTTTTTTTCTTCGGAAATTTTTCTCCCAAGTCTCTGCAGAATCACAACTTACAAAAATTTAACCAGAAAATTGGTGCCGAAAAAGTGTAACGTTTCGTTACACTTTTTGGGGCATTTTGACCACCCTTCCCCAGGGGCAGATTTTCGTCAAGTCCTTATAAAATCATTACTTGCGAAAATTCGTCATAATTGGCGATTTTCAAGAGTGTAACGTTTCGTTACACTTTCGAAAAAGAGTGTAACGTTTCGTTACACTTTTTGATGGTTGAAAATAACGGTTTTCCGGTGCAATTTCTCGCAAATTCTTGTCAGTTCGCGCATTGTGAATATTTTCACTTTTCCTGACACGCTTTTTGCTCTTTAAATACAGTGAAAAGAGATGTGATACGGGAACAAATAATATCTTTCGCAAACGGCGAGTAACAGCATTCACGGTTTTCCGAGAGGGCGGGTGTGTGTTTTTGGCTTGATACACGCTGGAGACATCACCTTCAACCGGGTAATCGGAAATGTGTGCTTGGTTTTTTTCGAAGAAGTATTGAGAGTGGAGGGGTATGAAGATTTTGGTGGTTGATGATGAAATCATGCTGATCGGGCTTTTGGAGCTCATGCTCTCCGATTATGAAGTGATTGGCGCAACGAATGGAAGAGAGGCGGTAGAAAAGTATAAAGAATGGAGACCTGACATGGTGTTGATGGACATAATGATGCCTTTAATGGATGGGATTGAGGCGACGAGAGAGATTTTGAAGATGGACCGAAATGCGAAGGTATTGGCGGTAACGGCGTATGCCAATGGCAAGAGCAAGGAGATTATGGAAGCCGGGGCATTGGAGATCATAGAGAAGCCATTCACCCGAGAACTATTGGGTAATACAATTAAAAAATATCTGAAACGGGCACCAAATAAGTTAAAGATGATGCAGGGTCAGGTCTTCACATAACACATAACTTATGATAATATGGCGAGGTCTCTACTCATAGAGTTTGGAAATGCAATCCATCACTTGTCCTCAGAGTATAGTATGTTTAAAACAGTGTAGAATGGCTCATAAAGAAACCAACGAGATTGAGAAGAAAATGGGTATGTGCTTGGTTTTTTTCGAAGAAGTATTGAGAGCGGAGGGGTATGAAGATTTTGGTGGTTGATGATGAAATCATGCTGATAGGGCTTTTGGAGCTCATGCTCTCCGATTATGAAGTGATCGGTGCAACGAATGGGAGAGAGGCGGTAGAAAAGTACAAAGAATGGAGACCTGACATGGTGTTGATGGACATAATGATGCCTTTAATGGATGGGATTGAGGCGACGAGAGAGATTTTGAAGATGGACCGAAATGCGAAGGTATTGGCGGTAACGGCATATGCCAATGGCAAGAACAAAGAGATTATGGAAGCCGGGGCATTGGAAATCATAGAAAAGCCATTCACCCGAGAACTATTGGGCAATACAATTAAAAAATATCTGAAACGGGCACCAGATAAATTACGGAGTGGATACTGTGTGGGGTATTGAAAGGGAGTCTTTCATAAATCTTTAATGAATTAAAATATCTGTGTTCTCCAAACAACGAATTATCTGATTTCCCAGGGATTTTAAGAGGTAGTCTAACGGCCAACCACTCACAGAGCCGTATGGCAAGGGTTATCCCTACGAAGGCTGGTCTGTTTTTTTTTGACATTACAATGGTAATAAAAAGGAGGGGAAAATGGCATATCAAAAATATAAGATCACGGGTAAGCTGACTACCGCTATGGCAGGTGTCAAGCTTGAGGATTTAAAGGTGGTGGCGTATAAACCCCTTGCCGTATCAAGTATGCAGTTGTTTGGTTCCTGTTCTGTGGATACGGGCGGTAACTTTACATTGAAATTCAAGGGTGGACCTGTTGGTGGCAGCCCTCTGGACATATACCTTATGCCCATACCAGAAGTAATCGAAAAATATGGAGTGTTACATATTGAGATGTCTGCACCGGGACTTTTCTTCCCCAAAATTCATATTTCTGCAGGGGATTGGGTTTTAACCGGAGGAGTTTATACAAAGAGTGTTAACATTAACATTCCCGATCATATTTGGGGGCGATGGGATTGGCTGAGCGAGGAGTTCACGGTTATGGGTCGTGTGGTAAAGAAGATTGGTGATACATTTCTTCCCGTTCCCTTTGCGTGGGTGTGTGCTGCAGACGCAGATATACCCAAACCATTCGGAGGCGGTGTCGGATGTGCAGAAACGGATGAATGGGGCAACTTCACAGTAACTTTTCGCAGAATTGCTTTCTTTATAGATTTTGCTCATTACTTCCCATTAATAAAAAGATACGGTATCGAGTCCTGGCCGGATTTAATATTTCACATAACACAGGTGATTGGTGGGATGAAAACTTCCATCTATGGGGAAACCGAGCACGATGCAAGACCTAAAGCAATGTGGGATGTTCCCCACCGTATACTCTATGTTACACTTGTCACTGAAGAGGGAATAACCAATGATGAAGAGTATCCTCCCATACCAGCGGGCGATAATTTCCTGTTCCATGGCATAGGGGTGGTGGATCCGCACTCGATCACCGACGGATATGCGACTACCGGTCCCGGTGATGATTTACCCAACAGAAAGGATTGCCCGTTTGGAGGCTCACTGCATATAAAAGGACAGCTTGATACTACCACTCCGAATCCACCAAAATATTACCAGATACTTTATGCAAAATGGGACGGCTCAACATCCCCCACTCCAAGTGAGTTTCAACCAATACTGAACGAATCGTGGACGGTATCAAGGTACAATGTGGGCACAAATGATTGGGAACCACTCGTTATAGAGGCAACCAGCGATGTTATCCCCGGAGAAAAGGTTTACGAAATTCCCGATTATACAGACATTACCCTCACTAAAAAGACCCGTTTGATAAAGTGGACTACCACCAGACAGGGTGCCGGGGTTAGAAGATATCCGGACGGCAAATACGATCTTCTGATAAAGGCATGGGACGCATCGGGAAACCCCGTTGTTCTCAATCCGAGCCATCCGGAGAATAATAGACTGACGGTGATGATAGATAACAAGTGGCCAAAAGCATTATTGAAAAGGATTGGGGCTCATAACATTCTACGCACCGATGAGATGCTCCCCTATACCCCGGTATGTCCCGTATTCAGCAAATCGTCAGATGGCCCAAATTTGTCCATTGAATTTGACGCCATAGATGAGAATGAGCATTTTCTTAAATATATCGTATTTTTTATCACGGGACATAACTTTTATGTCGATGAGACCGTTAAAGGATACGATGGAAAGGCGGGAGCTAATGAAAGATTCAATGTCACAAAGAAACACAAAGCAATAGGAACTGGCATAGTAACAACCACCCATCCCCCCGATGAATTTAAACTACCGGGAGGTTTCCATGGTGAGGTTATTAATTGGAACATCGGTAGTCTGGATGTGGTAAAATGCGCCTATCAGGTCAGGTTAAGGGTATGGGACAGAACCATCAACGGATATGGTTATATCCACAGTGCCGAAGATACTATGCATTTTTCGATAGAGCCATAAATTAAGCTGGCATGGCCCCCTATCAAAGGGGGAGCAAATGTGATGATGTGGATTGTAGGTCAGCAGTTCATATCTGTAAAAGCTCGTATTGAGCTGGCTACTTTAAAAGCACTTTGAGGAAAGGAGGCGCCTATGAAGAGTTTGAACGAGATCCGGCGTATCAAGGCAGAAGTCGAGGCGGAACTGCTGAAGTTGCCCGGGGTCACCGGCGTGGATGTGGGCTACAAGTATGTAAAGGGCAAGAAGACCAATGTGCTGGCAATTCGCGTCTTGGTCAAGGAAAAGAAAGATGTGCCCGAAGAAGAAGCAGTGCCCAGGGAGATCCGGGGTGTCCCGACCGATGTTATCGAACGCCGGTTTGTACTACATTCTGGTCAAACAGACGCACGCGGAGATAATTCCACCTCTGCTTAGAAGCATCTTCTCAAAATGCCCGAGTTGAGGGACGAGAATACTCTGCTGGGCCGTTAAGTAGAAACAGGTACCGTCAACTCAATAACTTGGAGGAACTTATGAAAACCTTAAGCGATATCAGACCCATCAAACATGCCGCCGAAACCGACCTGCTGAAGTGTCACGGTGTCACGGGGGTGGATATTGGCTACAAGTATGTCGGAGGCAAGAAGACCGAAGTGCTTGCGATTCGTGTGTATGTCGAAGCGAAGAAAAATGAGAAAGATATTCCCAAGAAGGAGCTAATACCCAAGACGATCAAGGGGGTAAAAACGGATGTCATCCAGCGCAAGTTTGTCCTGCATCCACTGCGCGTTCAGGTTGCAGAGATCGAGCTCAAGACGGACACGGGCACCTATGATCCATTGAGAGGCGGCATCAGCATCGGCCCGTGTCGTTCGGTCTGGCTCGAACCCCCCGATGTGCCTGCGGCCGGCTGGTACATCTTCGTCGGCACCCTCGGCGTCATCGTCAGAGACAACGTTTCGGGCGATCCAATGCTGCTGAGCAACTTCCATGTCATGTGTGTGGACGACGGATGGAGCGTGGGTGACACGATGTGCCAACCCAGCCGACTCGATGGTGGTAACTGCCCAACCGATGTCGTGGGCGCTTTACAGCGAGCCTCCTTGGGCGGACAGGTGGACTGTGCAGTCGCCAGTCATACGGCTCGCGGTTACGCCTGCGGGATTGTCGATATCGGCGATGTAGCGGGAAAGGCAACGGCCACCGTGGGTATGGCAGTCCGTAAACGAGGACGCACGACAGAACTGACATACGGCATCGTCGATACCGTCGACCTGACGGTGACAATTCCTTATGGCGATGGCCTGGGGTCGGTGACCCTCACCAACCAGATCGGTATCGATGTCGACCCAGCGCATAGCCCTCAGTTTGGAGACCACGGCGATTCGGGCTCGGTTGTGATCGATAATGCACGCAGAGTGGTTGGCTTGCACTTCGCCGGTAACGAGGATGGGACTTATGGTGTAGCCAATCCGATCCAGGCTGTGCTCGATGCCCTCAATGTGAGCATATGCGTGCCCAAGGCCAAGGAGGTCGAGAAGAAGATCGAGATCAAGGAAAGGTTAAAAGAGTTCAAGGAGATCGAGAAGAAGATCGAATATGAGAAAATGCCCGAGAAGAAGATCGAGATCAAGGAAAGGTTCAAGGAGTTCAAGGAGCCAAAGGAGATCAGGGAAAGAGTCAAGACACCCGGAGCGGAAGGCTTCCCGATCCCCCCGATTGGACCCGCTAAACCCATTGGTTCTGCCGAGGAACGCCTGGCTCGCCTTGAGACAGCGGTTAACCAATTGACTCACTTCATCCGACCCGAGTTGCGTCCCGATTTGGGTGCAGGCGCCCTCACACGAGAACCCGATCTCAGCAGTTCCGATCTCTCCACCTTGAGCCGACAGCTTCAAAAACAGGCCGCCGATGCCAAGCAGGCGAAGGATAACAAGGATGTCGAGAAGCCAAGAGAAGCATAGGTCCGACTGAAAGGATACACCGGGGGCGGGGTTTGGGTCGTGGCGGCCAATCCCGCCCCCATTTGTAGTCGTTAGGCGGAGATTGTACAAATGTGGCTCGTACTGTGTGCATCTAATGATATATCCGCTCTCTGGGCGTACCGGGGTTTAGCAGCCCGCGGCCTTACACCACTGGAGTTGGTGAGCGCCGAGATGCTGGCATATAGTGTACACTGGGAACATCGCCTGGGGGCTGATGGAGTGAGTATTGATATTACCCTGGCCGATGGTCGCAGGATCTGCGGCGAAAACGCGCGTGGGGTACTCAATCGGCTTTTATCGGTGTCATCTGAGCACTTGCTCCTGGCTAACCCGGCTGACCGCGACTATGCGACCCAGGAGCTTGCCGCGTTTTTTACGAGTTGGCTTTATGCCCTGCCCCAACCGGTGTTAAACCGACCTACACCGCGGGGTTTATCGGGTCAGTGGAGGCATGTGTCGGAGTGGGTTTGGCTGGCGTCGAAAGCGGGATTGCCCGCACCGGACTATCGACAGACCAGCCGCGACCGCGTTGATGGGATGGGCATCGAAAGAGGTCTCGTCCCCATTGGCACACCGGTAAGCACGGTCATCGTCGTCGAGGGACACATCGTTGGTACTCCGCTTCCCGCTGAAATACATGAGGGTTGTCGACGCCTTGCCGATCTCTCCGGAACGGGGCTGCTCGGTGTGGAGTTTGCTGCCGGCTCAGCTGGTTTATGGACATTTGCCGGTGCTACGCCTTTGCCCGATCTGAGATTGGGCGGTCAGGTGTTGTTGGATATAATAGCATCCGTACTGAGGGGCGAACTGGAGGAAAACGAATGATTCTCCTCTGCGGCATTCCATCTGAGACCCCGCTTGCAATGGTGCGGGAGCAGTTGAACAGGTTGAATGTGCCATATGTTATGTTCAACCAGCGTAAGTTTGCAAGCACTGAGATGGATTTCGAAATATCTCGCGGTCGGGTAACAGGCGAGATACAACTGGAGAACCGGAGTTATCGCCTTGAGGATTTCTGCGGTGTCTACACGCGGCTGATGGATGACCGACTTCTACCAGAGCTTAAGGATGAACCAGCGAACTCGCCAAAACGATATTACTGTCGCGCCCTGCACGATACACTGATACACTGGTTCGAAGTTGCTCCAACCCGCGTTGTCAATCGTACCGTACCAATGGGGTCAAACTTCTCCAAACCCTATCAATCGCAACTTATCCGTGAGCAGGGTTTTGCGGTGCCGGAGACCCTTATTACTAATGATCCAGATTTTGTCCGCGAATTTCTCAAACAGCACAAGCGGGTAATATACAAGTCGATCAGCGGCATACGTTCCATCGTGCAGACACTGGAGGAGGGAGATTTGAAGCGGTTGGACGCCATTCGTTGGTGTCCGACGCAATTTCAGCAATTCGTGGAAGGCACTAATGTCAGGGTTCACACCGTGGACACAAAGGTCTTTGCGACAGCTGTCAGCACCGATACGACAGATTACCGCTACGCATACAGACAGGGAGGAGAAACTGAACTGAAAGCGATTGAACTCCCCGATGAGCTTGCCAGTAGATGTATCGGGCTTTCCCGGGCACTTGGACTGGTATTTGCCGGCATTGACCTGAAAATTACACCGGATGAGCAAGTCTTCTGTTTTGAGGTTAACCCTTGCCCAGCCTTCAGCTACTACGAAGCTAACACAGGGCAGCCAATCGCTCGGGCCTTGGTTGGCTATTTGGCTGGGACGGGATGATCTTATAGTACATCCTTCTCAACAGCTTCAAGATGACCCGCAGAATGTAAATCCCCTTAAATTTTTTCCTTGATCGCATAGGAAAGCTTACAGTAAGTCGTAGTCCAGAGTATGCATCAGGTGGAGATTGCTTCGGGGGTTGCTTCGCCCATACGGGCTCGCAATGACATCCCTCGCAATGACATTACTCTCGACAGCCACAATAATAAAAAAATCATGGGTGATCTGCGTTTACCCCGTTAAATAGAGCTGTTTCAAGAACGCTCTGATATTTATCGTTGTATTATTTATTTAACGGGGTGAATCTGTCCCGCTTTCTTCGGGATCCCGCCAAAGGCGGGACGTCCAATTTTTTCCTTGACAAATTGCCATTTTTTGATTATAATACAATAAGGGACTTACCCAAAATGGTTTAAGCAAAATTGTGCGGGGAGGATAAATGCGAAGGTATGTGATAGTTGCTTTTGCGCTACTGGTATCTTATGCTGACTTGATGGCGGAGCTGCACCCGGTGGGTTGTTTGCCGGAGGACCCGACAAAAATAGCGTGGTTACATAAAGCACGGGTGATAGTCGGACCCACACGGTCAGAAGTTGATTTGTCACCATTTATGCCACCGGTGGGTAATCAGCAAACGCAGGGTTCATGTGTGGCGTGGGCGGTTGGCTATTATCATAAGACATATCAAGAATGGTTTGAACACAGATGGGATGTAAATGATTCAACGCACAGATTCAGTCCCGCATTCATCTATAACCAGATAAATGGCGGTGTAGATGAAGGCTCACGTTTTTCTGACGCACTGAAAATGCCTGTGTGACCACGGATGTGCAAATCTGATTGATTCCCCATACGATCCGAGTGATTCTACTACATGGCCGAGTGAGCAAGCCTATGTCAACGCCATACCGTATCGAAGTGATTCGGCTTACTACTTTTACTGTGGTGATAATGCGGGCATCAACTCAGTCAAGCAATTACTCTCTGACAGCGTTGTTGTGACTGTAGGTATAGAGGTCTGGAGCACCAATTTTGATAATATAGAAGATTACGACACGATGTTTTGCGTCGTTGACACGGGGACGGGTTACATTCGCGGTGGTCATGCCGTTACCATGGTGGGTTACGACGACAATAAAATCACACACGATGGAACGGGTGCGTTCAGATTAGTCAATTCATGGGGAACTGGCTGGGGAAATGGTGGTTTTTTTTGGATGTCATACGAAGCCGTGAAGCATCCCCGTCTGTCACAACGATGGATAAATTACACCGTTGACCGTGTCGGCTATTCACCCACGGTGCAAGTGCGTTATAGATTAAATCATCCAACCCGTGGCCGTATAGATACCCGGTTGGGTGTAGGTTCAAGTGGAAGCCCGGATTGGATAAAGGATTTCTTTAATTGGAATAAACCAATGCAGGCGGACTGGTCATTCCCCGCTCATAATATTGTTCTGGATATCTCAGATGGCGACTCTCATCTGGATTCTACCACCGCCAATAATGTCTTCCTCAGATGCATTGATATTCTTTCGGATGGACAAGCGGGTTCGATTGAGTATTTTTTCTGCGAACACCTTGGTTGGGGAACGAGTTCAGTATCTTCTGAAACACCACAAAGTATACCCGATGATAGAACGCCAGCTTATGTGAACCTTTCACTGCAGGGGTCAGTGCCGAACATCTCCGTTACTCCCGATACACTCGTATTCTCGTGCGTAAACTTCACTTTAAAAAAGCTGCTCGGGCTCAATTCAGCTTCGAGTCTCTCATATCCTACATTCAATTTTCATCATATAGATGTCGGCTTTAAAGGTCCCGGTTTAACGAGAAGAAGGAGATCAATTGAGAAAAAAATGCGTATTGGCTTGAATTCAGATGTTATCGAGTCAAGATTATCTGTAAAGAATTCTTTATCAAAGTCGTCGGGTCGCATCTACTCTTTTAGCGAAATTTACAAAGCAGCTTCCGGTAAAAAAGCTCTTTCAAGGTCTAAAAGTGATGAGGTATATTCGAATCGGCTCGATGGGCGCTCCTCCGAGGATACCATCCACTTTGACGGACCATATAATAACGATGGTATTGGTCTCACGGCTGGTGGCACATATGAGGCGGGCACAAGGATAACGCCGACAGAGCTTGCGGGTTATAATGGCTGGTTGACAACAGCTATAATATTTTATCACCACGATACGACAACACATTCTTGTGCTGCGAAGGTATATTCAGCTGGAACAGATACTACACCCGGTGCTTTGATAACACAGCGGTCCTATTCTGCTTCTGACTCGGGATGGCACAGGATAGACCTGACAGATCCCGTAGCGCTTGATGCCGGTCAAGATATATGGGCATCTGTTGAGGTTAAACATGCTGCGGGTGAGTATCCGATAGGAATTGATGCCGGTCCCGCCATTGATGGAAAGGGCGACTGGATATACTTCGGCGGCACATGGAGTGAATTGCAAGACATTCCCCTTGACTATAACTGGAATGTAAGGGTCATTGTCAGTGCTGGAGATACAGTAAAGACCATGTTAGTTTGCAATACCGGGAATGTGAGTCTCGATGTCGACAGTATTATTGCAAGTGAAACCTGGATCACAAATGTTTCCCCAACCTCGTTCACTATTCCGCCAGGTGATAGCCAGAGCGTAACTGTCACAGTGACGAGCGACGCGCTTGGGAACGGAATCCACCATGCAAATCTCTCAATATACTCTGACGACCTCTATGCAAATCCATATATAGAGCCAGTTAAGTTTGTGATTAGTAGTGCCTCTATCGAACCAGATATCTTTGTTACTCCTGATACACTTGATTTCTCATATGGTAAGGGTGCGGCTTCAGGACCCTCTTTCCTTGAATCCGACGAGGACATGCGGGGACTTGCATTCGCTGCCCGCAGTATGGAAGATGTTAACAGATACTCAAGGAGTCCGGATGATACCATCTATTATGATGATGGTACTGGATACTTTGCTTATCAGGGGACATATAATGCCCTTTACTGGGCAGTGAGATTCACACCCGTTCAGCCCTGTACGGTGAAGGCGGGAATGGTGATGACCTGGGTTTATACGGGGAATGCACCTGCCTGTAGTCTCTTTGTCTGGGATGATGTGAGTGGACAGCCAGGATCTATGGTAGCGGGTCCGTTTACATTCACTGCAGACAATGCGTTCGTAACGGTTCCGATCACCCCCGAATATACGGATGCCGATGACTTCTGGGTTGGTTATTATCTCCCTTGGTATTCTCCCGGTGATACGACCTATGCTTTGACGGATTCGAGCTCAGAGTATGGTTCCAGGCAGAGTATTTCAGCAGACCGTTTATCCTGGACTGTGAATCCGGGTCTCAGTGGAGATCTGATGATAAGGGCGATAGTATCTTATGAAGGTGTGGGGATCGATACGGTGGAGACGATGGTGGTTCACAATACGGGAACTGCGAATCTCAATGTTACGAGTATTGCCGGGAGTGAGACATGGATCACCGGTATATCTCCAACCTCATTTACCGTCCCTCCGGGTGATAGCCAGAATGTAACCGTCACCGTGACGAGGGATGGACTTGCGAATGGAACTCACTATGCCTATCTCTCCATATACTCCGATGACCCCGATGAGAATCCATACTCGGAGCCCGTAAAATTCATAGTCATCGCCGGCACGGAAATTATTGAAGAGGAAACCGCGCCGGAAGTCTTTTTCCTTTCCCAGAACTACCCAAATCCATTTAATCATACTACCGTCATAGAATTCGGACTCGCAAAGGATTCATATGTAAACATCTCCATCTACAACCTCGCGGGTCAGAGAGTTACCACACTTATGAACAGACCAAATGAAGCGGGTTATTACAAGATAAATTGGAGTGGTATGAATGATAAAGGAATGAAGGTGTCTCCCGGAATCTACTTTATCAGCTTTATTACCGGCGACTATAAATCTGTTAAGAAACTGCTACTCATCAGATGACATCGCGTGGCACTGTTTGAGGACACAATTGCACAATTGGGGTGTATCGGCAAGACCGTTATGTTAAACACTCTGAGGCGTTTATGTGACAGGCAAAGCAACGCTGTCGCACAAGAAAATCTCAGAGTGCGCAGAGATGAAGAAGGGCTAGCAAAGTTGGGTCTTCGTAGTTTAATATTTATTTAACTTTGCATTTTACTATGCCTGCCTGGCGCCTGCCCCGCCTTGGCGGGGGTAGGCAGGTAATTTTGATTTTTAATGTTTGATTTTGGCTATCCTGTTTACTACATAGAATACTACGAGCAGAAAGAGGCTGCTCAGTTTAACCAAAGCCACAACGAGAGATGTTGTGGCAAGTCCCAAGATGGGCAACAGAGCCGTTCCCCCGATCATACCTGCTATCCACCCACCCAAAAGGTCGCAACCGTAAAGTAGCCCCGATGTTCTACTTATGTCTCCCGCTCTCTCGAGGTATATCTTGTTTGCCAGGGGGAACTGTGCGCCAACGAAGCCACCACAGATGAACGATAGGAGGAAGAAGAGGAAGGGAGGGGGAGAGTAGAGTGAAGAGAGAAGAAGAGAGAAAGATGTGGCGAGTAGGAATACGCACAGGTCTAAGCATAAAAAGGTAGTTAAACCGCATCTATTCAGCCTGCGGTTAATAATAAATCCACCGGTTCCGGTGCCCGCCATAAACAGCGCCGTGAGTAGTCCTATCATCTGATAGACATAACCATACAGTGACTGGAATGTAAATATTATGATGAGGTCAAATATCATCCCCGCAAACCCGGATGTAACAATGGCAAAGGTTACAGTAGTACCCGACAGCCTTGTCACAAGTTTCCTTCGACTTCCGATAGTTATGAAAGCGAGTATTATTACAATCAGGATGGAGAGTGGCAGCATTACCGTGGATATACTTATCCCCTCAAACCTGTCAAAGAAGCCGCTCGTATACGGAGATGATTGCGTGTTCCAGTATGCGAGGTAATAGAATACCGAGGATGGAAGATAGTCCGAGTTTCCTTTTGCGTTCACCTTTTGTATCGATTTGTTGAACCAGTTTAGTCGATGTTTGTCGAGTTTATAAGTGATGCAGGGCGGTGTGAGAAAGTTCAAATCGAGTTGCCTTTGAATCAATCTCCTTTGAATGGATTCCTCAATATTTGTGTAATGATGAGAAGATGCGATGTACATATTGATCTCCCCCGGGACTATTCTTACAAATGTATATACGGATCTCATTGCATTCAACACCGATACATTCAATTTTCGGAGTTCGGGGGAGAGATAGGAGAGAGAACCGGGCAGGCCGAGGATTAGGAATCCATTATCCTTGAGTTTTGATCTGGCGATGGAGAAGAATTCCCTTGTGAAGAGACGGTTTGTCTGGAGGTCGGATGGAGAATCGATACCCACGAAAATTGCGTCGTATTTCAGGGGAGTCCTCTCTATGAAGAGTCTTCCGTCGATACAGTTAACATTTACCCTCTCGCTTTTAAGTTCGGTCTCTGTCAGTGGTGTGGGAAATTTACGCAGAAGTCTGATTATGAGGGGGTCGAGTTCGCAGTAATCCACCCTTTTCACCGATGGGTGTTTGAGTATTTCGTATATATATCCGCCCGCCCCCCCACCGATAATCAGTATATCCTCGGGGTGCGGGAGAATAAGCATGGGGATGTGAACGAATTCCTCTTCAGAAGCCACATCCGGAACAGGTGTCGTAATAACGGGGACACCATCAGAAAAAAATGTATACTGGTTTTCTCTCTCGCTCACAAGTATATTTCCATAGATCGAATTTTCAGAATCGATTATGTTCTGTCCCTTCCACTGTTTATCGATTGAAAGTTTGTCCATTTTATATGTGAGGGGGGAAAAGAGTATAATACCGAAGAGAAGGAGGAGAGGAAAGGGAAGTATATATCTTCTCTTAAGCAGCACACAGATTGCGAGATTTATTATCGATATGCCAAGTGTAATCTGGAGGGAATGGAAATGGGGGATGAGGAGATAGGTGATTATCACACCCCCGAGAATTGTTCCCACGGTCTCGTAGATGTAAACATCTCCTATCTGTTGTGCGGCATTGTCTATGCGCTCCGACTGTGTGGTCTTGCGGTCTGCATGTATCCTGCAGGCAAATGTGAAGAGTGCACCGTGGATTATACTTACGGGGGCGAGAATGAAAAGTGAGTATCCCACGATTGACAGAAGTCCCAGACTCTCACCGGGGGTGGGGAGGAGGTATCCCTTCAAGATACGGGTGAGAAAGATCGAGAGTGGGAGGAATAGGGCAAATATGGTCTGCCAGTTTATAAACTTTTTTATTCTCTCCCCAGAATATTCAATTCTTCTTCCGATAAATATGGCACCGATGGACTCCAACAGTAGCCAGTTAGCGAGCACCATACCTATGGATAATTCATTGCCGTAGAAGACGAGCAGGAGTTCCCTTAAAAGCAAAGTCTCCGCGCAGATGCCACTTGCGCCCATTATCAGAATTGCCCAGATAAACAT
>DFBT01000036.1:21161-34073 GCA_002366725.1 Caldifarciminota bacterium UBA3073
GAATTATATCACTACATTTTGCGAATGTCAAGGAAAAAAATTTAATCACCGACCCGGAAGGTCTCGAAACCGGGTAATCCCGTGGTTGCTTTTTCCCTTGACATTTTCACTTTCCTGTGATATAATATGAAGATTTTTAACCCTGTAGAGATTTAAATTACATCGGGACAATGGATTTTTTCCCTCAAATATTTAAGAACAAGGTATTTCTTGCCACATTCTTCGCCTGGTTGATTGCTCAGTGTCTCAAGGTAACCCTGGGAATAATAAAGAACAAGAGATTTGATTTCAGATGGTTTCTTGACACGGGCGGCATGCCCAGTTCACATTCATCGGGTGTTGCCGCCATGGCTACATCGATCGGTATGGCCCTTGGCTTCGACTCTCCAATATTTGCAATGGCGCTGTTGTTCGCACTGGTAGTGATGTTCGATGCACAGGGTGTCAGACGAGCTGCGGGAAAACAGGCTGAGATATTAAACAGGATCATAGAGGATATTCAATTTAAGAGAAAGGTCGGGGAGGATAGACTTAAGGAGTTGCTGGGTCATACTCGCTTCGAGGTTTTCGCGGGAGCAGTTGTGGGGGTATTGGTTGCTTTCTTTCTATTTCGGTAGACACGGAGAAGGAGTTTAATTACAAGGACTTTTCGGGTGTCTTCTGTTATGGGAGCCATGTTTGACCTTCTATATCCCGCAATCCAGAGAATATTATCGTTGCGGTCCACAACAAGTGGGATGAGTTCTCTTTTGTAGGCGGGAATTTTGTCGTCTATAAATACATCCTTCAATTTCTTTTTTCCCCGGAATCCAAATGGTGTGAATATGTCGCCCGCTCTTCTGTGCCTTATTATGAGCGGAGACAATACATTATCTATGTCGAAGTAGACTGCGTTCTTTGAGCCAACCAGGTCGTTTAGGGGCTCGATGTGCTTCACGGGGACAATCCTTGTTTCCATAATACAGTCGGGTAATTTGAGTTTTCCCTCCAGGGGGAGCGTCCGTTGAGCGCGGTTGTGGCTCAAATCATTCACCGTCCTTTCTATAATCAGTCTAGCGTAGTCTCTGTGTGCAACAATTCCCCGAAGGTCTATCCTCTTCCCCGTCTTGTTTTCCTCAAGCAGAGAGAGGATGTATTCTACATACTTCTTTTCAGGTGGGGTATTCATAAGCAAAAGTGCCCTTTTTACTACCCGCATTCTGACCCCACGGCGGTATTTTACGAGCTTATCCGTATTTATGATTACTTTATTCATATGCTAAAAGCCATTACAGTCCTCACTCGGTTTTCGCCACATCATCCCATACCTTGCCTATCAGCGACTCTATTACCTCCTCGTCGGACTCAAGGGTATCGCGCAGGCGCATGAGTCTCTCTCCGAAATCGGGGAGTGTATCCAGTAGGTGGGGAACGAGTTTATGTCGTATGAGATTGCGTTTTATAGATAGGTCGAGGTTGGATTTATCCATCCGGTACGGGATGGAACGGGAACTCAGAAACCGAAGGATTTCATCTCTGTATGTGCGGATGAGGGGACGGATGATATTGTCTCTCTCCGGCGGGATGAGCGAGAGTCCCTTGAGTCCCGTGCCCCTGTCTATCCGCAAGAAGAATGTCTCTATCTGATCGTTCAGGGTGTGACCCGTTGCGATCAAATCGAGATGGAGTTCCTCCCGTTTTTCGGTCAGGAATTTGTACCTTATTCTTCTCGCCGCAACTTCGAGAGAGAGAGAATTTTCTCTCGCAAATCCGGGAACATCCACAGAATGTACAATACAGGGAATACCAATATTTCTGCAGGTATTTTTGACGAAATCTGCGTCTTTCCGGGAATTTTCTCTTATGCAGTGGTCAAGGTGGGCTGCCTGAATGTCATCTATTCCAATGTCGTCTTTAATTTCGAGAAGAATGTGAAGCAAGGCAATGGAATCGGCACCACCCGAGCAAGCAACCAGGATGCTATTTCCCTTCTTTATCAGATCGTAATAACTTATCGTGTTTCTTACGGCGGGGAGAATGTTCATTACAGACTAAGAACTGAATATTATTCAACTGCTTTCTTTGATAACTGAACCCTGCCCTGTTCATCTATTCCTATTACCTTGCATTTGACCTCTTCGCCGATCTTCAACTCGTCTTCAACGGATTTCACACGGTGGTGAGCCAGCTGGGATATGTGAATCATGCCATCTTTACCGGGTAGTATCTCAACAAATGCGCCGAATGGAAGTATGCGTTTGACCGTTCCGAGGTACACCTTCCCAACCTCTACTTCCTCTACGAGTTGTTTGACAAGTTTTTCGGCGAGTTCAACCGATTCTTTCGTCTCTCCGGAGATGAACACCTTGCCCTCATCATTTATCTCTATATTTGCTCCACTCTCTTCACAGAGATTCCTGATTACCTTACCACCCGGGCCTATAACCTGACCAATTTTCTCCTTTGGAACGGAGATTACCCTCAATTTGGGGGCATATTGAGAAATCTCTTCTCTGGGGGATGATATGGAACTGTTCATTACTTTGAGTATTTCCATTCTCGTTTCCTTTGCCTTTGCGAGAGCATCTGAAAGTGTTTGGATGTCTATCGACTCTTTCTTTATATCAAGTTGTAGAGCAGTTATTCCGTCGAGGGTGCCCACAACCTTGAAATCCATGTCACCGTAGTGGTCTTCTTCTCCCGTTATATCTGTCAGTATTATATCATCGATAAGTCCCATCGCTATTCCCGCAACATTGCATTTCAGGGGAACTCCGGCATCCATAAGGGCGAGTGCCCCACCGCAGACGGTTGCCATAGAGGATGAACCGTTGGAGGCGAGAATATCCGATACAATCCTTATCGTGTACGGGAATATCTCTTGCGGTGGAAGGACGGTGGAGATGGCCTTCTCTGCAAGCGCTCCGTGCCCTATCTCTCTTCTCCCGGGGTTGAACATCCGTTTGACTTCTCCGACAGAAAATGGCGGAAAGTTATAATGAAGCATAAATGATTTAAAAGACTGCCCCTCAAGTGCTTCTATTCTCTGCTCATCTGCCATAGTTCCAAGTGTAACGGTGCATAAAGCCTGTGTTTCTCCCCTTCGGAATATAGCCGAGCCGTGAGTTCTGGGAAGGATTCCAACCTCGCAAGTGATATTCCTCAAGTCGGCGGACTTTCTCCCATCTATCCTCATTCCACTTTTTATATTTTCTCTCACTATTTCAGATTCCAGTTTATCGAAGAGATAATTCACTATATTTTCATATTCTTCATCGAATTCTTCCTTTACCTCCGTTATGAGCGCGTTGATCTTCTCGCTTCTTTCCTTCTTAACGGGGATCTTAAGTAACTTCTCGAGGTTTCCCCGGGCAATTTCTCTTATCTTCTTTTCGATATCGTCGTAGCTCTCCGGAGAAAGAGAGATTTTTTCCTTGCCATTTACTGAAATTATTCTCTCTTGTAGTTCTATAATTTTCTCAATTTCCCCTTCCGCAAGACGAAGAGCCTCTATTATAAGGGATTCTTTCAGTTCATGAGCACCCGCCTCAATGGTTGTTATTCCCTTTTTTGTACCCACGGCAACCAGATTGAGTTCCGATTCTGCCAGTTCGCCGAAGCTGGGATTTATGACGAATTCTCCGTTGAGCCTGCCAATTCTCACCGCACCAACGGGGCCCGTAAACGGGATGGGAGAAATTGCAAGTGATAGACTTGCCCCTATGACTCCCAGTATGTCTGCGTCGTTTATTCCATCCTGTGAGAGAACCGTGCTTATCAACTGAACCTCTCTTCTCAGATGTTCAGATAGGAGTGGTCTGATGGGTCTGTCCATGAGTCTTGAAGATAGTATTTCTTTTTCCGTTGGTCTTCCCTCTCTCTTAAAAAAACCACCCGGAATTTTACCCGCCGCGTAGGCTCTTTCCCTGTAGTCACAGGTGAGTGGTATGAAACCCATAAAGTCAGATTCCCGTCTTGAGAAGCAGGCGGTCGAGAGAACTACGGTATCACCATATTTTACCAGGCAGGAACCATCTGCTTGGAACGCCATGTCTCCGGTAGCAATTGATAATTGTCTATTGCCCAGCTCTATTTCTTTTTCCATAATTTTGATCCTCCCTTGTATTCTATATTTAAATTATTTCCTAAGTCCCAATTTTTTTATGACAGTGTAATATCGCTTGCTGTCTTTTCGAAGTAGATAATTTAGGAGTTTCCGTCTCCTATTCACCATTTTTATGAGGCCTACCCTTGAGTGGACATCCTTTGGGTGTCTTTTAAAGTGCTCCTGGAGGGTGGTTATTTGATGTGTGAGCAATGCTATCTGTACATCGGGTGAGCCTGAATCATTTTTGTGTATGCGGAATTTCTTCATTATCTTCTGTTTTCCATTTTTTTCCATATCTCCTCCCCATCTCGCATTGTAAAAATAACTACAGAACTTCGGTTTTTAGGACGCAGATGCACGCAGATATTCACAGATAAACAAAAATCTTTGGAATATGAATAAAATAATCGGTGTAATTAGCGTAAATCTGTCCCGCTTTCTTCGGGATCCCGCCAAAGGCGGGACGTCCGATTGTCTTTCTTTTTTGATGCTGATTATAGTATAAATCTGTCTTTTAATGTCCTCCTCGCAATCTTCTCGTCCTTGTCTATTGCCTTCTGCAGTTTATCGATGCTGTTGAACATGATATGTCTGCGCAGAAAGTGCACAAAGTAGACCTCGACCAACCTTCCCGTAATTTCCCGATTAAAATCGAGAATATGGACTTCAAATACGCTGTTAGCCCCCGCACTTTCGTCTTTAAAGGTTGGTCTTTGGCCTATGGATATCAGGCAGTCGTACTTCTTTTTCCCCAGTCTGACCCTCCCGACATAGACGCCGTCCATAGGTATGCATTTTTGTTTGGGAATATCCAGGTTTGCGGTTGGTCTACCGATCTCTTTCCCCCTTCCACTCCCTTTTATTACTCTACCTTTCACAGAATACCGTCGCCCGAGCAATCTGTTGGCAATGCATACAGTGCCGAGTTTTATATTCTTTCTGATCCGGGAGGAGGATATTCTGGCACCATCAATCGTTGTAAGGGGGAGTACGGTCAATTTTATTCCCCTCTTTTCACCGATGGTCGCCAATGTCTTTGGAGAACCCTTTTGACCTTGACCGAACCTATGGTTTGCGCCAACTATTACCTCCTTTGCCTTGATATAACTGAGTATATAATCAATGAAATCCTCGGGTCCGAACTGGGCGAGTGTCATGTTAAAGGGAAGTATGAGAAGATTCTCCATATTGAGGTCCCTCATGAGTTTAATCTTTTTGTCGAGTGTACAGAGGCAGCAGAACGGCCGACGTGAAAGGACAACCTGTGGATGGGGCTCAAAGGTTATTATGAGATGGCTCCCCCTGTTTCTCATCGCCGCGAGAATTTTCCAATGTCCTCTGTGGACTCCGTCAAATGAAGCCCATGTAATGGCATTAACGCATAACCCCTTTGTCTCTTGTATATTGGTAAAGACCTGCATGACCACTCAAATGAAATGTAAATATTAAAAATCAAATATCAAAAATATCACCGCCGTTGGCGGGATCCCGCTATGGCGGGACATATTAAAATGTAAAAATGTCTTTGTGCCCCAATACACCGAGAAATATCGTCGCATATTTGATTTTTGATTTGTCCATACGGATCTCATACGAGTCTGTGACCTGTCCATACGGATCTTGAGACGGATAATTTTACATTTTAATTTTTGATTTTTGAATTGGGGTTAGTGGGATGCATCTTGAAATAATTTTCTCTCTATCTCTCAATTCGTCTACTGTGAGGGCATCGTGGAATGTATATTCTCCCATCCTTGTCCTCACAAGCCTCCTTGTATGGGCTCCAACACCGAGCCTGTCTCCAATATCTCTTACCAGCGCCCGTACATAAAAACCCCTTCCGCAAACTACCCCGAGTCGAAAATATGGAAAAGAGTAGGAGAGGATGTCTATACTTTTTACGGAGACCTTTCTTGATTTTCTCTCTACTGTCCTTCCGCTTCGTGCAATTTTGTAGAGTCTTTTGCCGCCAACCTTTATTGCAGAATACATCGGCGGGGTCTGATATATCTCACCCACGAATTCCCCAATTACCCGTTTGAAGTCACTCAAGGGTATATCTCTGACTACGCTTCTCTCTATCACCTTTCCCGATGCATCGTCTGTATCAGTCTTCTCGCCGAGTTTTCCCTCCACCCAGTATTCCTTCTCCTTATCCATGAACTCTTCGACAAGTTTGGTAGCCTTTCCCAGACAAAGAATTAAGAGACCCGATGCCTCTTTGTCGAGCGTTCCCGTGTGGCCAATTTTCTTTATTCCCGTGGTGTTTCTTGTTAGTTTTACGATGTCAAAAGAACTCCATGAAACTGGTTTATTAACCACAAGAAAGCCGTCCATAGAAACAGAGATTAATCGGTGGAAGAATTGGGCTTAATAGAATAGTACAGTGAAAATCTGTAATTATCAGTTGGAAAGTCGTATATCGCGGAGTCAACCCCGATATCGAACTCAAAATTTGCGAACCTTATCCCACCGCCAAAAGTCGGTCCAACCCTTTCTCCGACTGTATCCCAGAAATATCCACCCCTTACAGAAAGAAATTCGGAGAGTGTGTATTCTATGCCGACACCCTTCCAGGTATCTTTCCACTCGTCTTCCACGACCCTCGTAACTCCCACCAGTATTTTCGTTATTTCAGATGTTATGGTGAGTTTGTTTCTCTGTGTACGGATGGGTGAATATGCCACGCCCAGTCTGAGTGTGCGGGGAAGGGGATCCGATTCTCCAGATTCCAGATAACTTATATTTGGGCCGAGGTTTTGGAGTGATGCGCCAATGTTCAACCCATCAAAGTAAGTTTTATAGAGAACGGACAGGTCGATAGCCCACGATGTGCCCGTCCCTCCACCCTTTTGTTCCATTCCCCATATTCTTTCTATAATCCATCTTGGAACGAGATAACTGTAAATGAACTTCCCACCCACCCCTATTGAGAGGTCTTCGTACAACTTTGTGGCGTAAGAGAGTTTAACTGCAAGGTCAAAACTCGAGAAGACACCTCCGGGAATTGGGTTACCGTATTGGTCTATCGCCTCCGTCGTTCCAGTGGTGAGATAGATAAAATTGGCCCCAATTTTTCCTATTCCCGGGAACTCGTGGAATCCCCCCACATATTCGTAGTACATGTCGGGATATAGGCCGGGAAGCCAGTTTGCGTGCATAAAGGTAATATCAGTTTCATCTTGAAATGCCATACCCGCGTCATTGTAGTAGGTCGCCATAGCATCGTCTGCAATTGCGGTGAAACATGTCCCCATTCCGTTGGGTCTTGCACCCGGATAGATTGCCAGAAATATGGCACCCGCCTGCGAGGCAGCACCATAGAGTGGCAAAGATACAAGGAATACAATTCCCGCCATCATCCCTGTTATCAGTCTTTTCGCCATATCTACACCCCCTTTTGGATTAATCTGTAAATGACTAATTTTAAAAAACGAACACATGAGACAAACGAACAAATACAGATATGGGGATGATGGACTAATTTTCAAATTGCTTCCACGAGAAACAGTTCCTGCCCGAACTCGACCGGTTTCTCATTTTCCACGAGCACCTTTACTATCTTGCCAGAAATTTCTGACTCTATCTCATTCATCACCTTCATTGCTTCTATTATACACACTACCTTTCCGGGGGTTACCGTATCTCCTACCCCCACATAAGGTGGGGCATCCGGTGCGGGAGCTCTGTAAAATGTTCCAACCATTGGAGCCTTAATCGGTGCGAGATTGGTTGTCTCTTTTCGTTCCTCTAAAACGGGTGCTGTTTCTGGCTTCTGGGGAGGAGAAAACTGTATAGCACCCGGCATAAACTCTTGTACTTTGCTTTTGGTTATGCGTACCTTGAGTTCGCCCTCTTGTACCTCCAGTTCCTGAATATCGTGTTTCTCCACGAGATTTATCAATTTTTTTACCAAGTTCAGGTCCATAACCACCTCACGGTAAGATTATCCCAGAGCATGCATTAACCACGCCTGCCTGTCATACGACCTGTCCTCAGGATCCGTATGGATATAGGCGGTAGGCAGGGATAATCACGGATAAACACAGATTGTAATTCAGACCGAAGATCTTGGTTGTCCTATCAATGTCTAATTTCTAATGCCAAATGTCTAATAAATATCTAGTGCCAAAATGTCTAATGTCTAAGTTTTTTCTTTAAAATCCTATCTCTTTCTTCGTTGTTTCGTCTATCTTTATCTTACCGAACTTTCCCTCAAATTTTTCTATATTGTCACTTAATGTTTTTAACAAAAATTTGGCGTGTTTTGGTGAGAGGATTATCCGTGAGTAAACCTTTGCCTTTTTCAGACCGGGCAGCACCCTTGTGAAGTCAAGTACAAATTCAGATGGGGAATGGCTCACGATCACGAGGTTAGAGTATATTCCCTGTGCAGCGTCTTCGGGAAGTTCTATCTGTATCCTGTGACCTTTTGGTTTCTCTTCCATAAAACCCCCAATAAAAAAATTAAATATCAAAAATCAAATATCAAAATTAAAAGCCCAACTACACCTGTCTCCCGGTAGGCAGGAAGACACCAAGTCACGAAGCTCGTATAATACTGGTGATCGGTAATCTAAAATCTCCAATCTGAAATCCATCACCCCACTATCCCATTACCCCATTTTTTCCCTGCGTCCAAAAATCTCATGAACTGCGATTCGTAATTTGCTGCGTTGCGGGTTGTGCCTTTCGTTTTAGATAGAACAACTGTGCTATGTTAAAGACATTATAAGATAACCAGTAAAGAACAATTCCCGAGGGGAGAGAGAGAAATATGAATGTAAGGAATATTGGCATCATATAGGTTAACATCCGCTGACTCTCTCCCTGGGTCGCTTGCGTTCCCATAATCTTTTGCTGAAGAAACATCGTTATTCCCATAAGGATGGGCAAGACAAAATAAGGATCGGGCTGTGAAAGATCCTTTATCCAGCCCACAAACTCTGCTCCCCTGAGGTTTATCGTGGTCTGGAGTATGGCATAAAGCGCAAAGAATATGGGCATCTGTATTACCAATGGTAAGCAACCGCTCATCGGATTGACCCCGGATTTTCTATAAAGTTCCATGGTCGCCTTGTTGAGTCTCTGCGGATCTTTCGCGTGCTTTTTCTGAAGTGCCCGGAGTTTTGGCTGAAGTTCCGCCGTCTTCTTCATGGTTTTCTGGTTGAATGATGTTATTGGATAGAATATCATCGTTATTAAGAGAGCAAATATGATGACAACCAATCCGTAATTCGGAATAAAACGACCAAAGAACATGATTACAAATAGTATACCGCGGGATATGGGTTTTATAAATTTCCATCCCATATAACAGGCATCTTCAAGTCCCACCTTGTATGACGAGAGGAGTCTATAATCGAGTGGACCGATAAACAGTAAAAATTCCAGTGTGGATTGGGGCCTCGTGGTGAGATGTACCCCCATCCTGACATCATCCGGGTTGATGGTTTTCCCCCCGGTGGGACTGCATCCCCTACCTCCGGGAATGCAACCTCCCCCACGTGGGGGAGATTTACTGAATCTCCTTATCTTGATACCTCTTGTCTCAACTTTCTCTGGAATTATGGAGGCGAGAAAGTATTTATTTTTAATTCCCGCCCATTTTACCGCCACAGAGGGAATCTTCTCGCCCGCATAGGGGAGCGAGGATAGGGAAGTGGATATGAGTCCACCCTCCGTGAGTGCAACCGCCGAAAAATATCTCAATTCCTCTTGCTGATTTTTTTCTGTAAAGAGGAGTCCACCATCCCAGGCAACGGTATAGCTCTCGAGATCGGGAAGATTCAGAGAGAGCAAGGCGGCATAATCTGTATAGGAAAATGTGTATTTCTTTACTATCTCTCTGTCCTCATCCAATAAAAGTGTGTAAGTAATGGAATTCTCGGTTCTCTCCTTGAGAGTGTAAACAGAATCTTTCAGGTTATAGGACTTACCATCTATCATTATTATATCGGTAATACACTCCCGTCCGGTAGGAACGAGTTGAACGAAGCCATCACTATGGTGCTTGTATTTTTTCAGTGTATATTTTACGACACTTCCACCAACATTTGAGAATACCGCAGAGACCAAAGGAGTCTCTATGGTATCAAGTTTGGCGGTCACGGTGAGAATTTTTTCTTTCTCGATTATCGGCTCCTTCTCCTCAACTACAGTGGTATCCGCTGTTTCCACCTCTGCCGCCGGAGGCGTGGGTTTCACCCTCCGCACCATAAAGATGTTCCAGAACACCAGGACTATGATGATAAGTATTATGGCAAGGACAGTTGTCTTATCCATAGAAGAAATATTATAACACAAAAAAGGGCAAAAGTCAAGAAAAAATCATCTACTGCCCTTTCTTTGTAATATGAATCCCACTCCCCCTATCGAGAGGAGGAGAATTATTCCGATTATGACCCCCGTCAAAGAGAGACAGGATATTAAAGTCACGATAACGCCGGCAGTCAATACACCAAATAGCACACCGGTCATCGCGTGTTTGAGGTCCATACCCAGGAGGAACGCAGCTATTGAGCCAGTCCAGGCGCCCGTTATTGGCAATGGTATTGCAACAAAGATTGCGAGGCCGAGGGTCTTGTATTTTTCGACGAGTGCGGAGCGTGATTTCGTATGGGAGAATAGCCAGTTGAAGAACTTCTCGAACGGCCTCCATTTTGATAGAAACCTTGAGAATGGACCGAGAAATAGCAGAATTAGAACGGGTGGGATCAGATTGCCGATCACCGATATCATGTAACTTTTGGGAATTGACATCTTGAATGTGTGAATTGCTACTGGAATGGCGCCTCTCAATTCAGATACCGGTAACATCGATATTAAAAATACCGTGATGGTGCCCTTGAGTCCCGATTGGAGTATCCGTTCCATGACTTCGGCAAATGAAGATATGAGAAGTAGTTCAACGGGAGCCATCATCTGGTATCACCGAGGTAAACTGTATAAAATAAGTTTAAGGTCTGTATCAATTTTACATCCATCTTCACTTCGTCTATGGTGTACAATTCCACCGCATCTTTTGGGAGAGAAAGTGTAAGTGCGCCCGAGGAGAGATACGCCTTTTTACTTTTACCGAACAGGGTGTATTCACCGGAATAGAGATTCTGAAAGATAAAATTGCCCGTGCTGTCAGACAAGGTAAACTGGGCGAACCCTCCGTTTTTGGTCATGAGCAGGACAGTTGAATCCTCTGTAGTACCCTTCAACCAAATGAGTGGGAGATTTTTCTCCCTGGAAAGACTGATGTCGACCTTCCTGGAGTTTCCCGCACCGTCCCAGAAAATACCGTAGATATGATAGACAGTTAATGTATCTATCGCAGAGATTTTGATTTCGACCTCGGTCTTAACCCCATTCCAGTTATAAGACACCTTCGTCTCCGGCATGATGTAGATGTGTGAATTTTCTATCTGTTCGGTGAATTTTATTGTGAGACTCGTATCCGGCGGTGTATTTCTGACAATTGGGGATGGAGACCTCACAATAGCGGGCGGCATCGTATCTACCCGCAATGTTCCCCTGAATTTGGTTTTATATTCATCCTTTCCGTTTCCCGAGAGGTCCCTGATATTAAGCAATTTAATTTTATACTCCACCGTGTCCATATCATCGGTGGTGAGAATGATTTTCTTCTTACTCGCCACAGAGGCGAGAATTTGAAGTCCGTCCACCGTGATATTTGAGAGGCTTTCGGCGGCTGGTATTTCGATATTCTCATCGAATGTTATCTCTATGTGCTCGCGATCGACTACCTCAACAGAAGACAAGAATGGAGGCGTTCTATCGGGAGAGGTGGGAGCACCTTTCTTTGCACATCCCCCAATCAGAAGAACAGAGAAAAAAACAAAGCCCATTTTGTTTTTCATAATGAGGGTTCTATGTTCTTGAGAAACCACAAGATTACACAAGAGATTCACAAGATTTTTTGTTTGTGTTCACCTTTTTTCTTCAATTGTTTCCTTTGGTTTTTAAAGTCAAGTCTATCGATGTTCATTCTGTGTTATCTCGTGGTTAAAATTTGCAAAAGTCCTGTCATGATTATAATCTGAACGGGAGACCGGTAAAGATATGAAAGAAGAAGAGAGTTAGGGGAATGAGAATCCTCCCAAAGAGCCCGATAAAAAGAAGAAAGAAGATGATGATAAAACCAAAGGGTTCTATCCTCATATATTTCTCACGAGCATCCGGTGGGAGAAAACCCTGTAAAATTCTTGAACCATCTAATGGAGGAATGGGAACGAGATTAAAAATTGCCAGAAGAAGATTTATGAAAACCGCAAAACTGAGGACTTGCCCAAAAAAACCGGACTCTGGAAAGATTCTCAATATAATAGAGAAGATGATAGCGAGCCCAATGTTGGCAGCAGGCCCGGCTGCTCCCACAAGCATTATATCTCTTTTTGGCTCTCTAAAGTTATATGGATTTATGGGAACAGGTTTTGCCCATCCTAAGACCATGCGCCCCCTTGTCGTTAAAAGAAGGACTAACGGCAGAATTATGGTCCCAAAAATATCAATGTGGGGAAGTGGATTGAGGGTCAGTCTTCCGGAGAACTTTGCCGTGGGATCGCCACTTCTGAGCGCCGCATACCCATGTGAAACCTCGTGCACGATAATGGAGAAAAAGAGAATCGCAAGTTGAATCAGTATTTGAGTAAATGTTTGCATTATCTATTTCTTGCCTTCATTCCCACCCAGAAGGAAAAGAGCGCAATCAGTCCCCCAAACACTATGTTAGAGGATCTCATGCTTCCGCCGAACAGAAATCCCGAAGCAAGAATCCATACGCCCATATAAAATATTACCCAGCATTGCCACAT
>DFBT01000036.1:34112-34395 GCA_002366725.1 Caldifarciminota bacterium UBA3073
TTTGTCAACAAAAAAATACGGTGTGACAATTTGGCAGGTAAAATGTGGCGATAAAACTCCAAATCACAACTACCGTTGGAGTGCCTGCCTGTCATACGACCTGTATAGGCGGTAGGCAGGCAGTAGCTTGCTACTGCGTAGTTTTAACAACCCTATAGTTACTTTTTGCATGACGATTCCATGTGAAATTGGTGTCTGTGAAATTGGTGTCAGTTCTTTCTATCCTCTTATTTTATATGTCGTTACAGCGAGATTTTTTTTGGCCGTCCCCTGCGTCTATTTC
>DFBT01000036.1:34456-34884 GCA_002366725.1 Caldifarciminota bacterium UBA3073
CTCTCTTGCTCTGCTACATTTTGACCAAGCGTTTCGTACAAAGGATCTCTATCCACCAACTCATTGGGCTCTCCATAGGCATAAAATCTGTAACTGCTCCATCTGTATTCACCAGGCTCTAAAACCACCTCTGCCCTTACAGGGTTAAGCTCAATGTATCTACCACACTCCAATAGATAGCTATCTTTCTCTATTATAGGACTCTTGAATCTACTCTGCTATACATGACCACAACTCCCATGCTTCTTGTTGTAGTACCAGGTGTGTGCCAGAGTAATACCCTGCATAATCTTCGAGATACTTCCTTCTCCCGAAGTCTCCATCAGCAGATGAATATGATTATTCATCAAGACATAATGATAGAGCCTGAAACCATACCGCTCTTTATATCTCCCGAGAAGCTCGAGGTACTTTTCAAAATCGACATC
>DFBT01000006.1:0-13738 GCA_002366725.1 Caldifarciminota bacterium UBA3073
TGCGAAGCTTCGTTTCTTTTGGGCCCGCCCTGTGGAATATACCCTATTGCATGGAGTTCCCCAAATAGAATGCTATCTATTCCACGGGGCATGCAAAAGAAATGAAGAATAAAGACAACATGCCAAGTTATAGGTTCATAACTGAGGACCTTTACACTCATCATATAATCTGACAATTTTCATCACAACACTTTGGGACAATGTCTAAAATTTCAAAGAATTAATGCTTTAGCCTATCTGTGTTAATCTGTCCCGCTTTCTTCGGGATCTCCCGCATATTGCGGGACCTCCAATTATTCTTTCAATCATCAAATCCCGGACGTTTGAAGGTGTGGTGACCGGGAAACTCTTTATCAACGCCCCTGCGAAGTTTATCGATTGCAACCAGAAGTACCAATGCGCCGTCCTGGAGGTCTTCATTCCAGTTATAGATGGCCTTTAAGGCATTCATTGATTTCATGATTCCGATATAGGCAATTTTTGCACTTGCATCCGCATCGCTCTGGGCGAACTCATCTTTATTGATCTCCATTTTGCTTTGCAGTGCACGGTGAATCTTAACCGGTATAAGCGTATGATACCAGCATATAACTTCGTAGTTTGCGGCGATTTTCCTGAGCGTTCCGATGTTACTTTTAGCAGATGGTATAATCTCAACCGTTTTGGCAAGGTCGATTCCCTCTGCCTGTATTGTCTGCCGCAGCTTCTCGAGAAATTTTTGAGCCATTTTGAGGTAATCGCTGGCAGCCTTCATAAGGGGATGGTCATCGGGCTCATAATCTTTATGTTTCTCTTCGGGTAATGCACTGAGGTCGATTCCCTTTTCTTCCGCAAATTTATGGAGTAACTTCAGGGTTTCATCGAAGTTTTCCTTGACATCCTGAATAATGTATTTCCAGTCATAGGGGTCTTCGCCCCTGGCTTTATGTCTTGCGATCCGTTTCTGCTCTTTAGCATATAGAAAGCATCTACGCCTGAGTGGACATCTTTCACACCATCTGTCACAATAGTTGTAGATGCCCGGAATATATTTGTCTTCTTTCATATTTACTTTATCCTTTATCCTTTTTCCTTTAACCTTATTGTAAAACAGTATAACTATGATATTTCGATTTCTTTACCCACTCCTCCGTCGACATACTTCTCGGGATAGTGTGATTTTATATCCGCTTTGAACTGCGTGCAGTGTGTAGCACAGACAAATTCCAGATCCCCGAGTAAATCGAAATCCCTGAATCCATGCAGCCCACCGATAAGGGCATAAGGTTTACCAAACTGCGACGCCGCGTTTAGAATATCCCCAACCCCGGGGTGAGAACATCCCACGATCACGACCACTCCCTTTTCCGTTTTAACGACGAGAGACTGTTCTATGCCCCTGAGTTCACCGGTCGAGAAGATATTTTCGTGGATTTCAAGGGATTCTGTTACTTTAATTACTTCCTTTGCATTACGGGGTGCATTATACGATGATGGAACATATACCTTAACCGGGTTTACTTTGAGAAAGTCTGAAAGTCCACCGGTGTGGTCCCCGTGAGCATGAGAGATAAAAATCTCTCCAATTTTAGCGGGCTTTATACGGAGTTTCTTCATATTATCGAGAAGTATGGCGCCGTTTGCCCCCGTATCGAAGAGTATCCTCTTACCGTACACCTCTATGAAGCAGGAAAAGCCCCAATCAGCCCTGAGGTTCTTTTTCGCCGCTTCGTTATCGTAGACAATGGTAATTTTTATCATAAAACCTCCTTTTGTAATTTTTCATCGAGACTTCCATCGGGCAACATCCAATCCGGATGCGGCTCTCCTTTCTCCTCCATCTGATAACGAATACAACTCTCCCAATCCCCTTTACAATACAGTTCTACTAATTCTTTTGCCAATTTTCCTCCCTCGTAGAATCTCTTCATAGGGCATACCTGATACCACTTGCAGTCAACAGATAGTATCTTGAGTTTACGGTAGTTTCTCACCAATACCTCGCGCAGAGAGATGTTATGTAACAGCGCGGCGGGATGTTGCAGTGGGAATACTTTCCCGTTGTCTCTAAAGAAGAGCTTGCCAAAGACCCCATGAAATCCGGATTTGGGTGGAAGGTTGAGTTCGTATTTCTCAAAGATATATTTAGTTGCGTAATAACCCAACGGGACCAATACATCTGGATTTATCAATTTTATCTCCCTGTCCAGGTACCCGCTGCAGCTCTTAATTTCATCCGGCTTTGGTTTCCTGTATTTTGGAAGCATACACTTTACGAGATTTGTCATATAGAGCTCTTTTCTTTTAATGTTCGCCTCTTTCAATAATTCATCCAGAACCTTTCCGGAGGGTCCTATGAACATTTTTCCATCTCTGTCCTCGTTTTCTCCTGGTGCCTGTGCGATGAGCATGAGTCTGGCATTTGGGTTGCCTTCCCCACAGAGAGCATTTATCCTGGTCTCGGATAATCTACATTTGCAGCATTTCCTTATTTCTTCGTTCAAATCCTCAATTCCCATCGTGATACACTACTTTCCGGGATATTTTCTCTTTTTCCTTAGAATGACTGTATCTCCACCCTTCTGTTTCTCACCTGATAATTTTTTCCGTTGATCTGGGTGAACTGGATATTTCCGGGAAGTACAAAGATCATCTTTCTTTCAACTTTGAATTTTCCTTCTGTTTGCACCTTTATTTCTGCGATATTTCCCTCGGAGCGATAATCAATTTTGGTAATTAAGAACATCCCATTTTGGTAATCAAGGCTTTCCCCGTCGTCTTCATAAACGAAACCCCGTGCATTTCCATCCCCATCTGGATAAATTTTCAGCGTTAAATCCCTTTTCTCTTTTAAGTCCGCCGTGCTTCTCATCTCAAAATCGTATAGTGGAATAATGCTTCCCGCCTTTATAAAAACGGGGATATCAGCAATGGAAATGTCCAGAGAGTATTTGCCCGATTTGTAGGGTTTATCAGTCCATAAATCGTACCAGATGTCTTGGGGCAGGATAACTTCCATTTGGTTTATTCCCCTTTCCAACACGGGCGCTATTAGGATATTTCTCCCGAATAAAAATTCTCTATCGATATCCAGATATTTTCTTCCGTATTCAATGAACAGTGGCTTTACAAGGGGAAGTCCCGTAGAATGTGTATCATAGACTTCGGTATAGAGGTAGGGAAGGAGTTTATATCTCAATTTGATGTATTTTCTGATGATGTCGATGTTCTCCTCAAATACATAAGGTTCTTGAAATTTTGTACCCCGTTCTGTGTGGTCTCTCATAAATGGAATGAATGTTGCCAGCTGTATCCACCTTGTAAATAGTTCTTCGGATGGAGTCCCGGTATAACCGCCTATATCCGCTCCCACATAGGGAACGCCCGATAAACCCAGGTTGAGAGCCATAGAAACATTCATTCGCAGGTGCTCCCAGTTGCTGGTGTTATCCCCCGTCCAGAGGAAGGCATATCTCTGAATTCCGGAGTAAGCCGAGCGTGTGAGGAGGAAGATTCGTTTATTATGTCTCAGGTCGTTAACCCCCTCAAATGTTGCCCTCGCCATTGTCAATCCATAGATATTATGCAAGTATTTATGGCTTGACTTGATTCCATTGTAGTCCATCATCACACCATCGGGCATAGTTCCGTTTGCTTCTGAAAATACGCTGGGTTCATTCATATCGTTCCAGAAGCCTTCGATTCCCAGGTCCAAGAGATTTTTATATAGAGCGCCCCACCATTTTACGGTGGATTCTTTTGTAAAATCGGGGAAGAGGCATATCCCTGGCCATACGGCTCCCTCGTAATAGCAATTCTCGTATTTACAAAAGACATCGTTCTCGACCCCCGTTCGATAAACGGCGTAATTTCTATCCACTTTAATTCCCGGGTCTACTATCGCCACCGTTTTTATTCCCATAGAATTTAGATGTTCGACCATATCTTTTGGACGAGGAAATTCTCGGGGATTATATGTGAAAACCAGGTTATTGTTCATAAACCCGATGTCAAGATATATGGCGTCAACGGGTATATCATACTTTCTGAAATTGTTAGCTATCTCCAGGACCTCTTCTTGATCGATGTAAGAGTGCCTGGATTGTTGAAATCCAAAGCTCCAGAGAGGTGGGAAGTAAGGCTTTCCCGTGAGGTCGGTGTAATCCCCTATGAGCTTTTTAATATTCCCCGTGAAGATGTAAAAATCCAGCATCCTATCATCTACCTTATAAGAATATTTCTCCCTTTTCAAACTAAATCGGGATTTTGCGGGACTGTCGAAAAAGACTCCGTATTCATACTCATCGTCGACGGCGATATAGAATGGAATGGAAGCATAGATGGGATCGGTGTTGTAGGTGTATTTATAAGTGTCCGAGTTATACATGGTGAATTCCCTGCCCGTCAACTCAAAGTCCCCCGTTTTCTCCCCCAGCCCGAAGAATCGTTCTCTATGGTATTTGGCTATTAATTTCAATTCTTTCTTTTTTATATCTCGCCTGATATCAAAAGAACAAATGAGCACATTGGCGCGGCAGACCTCCGTTCTGTAAAATTCCTTTTTTATTCTTATTTCTTTATCCTCAAAATGGATTTTTAAATAGTCCTTTTCTTCTTCCAGAGAAATATTTTGGTTCGTTTTTTTATTGACCACCGCATATGAATGCTTCAATGGCAGCTCATTTGAAAACGAGGTGGAGATGTGGATGACTCCATCATTTACAATTTCCATTTGAGAGAGCAAGTTTTCGTATCTGAGGGTAACGATCCCCTCTTTGACATCGTAGGATTCAAATTTCCCCGAGCCTTGGAGCGATGGATCGCCCTTTGCAATATAATCAAATCCCGAAAAAAGCATTAAAATAAATCCCAGAGCATTCATAACTCACTCCGATTTGTAAAATTTGCCAAGTAGATAAATCCGACAAATTCTCTCCCGTTGTCTTACGAGATTTTATTCGCTATCTCTGTTACCGTTTTTTTGCAATATTATCGATTGAAAATGGGGTTCCCCTTTTTCTAAAGTAATCGTTTTGAAATACAGAATCTCAAAGAAACCCGCCACGACCTCTTTAATTCTTTCGTCGGGGTAAAAGGAAAAGAATCTTTTGGGTGTATAAAAGTCATTTTCCCATATTCCTTCAAATTCAGACCCCCCATATACTCCCATATAGAACAAACCCGTTGGTTTTAGTACAGCCCGGAGACCTTTCAATACCTCGGGGAGCTCTTTCTTGGGTACATGAAGCAAACAGTTTAAAGCCCAGATGGCATCGAAACTTTCCCCAAGGAATCCCGGGTTATAAAAATCCATCACAGATGCTGCAAGTCCCTTCTTCCGACACAGCCTGACCATCTCAGAAGACACATCAGTACTGATTACCTTAAGTCCACTGTCGTTAAAAAATTTGCCATCCCTTCCCGTTCCCGCTCCGATCTCCAATAGAGTTTTTTTCCGCTCATCTTTAAGTAGTGCCAGGAAACGATTCCGCTCTTGAATTTTCCAGGGGGCGATTCCTCTTTTGTCGCGTTCTTGGGCATATCGATCATATATCCTTGAAAAGTTGCTTCTTATCTCACGATTCATAATTCTAAATCCCTTACCCTATTTATTACCCTGTTCAAAAGTTTATTACCCTGTTCGATTCAATTTAGGAGTGACTACAAATCTTTCCCTGTTTTTCTAAATGACATTACCCGTAATCTAACACGAAGAACTAAAATATCAGAGTCATAACTTAGAGTACTCTAAACACAATTCTGTGAATTTCACCAGTTTTTGGTATGTCTGGTATAACTTCCAGCACATGTTCACCTGGTATTGGTTTCCAAACATATTTAAAGGGATATTCCTTCTCGGTCAGGATTGTGCCATCGAGTTTGAAAAGCACCCTCTCTATAGCTCCATCAGTTTCCGCATTGAAGATGATCGCCTGAGCCCGCAGGGAGACCTGTGGATCTATTTTGAAAATATCCCCATCCGTCGGTGTGACGATATATAACTTATCTCCTCCACCGGGTTCTCTGAGCCCGGTATCTGTTGAGTTGTCGTGTTCGGTATGGTGATATGAAAAAGGATAAGATCTGGCCATTTTTTCACTATATTCAGTACATACATTACAGGTCTCGTGTGGCTCCGTGCCCGGGATAAATATCTCGTCAACCACATTCGTACATAATGGCCCCGGGATCTCACCCGAGCGGGCACATACTTTCAAATGGACTAAAGCCGATGGCTCCTCAAAAGCCGGCGGATACGCCTTTCTATGTAGTTCTATCATAATATCCCTGAATAGCGGGGCAGCCCCCGAGATTCCCGAGACCCCCTTCATTGGTGAACCATCGAAATTACCCACCCAGACGCCAACCATATATTTATTTGTGAATCCCACACACCAATTATCTTTATAATCCTTTGATGTACCGGTCTTTGCAACACAGGGAAAAGGGAGATTCAGGGGGTTGTCCTCACCAAATGATTTTATCCTGTTCGAATTATCCGAAAGAATATCGGTGATGATGTAGGCGATCTCCTCCGAGAACAATGCCTTCTTCTGGGTGGTTTCTAACTTTACCCTATTATTGTGGATATCGACTACTTTCATAATTGCTCTTTCCATATCAAGGCATCCCCCTTTTGCAATGGCTCTGTACGCCCTTACCAGTTCCAGAAGCCTTACCTCACCCGCTCCCAACGTAAGAGATAATCCATAAAATTCTGCGCCCTTATCGAGACTTTCAAATTTTAAATTCTTCAACAGATTATACAGCTGCTCGACGCCTATTTTTTCGAGTAAATACACCGTGGGTACATTTAATGATGAACCGAGTGCCTCTTTCAACCATACGGGTCCATTGTATCTTTTGCTGTAATTTTTTGGTGCGAACCGTGAACCATCGGGTAGTTGGAACTCCATGGGGACATCGGGTAAGATTGACGCACTTGTGAATCCATTATTCAATGCAAGGATATAGGTAAAGGGTTTAATGGCTGAGCCGGGCTGGCGTTTGGCTAAACATCCATTTACCTGACCAGCCTCGGGCTCAAAATAGTCCTTTGAACCAATCATAGCAAGTATTTCAGAAGTTTCTGCATCCATGACCAGGATTGCACCCTGGCTCATATTGTATCGCTTCTGGGATTTCAGTGTGGTGACGAGTAGTTTCTCCAGTTCTTCTTGCAAATTGATGTCAAGGGTGGTTACGACGATTTTAGGATTTTCTATTCCCGACCTCTCCAACTCCCCGATTATATAATCGACGAAATGAGGTGCCCTGAAATTCAGTTCTTGTGGTATGAAAGGCAAATCCTCCTTCATTGCAAGTGAAAAACTCAGCGAATCTATCACTTTCTGTGACAGCAATAGCTTCAAAATCTTATCCCTCTCTTTTATTGCCCTGTGAGGGCTTGTATAAGGGTTCAATTTTGAGGGAGATTTTGGTATCACCGCAAGGAGACTCGCCTCACCAAGTGATATATGACTTGCGGGTTTATTCTGATAAAATTTGGCGGCGGCGGCGATGCCGAAGTTCTGAAATCCGTAGGGTGCACGATTAAGATAGATTTCAAGAATATCTTTCTTC
This sequence comes from Caldifarciminota bacterium UBA3073, assembly GCA_002366725.1. Lineage (GTDB taxonomy): Bacteria > Hydrothermota > UBA3073 > UBA3073 > UBA3073 > UBA3073. The sequence continues at coordinate 7,564 of DFBT01000006.1, forward strand.
TTTAAGTATAATTCCAGCTTCAACGCATATAACATCTCGTACAGCTTGGTAATTATGTTTCTATTCTTGAAGTTGAGCGCCATTTTCGCTGCCTGCATCGTTATGGTTGAGCCGCCGGATACAATTCTACCCGCCTTTATATTGTTCACGAGTGCCCTGGTGAGTGCAATGACATCGACCCCGGGATGAATCCAAAATCTCTTGTCCTCGTGTGCGATGGTGGCTTTGATAACCCATTCTGACATATTATCGAGCGGTGTCCATATGCTTGTCGTATAATCTTTCGACAGTACCTCTCTCAAGGTCTCACCGTTACGATCAACTATCAGGTAAGAACAAAAATCTGTTGGATATAACCTTTCTCTATCGAGCGGCATAACGAAAAACGCGACCAGCCCCAGGCACAGAATGTAAAGTGGAATATATATTTTCTTTACCTTTTTCATTCTATAACGATAAATTTTTGAGAAGTTGAGCCAAATACCTCCGGTGAATACATCTCTTCGGCTTTCGTGGCAGGTAACAGGAATTTCCCCGAAGTGGTTGCTTTTACAAAGTATATCCAGGTGTGTTCATCGGGGAACATGTGTTTTCCAACAAGTATAACCTTATCGTCATAGACCTCCTGGTGGTCAAAGCTGCCCCACCAATGTCTCTTCCTCTTGCGTCTCGCTTCTCGGTATTCCTGCCTCGTTTCTTCCGATTCTGTAACAAAATGGGGATTCACCACCTCAAATCCCGCGGGCAACGGATCATCCACTATGCCGAAAATTCTCGTCTCCGGCACCCCCACATGCAGTATCACTTTGTAAAGTTTTCCGCGTTTGAACTTTTCAACCTTCCTATCGTCCAATGTCAATATCTCTTTCCACACATAAAATCCTTCATCGAAAGCGATTGGACTTTCTTTGAGGGCGTAAATCATCCTGAGCACATAGTAAAGCCTGCCTTCGCCGAGTTTAGATATCCTGATGGGGATGGTGGTATCACTGGGAATGGAATCGAGAGGTACAGAGAATCGCACTGGCGGTCTGTTTGTCCTTCCCTTAAAGAGTTGATTTACAATCTCCCTTTCACTCAGCACGATTTTCGCTGTAAAATCGGGCTCTTCCCTCTCGTATTTCCTGTAATAGGTTTGAAATGCATCAAACACAAACGCATTCTCGTGCGTGGTAGGTCTTGCTTTTCTGGCTCTTTCTTCCACCAACCACTTAATTGCCATGTCCTTGTATGGAAAAGACATATCCAGCTCCGTAAAAGCCTGTACCACAAATGCCGTAACTTTCCCCGGTGACGGGAAGGTCCAGCCTCTATTTTCACTCTCTTCGAAATGTGCTGTGGTGGGCGATAACTTTGCCTTATTTAGAATGATTCGAGATAGCTCGGTCTCAAATTCGTTACCCATACCCAGCTCTCTACCCGCCTTGAGTAGTAATGTCTTACCGAAAACGGAAAGCTGTTCCCTGTGTTCAAAGAGGCGTGAGGCGTATGCCTTATCATAGTCATCCCAGAGGGCGAGTACATAGAGACAGAACGCCTTTGAAGTCAATTTGGCGTACTCGTTGTAGGGATAATTCCAATCCACTTTATCTAATCGTAAAATATTCCGTAGATACCTTTTTCCCCTGATGGTTACATCAGAATCTATTAAATATCCGTTGTCCTTTGCCCTTTTCAATACATACATCGTATAGGCGGACAGATAGGGGGCAGGATAAAGTCCATCTTTATAATAGACAAACCCCCCACTTTTAACTTGATATTCTCCCACCTCATCAAGTACCCCTTGTACAGTGTCTCGTAGCGTCTGTCCTGTTATCGGAGCAAGTTTGAAATCGTTGATAATATCTTCACCCACTATGAGGGGAAATATTTTTGACAATCTCTGCTCAAGACATTCGTAAGGAAAATCCAGTAAAAACTTTATCCCATTCTCCATTCCAGCCAGTATCGAGGATGACAGAAGTATCTCAAGTTCTCCCAAATTTTCGAAGGTGTTAGAGGGCGCATAGATGCTCTCAATTATCGAATCATCGATAGCGGAGAAAGTAGCCACCGCCTCGTTGAATGGGGGATTTTTAACGGGAAGTGTAACCTTCAGCGCATCCTCTTCCTTGCCCATCCTGCCGTTAAATTTGAATGCGGCTTCGCCCTCTCGCTCTGCCTTAAATTTGAATAGAGCCTCTTTGCTCTCGTTCGGTGAAATCATAAATTCGTGACTATTTTCTCCGATGAGTTTGATGCCCTCTGCTTCGCATTCTATACTTGCTATACTGCTCTTGTCGGTTCGGTTGTGAACTACTATTCCCGCCTCAAACTCATCATCCACTCGTGCAAATCTCGGCAATGAGGGAGTCAGGATAAACGGCAGATTAACCGTAAGGTGCGATTCAGCGGAACCAAATTGAGAATTTTTTGTCTGTGCCACTGCCATGATTCGAAACTTCGTTAAATTGTCGGGTAATATGAAAGTTGCGCTTCCCTTACCGGATTCATCGGTTAAAATGCAGGCTTCATAATAAGCAGTTGTTATGAACTTTTCCCGATAAGAGATTCCCTTGAGTCCTCCTCCGCCTCCGTGTTCCTCCCCTTTCTCCCCGTAATTTCTCTCACCTATTATGTGTAGACGCGACTCCACAGTTCTTACCGAGAGGGGCCTCATGCCGTAAAAGTAATCGAATGGTTCGGGCGTTTTGAAATCTATGAGATTTAAAACACCCAGATCCACAACAAACAGAGCCAGTTCTGCTGAATCGACTGGTTCTCCTTTGTAATTATCGACAGTAAAGTTCACGGTCACACTGTCGCCCGGTCGGTATTCTTCCTCTTCAGACCATACACTAACAGCGAGGTGTTTCTCCTTTGCATCCACCTTCAGATTGGCATATCCTATTTTAAATTGTGGTTTTCCAAGGTCTGTCTCCTTCTTTGCATCCCAAGCCAGCTCCTTAACTCTTCCCCGTATTAGTGTTACACCCACATATATATTGGGTAGGCAAGTAGAATCTATTGGGATTTCGATGTAATCGGCATTACCGCGTATTTTCGTAATAAATTTGTTCAGAACGAGCTCCCTCTCCATGGTTACGAGTGCGTTTGTCGAGTCATATGGTGACTTTACAAGTATTCTCGCCGTATCACCGACTTCATATACCTCCTTATCGGGTACAAGCTCTATGATATCGTCATCTCGCATCTCCCACCCTGCAAATCCCCGACCCGTTACATAGAAGTAAATCTTTGTTGATGTTTTCCTGCTCCTTTCATCCTTTGCGCTGGCAATTATGCTGTAATACCCTGGTTCGTCTGGCACGAAGCGAATAAGGGTGGAATCACCGCTGCTATTTACCTGTTTATAACTCTTCTCGATTTCAATGTTCTCGGAAACCCATTCGTATCTTCTGCCAAAACGAGCCTTTTTAATAGAGCGCCATTCCATCCTGATTACTCTTATCGACACATTCACACCGGTTACTTTTTCTCCCGAGGGTTTGATGGCAATCATGGAAGTCTTTACGGTGTCGCCGAGAATATATAGATATTCCGATGTCTTTAAACCGAGTAACAAATTTGCCGGCAAAGCAATCCAGTTTTGCCTGCCCGAAACAGTCCTCTTATTGGACGCTGTCACGGTGGCTTCGAAAGTAATCTTGGAGGGAGCTTTTATATCCTTTGAACTGAGCTTTGCACGGGCGGAGAATAGACCGTCGTCATTCAAATTTCCTTTGCCCGAAGATATTATCTTTCTATCCCTCTCCACTTCGTATTTACCAAATGTATAAGCCTCATATTGTGAATATCTTAAACGATAGTTCCTTTTTCTCAAATTCCAGCTCACCGGTGCATCTTTCATTGGCATACCGAAAAGATATTTGCCGCTTGCCTCTGCCCAAAATCCTTCATCAACGATAAATGTATCCCTTTCTGCAGAGACCTTAACCTCAAACTCCGCTGGTCTGTAAGCCTCTACCCTGAAATGATTGGTAAAATAGATATTCTTTTCCGGCAAACTCACCTTTATAAGGTAGAGACCCGTTGGTGCATCTTCCGACAGCGGCAAATCTTTAAAAAAGCTACCGTATGAATTCAATTTTAATGTGTCTACAAAAATGTCTTCGCCCCGTGAATTTTTAATCCTAATTGGGATACTGTCGATATCCGGTAAAATCCACATTCCACCGCGTTTCTTTCTCATTATTCCCTTGATGTGAACGGTTTCGCCCGCTCTGTACAGCCCCTTTTCGGTAAAAATATATGCCCCATACTCTTCTCCTTTAATATTCCACCTGTACCAGATATTAAATCGCCAGGGTTCTATACCGAAGTTCCACAAGTTTGAGAATACCGCACTGCCTCCATTTTGGAGTGTGAGCCACAGCTCGGGGGCACCGTAATACCGATCTTTTACATCGTATTTCTTCGGCATGAACTTTGCCCATCCCGGGAATTCACACAACCCGTTTTCATTGGATTGTCCTCTCCATAGAATTTTATTACCTCCATCTCTCAACTGGATGTTTACACCTTTCAATGGTTCGGTAGAATTGAGTGATGTAACCCATACAAGGTTATTCTCGGGGGAGTACTTCCAGGTTACGCCCACATCACTTACCATCAAAAAAGCCTTCATATATCTATTCCAGTGAGTACGAGGCGTTTGTCCGAGGTCGTCAAGTTGGATAAAGACGAGTCCGGTATCCCCTTCGAGTATGTCTTTTAATTCAATGGGTAATACGGTCCTTTTATTCCTATAATTCTTGTAGGTATTAACCTTCCAATATTTTCTAATATCAAAAAGTTCGGTGGGCACATATTTTTTGCGTGGCGAGAAGTTAACTTCTTTTATAAAAGGTACCGCATTATCGCACTCTATCCTGGCAAGCTCGAGATAGACGCTATCCACATTCAGGAAGGTAACGGGATACCGTAAACTGCCCCGTGATTCTACGATGTTTACTCCGGTGGGAATCTCTATATATGGTTCATAATCATTAACCTTCAGGATGAACTCGTAATCTTTGTCCAGGTAGTTGTCAAATTTATCTTTCAATCTTCCGCTTATCGTTATTTTATATTCTGAATGTGGTTTGAATGGCAGATCGAGCCAGATACGGTTGGCACTCCATTTGTGTCCACGATATCTATCAGGGATTTCAACTTCGGGTTCGATCTCAATATTTTCTATAAGTTCACTTGTTGATACTGGATTCGAGAAAAACAACCAAAGCGCATCACTTGCCGTAATTTCTATTGGATAGCTTATTAATCTGAATACATTATAAGTATTGAAGGTTATGACTTTTTCTGAGCCCAGTCCTAAGTTTCCATGCTTTGCTGTTAATCCTGGATAGAGGTAAACATCTATCTGTGACTCAACCGGCAAGTCAATTGGTGGTTCGAGAACCAATGTGCGTTCATTTTCCCAATATCTCAAAGGAGTCCTTTCTTTCTCAGAATCTTCCAGATTTCTAACGCGGAATGGTATAATCTCCTTTCCGTATTTAGGATGTACGGGTTCTATGTAGCCACATGATTTTGATGGTTTACCGTGGGTCGCAATAATCTGGATCTCGTCATTAACTTTATCTGGAGACATTTCGAGGTTAAAGTAAAGGTAAATTGTTCCCTCGCAGTCCACAAAATTTTCTCGATGGCGTGGATAGGACTTTAAAAAGAGAGGTCGCACGGTTTCGAATGTCCATGAGGTATCTCTCTCCAACCTCATTCCCGTAAGGGATTGAATTTTGCTCTTATTTAAAGTAACTTTAAATTCTGTGGCAGGCGCGAGAGTATCGTAAGGTATGAATGCAAGAGTTTTTGTACCCAACCATCTGTATTTGCCCGAAACCGGTGGGTCGATTTCCAGAGGCCCTTCTGTCTCTTCCCTCGGTACTGCCCGAAGCGAGGTCATGGGTTGATTGAATCCCACGAGTATTTTAAAGGATTCGCGGATACCTTCGGTAGAACCCACGGGTGATATGTGTGTCACCTTGAGCGGGGCAGTATAAGATGATATAATTGCTTTCCCTATAGATAGAGAATCTTTTGTCTCCTCTCCCTGGTTTTTAAGGGGAGTTAAAATCAGTGTAAAAGCAAGAAATGTTAGAAATTTTATCATACAACCCCCTTTTATATTTTATTACCCAGACCCGTCCCGCCAAAGGCTTGCCTACTG
>DFBT01000006.1:13836-36936 GCA_002366725.1 Caldifarciminota bacterium UBA3073
TTAAAATTAAAGACCCGACCCCAAGTTCTTTTTACTACTTGTTGGAATTTTATCTACTCGGAACTCTATTTTTCTTTCCAATATGTCTCCCCTCTCTGTTACGAGTTCGCTTTCCCATGGACGTTCACTAACATCAACCCGTATGTGTCTATAGGTACTATAGAAAGAGACGGTATACTTACCAGGCAACAATTTGCCCAAGGGGATTTGACGACCAACAAACACCACGTTACATATTTCTATCATAGGCTCGCTATATTCAAAAGTCGGGTAATCAATATGAATGTGCACATCTCGTTCTTTAATACAAGCCTTGGTGATTTTGATTCGTCGCATTTCGTCAAGTGAACCCCCACTCCATCCAAAAAGGCAAAACACAAAAAGGGTATCCGAAGTCGAATATGTGCGTAATTTTTGCTCATTCTTTCTGGAGGCTAACGACTTGGATAATTCTTCTTCAACTTGAGAGACGATATCTTTCTTCGTTCCTACAAGAAAGAGGGGCTTGGTACTTACTTCAAAAGCTTTAAAGACTCGGTTTTTTTTAATTGGATAAACTTCTAAATCTTTCCAAGCATCATCTTGATTTGGTACGGTATTTTTATCTGGGGTGCTTGTAGAAAATGGTAGTGAAAGCATACTAAATAATACATACAACTGAAATATTTTATTCATCTTAGACATACATAATGCTAAATTTCAGATAAAGTCTTTTATCCGAACAGGTTCAGATATCCTTTTCTTTTTTTATTTGTACCGTGAAAAAAAATTCTTACATTAATTTTAATCGTTGATTCCCCTTCCCTTATCAAAGAGAAATCAGTCCCCGACCTCTCACAGAGTCTTCGACAAAATTTAAAATCAAAGACCCGATCCCAGATTCTTTGATCCCAGATTCTTTTTCCCGTGGGCAAAATTTAAATCAAAGACCCGACCCCAATAACCGCAATCTATAATCTATAACCTGTAATCTGTGATTTGCACTGATTTTCAAAAACTTTCTTTTGCTTTGTTTCTTTCAATCGTTTTTTTTATTCTAAGTAATACCTTTTCTGTGAAGTTATAAAAGTCTTTGCTCTCTTTATCTGAAACGAAGATTCCACCACTGTAGAGATCTATGTTTCTTTTCATTCGCATTGAATTAGCGACTTCCTTGATAGTTTCGTCTTGCAATATCTCACTCATTTTTTCAATAATCTTAATGTGATGACCTGGAATACTTCTTGCCTTAACCTTTCCGATTCTTGCTATCAAGGCAATACCTCCCTTTATCAATGCAGTATAACTATAATTGAATTTTACTTCGGGACGTTCATTTTCCAGAGCGATTTCAAGGTCTCGTAGGGCATTAGTGAGATATTGACCTAATTGTTTATCAGAGAAATCAAACTTGACAAAATATCTTTTCTCGAATCTCGTCATATTATCTCAATTCTTTTCTTTCCCAAAATACCGGTTATAAACGGGTCTTCATTCTCTACTTTGGCATCAAATTCCTCCTGACTTATACTGATGACATTTATTTCTCGATCTGTCAATTTCTGTAACTGAGCAATTTTCTTATGAAGCAACACAGTGCTGTGGTTACCAATTACAATGATGTCAATATCGCTGAAGGCATCCATTCTATCCTCTGCATATGAACCATAAACGAAAGCCCGCTTGATGCCTTTTATATCACTCAGAGCGGTTTTTAATTGTTTTTCAATTCCAATTGTTTTCAGAACAATTCTTTTGTATTCCTTATAAAGTGGATATTTCTTGTTCAGAGAATAATATTTTTGGTTACCAATTATTTCGCTTTTGAAAATTCCCTCCCTTTCAAATTCAGTTAGCTTTTTTACGAGGTTTCGTTTATCCAGCTCCAGACGACGCACCAGCTCATTAACATAAAGACTCTCGTCTTCATGCAAAAAATAGAATGCGAGAAGTGACTGAGCAATTTTAGATGTTATGGAAATCAATTTCCCTCCTGGTGTTGAAATTTACACCTATAAGTGTAACATAAAACACCGCAAAAGTCAAGAAAAAAATTATTTGATTAAGCTGGACAACAGATTAAAAAGAGATTAGTGCCCAACCCCTCGCAGAGTCTTCGACAATATTTAAAATTAAAGACCTGACCCCAGATTCTTTTTCCCTATACTTTGGCGCACAGAAATCAACCCCTGACCTCAAGTTAGCGTCTGTTATCCGTGTCCGGTAGCAAAGAAAAAGAATAAACTTTGAGGTATAACCGCAGACCGAAGACCGATTATTTAGTGCATTTCGTGGGGAAAAATTAAAGACTCGACCCTCATTTTCCATGTCCTGATTATGGTAATTACCGTAATGCGGAAATGGACCTCACCATCATGGTACATTCAAGTGATAATTTCACTATTTCGAAATAGTGAAATTATGTCAATATTCTAATACCGCTATGGAGCGATTAAAAGCTATTTAGGATAACAAATAGTTCATCCCAAGGCGAATGGTCGAGCCTGCCCTCATCGACCCTATGAAGTGCGTGCCATTTTTCATTTAACATATGCACCGTGTTACCCTCCTGACGATGGGCAAACCTAGTTCACCTTTGGCGGGGTGCGAAGTTCGGCAACATCCCTTTTTTTTCTCTACTTGTTTCCCTATCACCTCAACTTCACAATTTTTACTGGCTTATAGCCTTTGGCTTTCAAGAAATAGATGCCCGACTTGAGTTCCTTGTCAATTGTGTTATCCTTTACTACTCCGATTAGCTTTCCGGTTAAATCGTAAAGCTGTAGAGAGCTGTGCCCATCACGGGCTATCCTACAGTAGTGGGTAAAAGGATTTGGGTAAACTTGTAAGTGGGATTTAGAATTTGAGATCTGTGACGTGTTATCCTCCTCTACTCCATATACATTCCCCACTGAATCTGTTTTTATAAAATAAACATCTCCATTTATACCAAATGACTGTGTGCAGCCTACAATTATATAGCCCTTATCATAAGTTTCTTGAACGAAGTAAGCGTCATCAGGTTCTTCACCGCCATATTCCTTTATCCATATGATATCGCCGCGCGAATTTAATTTTGATAAAAACACATTTATCCCAGGAAGCCAGCCTATAGCACCTCCCATGATGTATCCACCATCTACAGTTTGCTGGATAGAGTAATAACCACTACGCTGAGATGTAAGCTCTTCATAGGCTTTAGTCCATATCGTATCCCCAATGGAATCCGTTTTCACAACATAGGGATGCCAAAAGAACCCACTGCATGTCATTTCGTATCCTGCTATTATATATCCCTTGTCTTTAGTTTGGTGAACATTGTGCGCACCCTCGCATATCCATGTTTGTTGTTCTCCATATACTCTCATCCACATTGTATCACCAAGAGAGTCTATTTTGATGAGGTAAATAGCCTGAGTAGTTCCAGGTGAAGCAGTGTAGGAGCTTGTCACACCCGCAATAATATATCCACCATCAAACGTTTGTGCGACAGAGTTAGCCACATCAGATTCTGTTCCGCCATAAGTTTTTGTCCAGATGGTGTCACCATTGGAGTCCACTTTTATAATCCATACATCGCTATTGCCTATACTGTACGAAAATGTATAACCTGCTGTTATATAGCCCCCATCTGATGTACAATCAATAGAATGAGCCGCGTCTGCCTCAGCACCTCCATAAGTCTTTACCCATTGAACACTGCCAGTGTTATCTGTTTTTATAAGATAAACATCTTGTCCACCTGCTCCATATGAAGCTGTCCATCCTGCGGTGATGTATCCATCATCATATGTCTGTCTAACAGAAAAGCACAACTCATTCTCACCACCACCATAGGTTTTTGTCCAGTTAGTATCACCTAACGAGTCGGTTTTGATAAGATAGATATCGAAACCACCCGCACCAAAAGACAATGTATTTCCTACTACAATATATCCACCATCGGAGGTTTGCTGGACACAATTGCCCCTATCATCATTATCACCCCCATACCATCTCTCAAAGGTCATGAGGGCATGGGAGTGCGATACAAGAATAAGGAGCACGAGTGTGACCGAGATACTCGCACACTTCATAATTTTACCTCGTTTTCATGTTGCCGAATTTCATCTAACGGTTTATATCCGAACCAGAGTTCGCCTGCCTGACGGTAAAAATTGGTGTCATAAAAATTGGTAAAAATTGGTGTCAGTTCTCTCTATCCTCCTGTTTTATATGGTGTTACAGCGTGATTTTTCTTGGTCATCTTCTGCGTTGATTTCTTCTCTATAGGATTCTGCGAATCTTGAGGTAAAACGCGTTCTCTACTTCTTGAAATCACACCTCCAAAGGCATATTGCCGATTATTACCCCAATTGCGTTTTGTTAAAAAAATTCCCCCTCTTGTAGTAAGTCCTTAATCTCCACCATAGTTATATCTCTTTTTTCCATTTTTACACTCTTCTTTCACTCTGGAAGACACAACCATTTCCACAGGGGGGTGAACTTAACAGGAGGTAATTCTTTTTTGTCTTTCTCCACCGCTTCATAGTCTTTTGTGATTATAAGCAGGTCTTGACATCTCAGTTCTGATGAAGCCTTCAGGAGTGCCTTTACCTCACGTTTATTTACCTTTGGGTCTTCTATGTTATAACATACCTGAATTAGACGGGTTACATCCAATCCTTCCTTTACCACAAAATCAACCTCTCTCTGCTCGTAATCCCTCCAGTAATAAATCTCCTTACCTCTCCTTTTAAGTTCCACCGCAACCACATTTTCATATAATTTACCATAATCAGACGAAACCTGAAAAGAAACTGCATTTCTCAATCCCGTGTCAGTGGCATAGACCTTGAATGGATTTAACATCTGTCTTTTAACAGAAAAAGAAAAAAAGGGAAGTCTGAAGAGCAGGAAACTCTCTTCAAGGTAAGAGAGATAGGACTTTATAGTATTTATACTCCTTTCTCCCATTGCCCTCTTTAGCGAATATAGACTGGTTAAAGATGAAGTATTTGTAAGTAAATAAATGGCAAGGGTTTTTAGGGTTTCTTTGAACTTTAATCTGTACCTGAAGATTATATCCCTCACAAGAATGTCGTTGAAATACTGCTGAAGTATATCTTTTCTGTCTTCATAAACAACCTCTGGAAGCCCCCCATTGCTTATAAATTCTTCAAGATGCATTTTTATCTTTGCCCTTTTATCAGGAAGATAAAGGGATTCTTCTCTTAAAAGCTCTTCAGATTTGAATCTAATAAATTCCTTAAAAGAAAGTGGAAAAACCCGAAACGATATGTGCCTTCCCGTCAGGACAGATGAATATTCCGAGTTCAAAAGAGAGGCATTGGAACCGCTCACAAAAAATTTCAATCCCTTCTCATACATCCTTGATACCCATTTTTCCCACCCTTTAATATGTTGGACCTCATCCAAAAAGAAATATATTTGCCCTGTAGGGTTTCTGAGTTCAAGGAAAGTTTCATAGATGAAACCCATATCCATTACATCAACAAAAGACAGCCTCTCATCCTCAAAATTGATATAAAAAACATTGTTGGGATTCTCCTTGAGAAGTCCTTGAATGAACTGAAACATAAGATAGGTCTTCCCACTTCTTCTCATACCAGTCAGGGCAACAACATGCTTGTATTCAATATATCTCTTCAGTCCTACACCAGCATCCCTTGGCATCACACGCTTTTTCTTTATTTCCTCAAGCCATTCAATAACTATCCCTTTTATTATGTTTTTATCTATCATTTTATTGAAAGGTTCTCCCCACAAATCTTTCAATACACTGAAAGGTTTTGGCTTATTATAATGCAATTTTCTGCAAAAGTCAAGAAAAAACTTGACAAAAGTATTAACACGGGAGTTCCAACGATTTTCCCTGTCCTAAAAAAATGTATCCCCGGGAAGGACAATTCCTCTTTTGAATACCGCACTGCTCAAATTTGACTGTTAAATTTTTGATTTGAAAACATAAGCAGACCGCACTATCCATTTTTATTTATACATTTCTCTTCTATGCCCTACAGTTACAATGACCACATCTTTTTGGATGATTCTATAGACTACACGATAATCACCGATACGCATACGCCAAAAGCCCTTGTATTTACCCTTTAATTGCCTGCCTTTATAAGGATTTTGTGACAATACCGTTTCTATCTTTTGAATAATCCTTTTTCGCTGTCTTATTTCAATCTGCTTAAAATCTCTCTCTACGCCACTTTTGTACAGAATTCTATATTCCGAGTCTTTCATGCATCTCCTCCGCAGTTATTATAGTATCGTCCTTGTTTTCCCATCTCTCAAGGGCTATCCTGTAAAGCGACTCCTCTTCCAAGAATTCCGCTAATGCCTTTCGCACGAAATATGACTTTGGCCTTTGGGTTTCTTTGCACAACCTTTCTAACTCGTCCTCCATCTCAGGCGTCAACCTCACGGGCAACACCCTTTTGCTGTATACTCCTCTTTTCATCATCCCCTCCTCACATTACATTTTGTATCATTTGTATTACATATTATACGACATTTTTTTCGTTTTGTCAAGAAAATAATCGGACGCAGATGGACGCAGAAAAACACAGATAAATACAAATAAAAATCTTAAAGCAAAAAAACTAAAATCTGGAATATATTTATACTTGTCCATACGGATCCTTCGGGCATGGAAATATAAAGAAAGATTTTCAAAAATCTCTTTTCCGCAGGTCACAGACTCGTCCACAGGATCTGTATGGATATGAGATTCTGTGAATGATCTCTTTAAATCCCTGTTAATGTATAGTTTCCTATACGATCAGGGAAAAAATGCAAAAAATTAACAGGATATGCAAAGTGTAATATTAGAGTAAAGAAAGGAGAGGTAAGATGCAAAAATCAGACTACAGACATAAGACGACAGACTTAAGACCACAAACCTTTCTTGTATCCGCATTGAGGGTGCTTTAAATTCTTATACAGGACTCGCGGGAGCCCTGTTGGGAGTCGGTATCGAGTGTTTTATAATTGCCTTATTTTGTTATATCATATATTTGAAGCTTGTCTGTGACCGTCCGTGTTCGTCCGTGGTTTATTCAATTTTTGTAAGAGATTTTGGCTAATAGTGCCTTGTGTCCCCTTCTCATCATCTCTTTGGCATCCTCCGAACAACGCACACTTTTGTGGTAGAGCACCTCCCCAATCCCGTCCGCCTTTGCCAATCTCTCCTCTTTGGAGAGAAAATAGGTCTCCATTGTGTCGAGTGGACGGGATGTTCCATCGCTCTCGTACTTTATAGTCATATCAATGCCCGCATCCAGCACCTTATGCGCATTTTCTGTCCAGTCGAAGTTCTCAATACCCAGGTCAGGATTTATCCTCAGATGGGCAGCTATGGAAACATCGGGAATTCCTGAGGCTCGCAATTCTCTCGCACATTGAATAAACATCTCTGGCGACATAGCGTTACCGAGGTTGATCTCATAAATAGCCGATTTGCCGTCATCGCGAATATATTCTTTCATAATGTTCGACAACATTCGAAGCTGTATCGCATTCTGCGTTGCCAGGAGCATGGAGATTTTGAATTCCATATTCTCAATATCGCGCGCGTAATAGCAGCCCGCAACAATGCTGGACCAGCTTGGATTCAGAAAGAAGTTGCTCCCCGTATTGACCGCCGCCCGGCTTATGCCGTCGAGATAGACCAGGTGATTGTTGTTGGCAATCTCAATCCCCCCGAAGTTTCCAAAGAAGGTGCCCTGATTTTTAAGGACCAATGCCCGCATTCCGGGTGACGATTCTGTTGTCTCGAATTTTTCATCCGCAATTCTTTCAAGGCGAGCGTAGCATTCATTACTGAGAGGAGTCGAAACGAAATTGGCATTGCAGAATTTTGACCCGACCAGGTTTTCAGTCATTGCCAGGGTCGTTATCAACTCGCCGTTGTAAACATAGTCCTCCGTCAGTGCCATAACCGAAATCATCTCCTTTGGCGCGAGGGTCGTGCCGTCCTCCGCCATACGCCTCAGGCAACTCAATGCAACGGGAGCGCCCTGCCATCCCGATACCTGTGTGGTAACCACACCGTCCTTGGTTACCCGTATATTCTCTTTTCCCAAAAAGTCCTCAACCTTGGCGATTGACTTCGCATATTCTTCTGCCTTTTCCAATGTCTCACCGTAGCCCTTTTCCCTCGCAATCTTTTTCCGCGTTTCATATTTGCGCATATTTTCGATGGATTTCATAATTCCCCGTGCGCCTCCATAAGATTCCTTCAGGGCATCCATCTGTTCTATATCTTTTCTGCTTAACAGATCGAAATGTAATCCCATTTTCTCCTCCTTTCTTATTTGATATGACTTTCGCAAAACAACAACGGAATTTTTTTCCGTTTCTTATTTCTTCTCTTTCAGGGCTTTTTTGAATAACTCCAGTTGCTCTTTGAAAAACTCGTTGTTGGGATTCTTGTTCAGAGCTCTTTCCTCCATCTCAACTGCCTTTTCATATTCTCCAATTTTGTAATATAGAAAGGCCATGGTGTCCATTATGTTGGGGTCCTCTGGGTCGAGTTCCAATGCCCTCATTGCATATTCATACGCCTTATCGATATGCACATCCCTTTGTGCACATTCCCAGGCTATGCCGTTAAACACCGATGCATCATCTGGTCTTTTCTCAAGAGCTAATGTCATCAAGTCGTATGCTATCTCCCATTCCCTTTCAGCCTCCCTTATTTTACCCCCCTCACGGTATTCTTCCTCGAACCTGATGTGGGCTGAGGGAAGAAAGGTAATTTTGTAGAGATTATAAATTCTCTCCAATTCCTCGATGGGCTCTTCGTTATCGTCCACCCTTAAGTCGATGTATCTATCATTGAACCCCGAGTATCCGCCCTTTTCTCTCACAACAAGGAGGGCTGCAGCCTGTCTACCCCTTTTGTCTCCCCCAGCTGCTTGTCCAGCTTTAAGAGCTGCGAGCAATCTCTCTGCAAGGGGGCCCTTTTCTTTAAGGAAGGCATTTGCCGTCTCCTTGACCACCTCTTCTCCAGCGATGATATTACCCTGAACTGTAAAGTTATCTCCCTTGATATGACCTGCCCATTCAAAGCAACTCTCTCCCGTGAAGACCGCCGCATTACCGCGGGAATCGACGATACCCACCTGACGATGAGAATAGTCCTTGTCAGTTGCAAGCAGGCTATCCAAGACATCCTGGGCATTCATGCCTTTCTTTAGCATAGCGAGTCCCCTGGGGCCAAAGGTTGTATTTCCCCATGCCTGAGTGGCTATTGCTCCCACTCCCGCCTCGGCAAATGGAACTGCCGAACCCACTGCCAGGAACTTGGATGCAACCGCAACTCCCCACTCCCCTGCGTCCGGGTCGTAAGCCACGATGGAAAAGGTCGCATGAAGAGAGGTAGCAAGAGTTAAAAAGGCAATGAAAAGCGATTTCATATCACCTCCTTTTGTGAATTTGCCAGGGAAAGAATAACAGGGACTTGCTTGCCCGATGGTAGGCGGGTAAAAGATTTTTAAGAGAGATCATTTCTTGTTTTTTTAAAATCTCGTACAGATCTCGTTAAGGTCCCTGTTGAAAAAGAAAAATTGACAGGGACTTATAAGAGACTTTTGCACAGCATTCTTCGAATAAGAGACAACTAATTCAGACATAAAATCACATACCTAAGACATTAGACTAATTATTTCGTGAATTTCGTGTCCTGATAGAATAGCGTGGCATTCCACAGGATAAATATTTCGTGGGTAAAATTTAAAATTAAAGACCCGACCCCAAGTCAGAATTCGATTATAAAACCGCCGATTATCATCCTCCCGTATTGATAGATTGTATCTTTCGTTCCATCATCGTTATATTGATAATTCCAGATGTTGGGTATATTGAATAGGTTCTCTATCTCAAAATAACTTCCCAGACTCAAGCTTCCCAGAAACCACCTCTGCTCAAGATGCAAGTCAAACCTCGTATAAGGAGGCATTCTGGTTGAATTAAATGATTGTTCTTCATCAACGGTCCATTTTTGCCATTCGGGATGGTATGTTTTTGGGGTATAGGGTTTGCCGCCTATATATCTATATCTAAATGAATACTCACTTACATCGGCGGGGACAATGGGTACAAAGGTAATGAAATTATACCACCACTTGCGTTTCATTTCTTTAAACCATGTTAATTCTTGAAATTCCTTTCTATAACCGGCTATAAGAGTAAAGACATTGCGGAAATCGAAATCCCAGGGATACTCATTTTCGGGGTAACGGGGGTCTTTCATCCTTGCAATTGAATACGAATAACTTAAAGTTCCCCATAAATTTTGCTTAACCTTCTTCTGGAGGAAAAATTCAATCCCCTTACAATAACCTTCTCCTTTATTCACATAGACATGAGCCCAATCATTTGGGTCGGGTGTTGTATAGGCTTCTGGTATGGGTACATCTTTATATTCTTTGTAATAGGCTTCTATTGTCCCCTTCACATCCTCTGTGAACAGGTGCTCAACTCCCACTATATATTGGTCTGTATACTTACTTTTAAGTCGAGAATTCCTCTCATCATAAAGGAGCTCGTACCACTCTGGTGGCTGATAGCATCTACCATAAGCAACATTGAGATGTGTATCTCTTAAGAGGTTAAGACTGCCTCCTATTCTGGGCGATAAAAGGCGATTTTTTGTATAATCAAGCCAAGTATATCTCAAACCCGCGGTTAGAGTGAGAAGTCCATTTATCTTTTGCTTATACTGGATATAACCACCGTATCTGTAGGAACTGGTATCCTTTTTTACATCAAGTCTGTAGACATAATCTGTGGTATCGATGACTGTACCCGTTTCGGGGTCGTAAATAAACAGGGTATCTGGTTTTTGCCGTGTATCGTAATTTATCTGTGGATTTTTGAGATAGAAACCAAGACAAAGCTCGCTTTTGTCTTTAGGTTTTAGTGTTAAATCATATTTTACGCTATTTTCTGCCTCTGTTGCATAGTTGTGATAAATCTCCGTCTTGTTAGTATCTGTTACATAATGGGCCCAGTAGTTGAGAGTTCTTGAAAATGTAAGGAGGGAGTATCCATTTTTAAAGAGCGATTTCAAAGTGCCTCCAAGGGTATATTGATGTGATTTTGCATCTATTGTTATATCCATCGTAGAGTGATAAGCGGATGGTTCTTCTTCTATACATATCCAGTCATTTCCGTAAATCTCGTTGATTATCAGCTTGTGGCTGCGGGATAAATCATAAACCATTTTCCCCTGGATGCTGTAGTAGTTGGGAACGGCAGTTAATCCGAAACTTGATTTTATGAGTGAGAGAAAACTCCTATGGGCTGAAATCATATAAGCACCGTTCCTTATCGGACCTTCAATGCTTCCGCCCGCACCCGCCATTCCGATATCAAATTTCACATTTAGTCTATCCCTTGATGGGTCTCTTAACTTAATATCCATAACCGAAGATGTCTTATCCCCATATCTTGCCGGGAATGCACCCGCTATAAAATCAATGTCGCTTACAAACTCCGTGTTTATAATATTTACGGGACCACCGCCCGTTCCCTGCCATCCAAAATGATTGGGGTTTGTAATCTCAATATTATCCACCAGAAAGAGGTTCTCTCCATAATTTCCTCCCCTCACGATAACCTCGTTATTCTGGTCGGTCCCCGATACCACCGCGGGAAGTGCCTGGACTGCCCGTTGAACATCGTAGCATCCACCGGGCTGCGAGATTATCTCTCCATAATCCATCTTTCGGGAGGATACAATTGCATCCTTTGTTTTTTCAAAGAAACTTGGCTTTACGGTGATTCCCTTCATCTGGATGGGTTCTTCTTCGAGTTCAACCCTTAAAAAAGTGGACACACCCGACTTCACAACGACCCTGTTCTTGATGATGGTTTTGTATCCCATCATAGAGAACTAGACATTATAAACTCCCGGGTCAAGCCCCTCAATTCTGAAATATCCCTCCTCATCTGTAGCCGCTCCTCTGGTGGTTTCGCGAATTACCACATTTACTTGTGGTAGAGCTTCTTGCGTGGTTTCATCGACAACCCTGCCCGTGATGGAGCCCGCGGAACAAAAGACGAGAGAATACGAACCTATAAGGGCAATAAATATTCTCAACATGTTTCCTCCTTAATGTGCAAGGCGACTCATATAAAAAAACAAGGATAAAGTATAAGAACACACACAAGACCGAGGACGAGGGAGTGCATCGGCTTGCCGATGCAGATAGAGCTTATATTATTTGATACAGTACTATCTGTAAT
The DNA here is from genome assembly GCA_002366725.1 of Caldifarciminota bacterium UBA3073. Taxonomy (GTDB): domain Bacteria; phylum Hydrothermota; class UBA3073; order UBA3073; family UBA3073; genus UBA3073. Next base: position 26,077 of record DFBT01000006.1, read on the forward strand.
AATTCATCAATTATTTATCAATGACATTGGATTTGCGGGGTGTGAGTTTATGTATATCCCGAGATGGAGATGGGAACCGGTAACCCTACCCGATGAACCAGCATAACCTATTAGCTCTCCAGCTTTCAGGGTATCTCCCTCACCAACCAGAATACTATCGAGATGGGCATAATATGTGTGTATCCCGAGTCCGTGGTCTATTATAATGCACCTCCCGGAAAGATAATGATATCGAGCAAGAACAACTATTCCATCATTACAGGCTCTTATCTCGTCGCCCTTTTTTGCCCTCAAGTCGACACCAGTGTGGAATCCCCTCTCTGTACTATTCATAATCCTCTTAACACCGTAAGGAGAGGTTACCGTAACATTAGAGAGAGGGGGGATAAATTCTTCATCAAACAGGGCACGAGGTGTAACTTCTGAAAGTACAACCACTGTATTTTTCCTCTCTTTGGTTATCCTTTTTGCTGTTTTGGGCGCATATTTCACCATTGTATCTGGCACGGATAATGTTTCTGCAGGAAATTCCGTTGGGAGAACCGATAACGATACGGAGTCCATCCCAGCTTCAAATAGCACTTTAATCCAGTATTTTCCGGGTACTGTGCCATAGGGAACAACGCCAAAGCCAAGGGAGACGGTGTCTCTTTTTGTAAATCTTATTGTGTCGTCAATAAAAACCGCTTTAATATTGTTCTTGTTTGATGAGACCCACACCCTGAATACATCTCCCACATTCACCTCTGGTGGTGTGATGTGGAGCGAGATTATGAGGAATATTAAAGTCATCTTTGGGCGAAATCCACAGTCGAGTTTACCTCAAAAGCCACATACACAAAGCAGATATGGGTGCTATAAATAAATTATCCTCGACTCCAGGTAAGCTCTCTACGAAGGTAGCTACCAGGGCACCAATGATGATTTGTAGTAGTGAAATATCGTAAAAAATCATCACGATAAAGCCCGCCAGCAGGCAGATGGAGAAACAACCCAATGAGCCCTCCAATGTTTTACCGGGAAATGTCTTAACCCGTGGAAAATTCAATCCAACGAGCTCGGCGACAAGGTCACCCAATGTGAGGAACAATAGAGATAATCCGCCGATGCCCTGTGGAAATACGAGTATGACAAACAGAGATGCAATTAAATAAAAGGTATAACCAGAAAGCATTCGCGTCGGTTCACCCTTCTTAAGCAGTATTTTGAGTCCCCGCATTTTATGCAGGTCCGGGCGCAATCTGCGGGTAACTTCAAAGACGATAAACAACACAAGCACTACTGCAGTGAATCCACCAGCTAATTTCCTGGTATACCCCAGATATAACAATGGAATAAATGTAGCGCCCAGCCTTACAAGTTTCCTTATAAGTTTGATTTTTACAACCTCTCTGCCGTGTGCCTCCACTTCAGATTTAATCCCTCCCACCCTAACTACCGCAATTACGGACGCAACTATTAAATATACGCATATAATTGCAGTGAGGATGGTGTAAGGATTAAAACCTGCGTGCCAGATGATTAAGGGCACAAATGCAGGAAAACCACCAATCGCTGTAACATTTACCGACCTCGTGACCCAGTAGCAAGCGATCACAAAGAACAAGAAAAATGCAAAGGGTACAGCCGAATCCATTGTGAGGTGGTTCTTTATTATTATGATGAGCAAGTAGATGAGTATTCCATAGGCAGTTGCGGCACCACGGCCACCCTTGAATTTCAAATAGAAGGGGAGGATATGTCCGATGATGGCGGCAAATCCACTTGCCAATACAATAATTGTGGGTACATTTAAAAACTGGGCGATGAATATTGCCAGGACGCCCTTGAACATATCAAATAGCAAGGTTACAACACCGGGAACGGGCCCCAAAACCTTAAAGGCGTTCATCGCGCCCGCGTTTTTGCTACCGTATTCCCTTATGTCTATACCACGAAATACCTTACCCAGGATATAGGCCGTAGAAATTGCCCCGAGCAGGTAACCTATTATGATTGCAAGAATTGAATTAAACATATTAAGCTACTGCATATTTTACGAACACGGTCTATGAAATGCGTTCTTTGGTTATGCTACTCCGCTTTACTCTTCGATGTGGAATTCCTCGGTTCTGATGATGGTGTCCCGTGATACTACCTTTACACGCCATTTTCCAACCCATTCCTTCATAATTCTCTTCGAACTCCATGTTCTCCAGTGAACTGGTCCCACCTTCAGGGGTACTTCAGCCATCTTTTCGTCGTTGTGATACCAGATGTGTAGAATCGAGGTTGTATCTTCTGCACCTTCAATAACTGTAAAACAGTAAACCCGTGCTACCGTATCTACAAACACAGTGTCAGCACCGAGGGGTTCTCTGTTCTGGACATCCGTGCAGAACTTCATATCCGTAACCCGCAGTGTGTCTTCTGCCCGTGCGTAGGTCATGCCTCCACATATTAAGACTGTAGAGATTATGCATAGGAGCAAGCTTTTCCCGCCCATTTTCCCTCCTTTGTTATTTATGGTTATGTCAAGAGCTTAACCACAAAGACACAAAGATGACGAAGAACCACAAAGAAATAAGAATTTATTCAGAGGCATACTTGGTGTCTTTGTGCCTTGGTGGTGACTTCTTTACATAACCACGGAGACACAAAGTCACAGAAATATGTGAACCGTAGACCGTATTCTTTAATCTAAAATCTGCAATCTAAAATCTGTTTACTGCCTACTACTTACTGATTATTGTCCCCTCCTCGGCTCCGAGATGAGACCAACATCCTCTATGCCCGCAGATTTTACAAGGCCTATTATCTCCATCACAAATCCGTATGGCACATTCTTATCCGCCTTAATATATACCTTCTTCTTTGAGGATGCGAGGATGGGAACGAGCTCTTTGTGTGGTTTTTTGATTTCTTTGCCGTTTATAAAGACCTTTTTTCCTTTCGTTATGCCTATGGTTATCCCCTCATCTCCTTCATAGGTGGCAACCGCCGTTCTGGGTAATTGTATGTCAATGCCCGATTGGAGTAGTGGTGCTGAGAGTATGAATATTACAAGTAGGGTGAGGCTCACATCGACAAGCGATGTAATATTTATCTGCGATATGCTGCGGCGTTTACTTATCATTGGTAATGGGCAATTTGGCGGGATGGTCACTTCTCATTCTCTCTTCTGTCTCAGATATAAAGTTGTCTATCTCATCCGTAAATTTCCTCACCCTGTTGGAGAGGTAGTTATAAAATACAACGGCGGGTATTGCAACACATAGACCTATTACAGTTGTTATCAGTGATTCCGCTATCCCCGGTGCTATTACCATTATGTGTGCGGAACCGTATGTCTTGATGTCGATAAATGCCCTCATTATACCCCATACGGTTCCAAGGAGTCCGAGAAATGGACTTACTGTAACGATTGTGGCAAGAAACGGAAGCTGTGATTCAAGTCTTGCAATTTCTTCTACTTCACCCCTCTGCATTGCCGATTTCGTATTTGCAATGAGGGTCTCCTTCTTGGAGGACTGTTGCGCAACCTCCCATCCTTTCTGTAATACCCTTGTGATAGAGCCGTCGAATTCCTTTGAGATATTATATATACGCTCAAAGGTCATATTCTCGGCCAGGATATCGAGGAAATCCCCGTTATCTTTGGCGTTTCTATTGAATAGTCTGTATCTATATATGAATACTGCCCATGACCAGATAGAGAGAGCAAAAAGGACTATGACAACAGTCCTACCCACCCAGCCCGATGTGATAAAGGCAGAACCAAGTGTTGTTTTAAGTAGTATGTGTAACATATACCTACTGCCTGCCGTTAAACTTCCTTGAGTGACTAATGCTCAATATCCAAAGACAAAAGACCGAAGACCACAGACTAAAGACTGATCAGACATTCGACATTAGAAATTAGATATTTACTGCTTGCCCTCCTTTAAGAGCGCTGCTTCGGGTGAATCCGGGTAATCTCTCGATAGTCTCTCAAAGTATTGATTTGCGGATACTGTATCTCCCATAGTCTCGTATATTCCCCCGATCTTGTAAAGGGCAGTGGGAGTCTTCTTACTCTGGGGATAGTCGCGTGTAACTATATCGAAAGAGTTAATGGCTTTTATGTAATCACCCTTTTCAAAGTAGCACTCCCCCAGAAGGTATCTTACCTCATCGAGCTTTGGAACTGAGTGTATATATGTGAGAAAGCCCGATACGGCAAGATCATAATTACCCTGTAGATAATCAGAGTAGGCGATCGAGTATACATCGGAAGGAACGGATGTATCCCCCTTCTGTGTGATAGATATGCCCGATAGTTCGTTGACAGCGTTTCTGGTGGATTCTACATCATCCTCAATTCGGGATAGGGCTTCACCCTGTTGTGCCCTGAACCTTATAATAAGCTCTATCTCCTCTCTCGAAAGACTGTCAAGCTGGCTGATTCCACCCTCCATTCTCCTGTTGCTCTCCTCAATGTAGTTTAATTGTTCCCGGATGCGTCTTGCCTCGTTTCTCACGGCGCAACCGAAAAGCAGGGGGATTACAAGCAAAACTATGAGCTTAAATCGCATAAGGTGTTAAACACTGAGAAGAAATGGAGAATCGGACACCGATAACTGATGTATAACTTTTGTGTTGTTAAATTACTTAAGTACCGCAAATTCTGCCCTTCTATTTTTTGCCCAAGCCGATTCGTTGTGCCCGGGGACGAGCGGGTTCTCCTCTCCAAAGCTTATAACAGAGATTCTTTCCTTCTCAATACCAAGTCTTATGAGATAATCTCTCGCCGCAGCAGCCCTCTTCTCCCCGAGTGCAAGGTTATACTCGTTTGTTCCCCTTTCATCACAGTGTCCCTCTATCCTTGCCCTAACCTCGGGATATGCCTTCAGCCCCTCCGCGTTTTTCTCAAGAATCTTTGTGTCGCCAAGTCTTATATCATATTTGTCAAAGTCAAAGTGAATCCTGGAGAGTTCGAGGGGTATCTTGACAACTTCCTCTACAGGTGGTATTGTATCCTCCTTTGCCACAACTTCTTCTTCTGGTACTACGACTATCTCTTCTTGCATTTTTGCTTCTTTCTTTGCACAGCTTACAAGCACAATAAGAGATATTCCCATAAGTGCAAGTTTCTTTATCATGTAACCCTCCCGTTGAAGATGGACAATATCAAAAAATAAACCAAATAAAACCACGAAGACACAAAACACACGAAGAACCACAAAGAACGAAGAAATAAAATAATTTTCCTTGGTGTCTTTGTGGCGAGTAGCTAAAAATTCTCGTTGAGATTAAGGATTTCAATAATTATATCACAGATTCTTTAGAAAGTCAAGTTTTTTCTAACTCAACGATGATCTCCTCCACCTTTCTCTTCTCCTTTAATGTCTCTCTCAGCTTCTTGATGTGTTCGAATGCTTCACTGACAGGTACGGAGAATTCTTCTATTATCTTTGCCGCGGACCTTGAACCAAGAAATCTCTCTTTTCGCAGGTTTTTAAGAAGGGATTCGTAGGGCTTATCGGATGTGTATTTAGTCAGTGTGTATCTCGCTATGAAAGAACCGCATTTTGCGCATTCGACATATATTCTCATGGGTTCACCCCGTTTTATATATACATTGTTTTTTACATCAACGGAACCACATCTCGAACAGGTTTCAAATTTGACAGTTCCCATTTGTCCCCCCTGTAAATTTTCAATTTTCAATCGTCAATTGTTAATTTGTCACCCTCGGTTAATTTTCAATTGTCAATAGTCAATTGTCAATTAAATCACATATAACCGAACAGCCTCATCAGCAAGACAGATGTACCCGTGACAATAAGGATGGATACCAGTGTTACTGTGAAACCGGTCTTTGCCATATCCTTAACGGAGACGAGCCCCGAGCCATAGGCAATCGCATTCGGGGGAGTGCTGATGGGTAAAATCATTGCGATGGAGGCTGAAAAGGCGGTTACGAGCGCCATTGCAGAGGGTGCAACTCCCATGGTTATCGCAATTGGCAAAACAAGGGCGGCGGTAGAGGTATTTGAGATAAATGTGGTCATAGCAACGGTAACGGATGAGAATATCAATATCACAATTAAAGGAGATGCGAGTCCGCCCACATTCAATCTCTCCACCATCCAGCTCGCAAGCCCGCTCTGTTGCATGGCAACCCCGAGGGATAATCCACCTCCCATAAGTATGAGGATGTCCCAACCGAGCGACCTGAAATCATCCCTGTTAATAAATCCACCCCCTATAAACGCTATAACTGGTATGAGTGCCACCACGCCGGTGGGAATACCGTGAATCTGACCGGTGAGCCACAGGATAACGGTTATTATAAAAATAGCAACTACCCACTTGTCTTTTATCCCCACCGGGGGTAGCTTTTCCATACTGTATGCAATATTTTTAATTTTGCTTTTATAAATTGACGAGAGGAGCCACCAGGTTATGAGAAGAATTACAATCACGATGGGAAGAGCGAGCATCATCCACTTTATGAAAGATATAGTTATTCCGAGGTTTGCCAGACTGCTTATGGCAATGGCATTGGGTGGTGTACCAATTGGTGTTGCCATTCCCCCAATATTACAGGCAAAGGGAATACCGAGGACAAGGCCGATTTTAAATGGCTCCTTTTCTGGCAGGGTATTTATTATAGTTATTGCAACGGTCATCATAAGTGCAGCCGTTGCCGTATTTGACATCCACATGGAGAGAAACGCGGAGACAAGCATCATTCCGAAGAGGATTTTCTTCGGACTGTTACCCGTTTTCGAGAGAATTGCCCTCGTTATTCTCTCATCTATTCCATATTTATTCAACGCGCGGGAGAGCACAAATCCTCCCAGAAAGAGTACTATGATGGGGTCAAAGAATGGATGTAGGTATACCTTATAACTGACATCCAGAACATTTTTGAGCAAGACGACCTCGAGGAAGGCTATAACGAAAGAGGTTACATAAAGCGGTATCGCCTCGGAGATCCACAGCACGGCGGCAATTACAAGTATTGAGAATGTTCTTCTTGCGGGTTCGGTGAGTCCCTCAAATGGGGCAAAATATACCAGAACCGCGAGTAATAGAGCTATACCGATGAAGAGCCACTTTTTCATATCTTATTCCTTCGATACAGGGGGATAACACCCTGAAGGGTGTCACTCCAGCCATTACCTGACACATTTAACCTTTCACCTATCGCCTAACACCCTGAAGGGTGTCACTCCAGCCATTACCTGACACATTTAACCTTTCACCTAACTGCACGCTGCTATCACCCCCAGTGCCATCGAGTTTAGTTTTGTTTCCTTGCTGTCTGAGCGGGAGAGCATTACACAGGGCTTGAGTGCACCCGCTATGAACCCCGCTATCCTGACACCACCCAGATACAGCAATGCCTTAACGGAGATGTTTCCACAGGATATGTCGGGCACTATGATGATATCGGCGTCTCCCGCGACCTTGCTCTTTACCCCCTTTATCTTTACGGACTCCGGCGATACTGCAAGGTCCATTCCAAGGGGTCCGTCAATTTCACAATCTCCAAGTTGTTTTCTCTCTCCAGCCTTTGCGAGTATCGCGGCATCGATCGTCTCTGGTAGATTTTCATTCACGGTTTCCACAGCCGCCACGATAGCCACCTTTGGTCTTTCTATCCCGAGTTTCCCGGCAAGCTGCACCGCATTCACTATAATGTCCGTTTTGGTTTTTATATCCGGTTTGATATTCATCCCTCCGTCCGTAAAGAGCAATAATTTGTGATAGAATTTGGATTCTGCAACGGCGATATGGGAGAGAGTCCTTCCCGTCCGCAGTCCCCTTTCTTTATCGAGAACACCTTTTAGGAATTTAGATGTCGATGTATGTCCCTTCATCACAATGTCCGCTTCTCCGATTCTCGTCATCTCCACTGCCTTTAATATCGCCTTATCTCCCACCGCATCAATGATTTCAAAATCACCACCACCTTTTGCTACGATCTTACTCCTGTCGCCGACGAGAATTGGAATTACCAATCCCTCCTTCCTGGCATCCCCGCACGCCTCAAGGGAAACCTCGTCGTCTCCACAGGCAACAGCTACCCTTTTTGGCCCGAGCTTTTTTGCTTCTTTAATTATCTCCTTGAATGAACGCAGCATAATACCCCCAAAACCAAATTAAAAATTAAAAATCAAATATCAAAAATATAACCACAGATTGCACAGATTTTCACAGATTAGAATATTTTTCTTATCAGTGAAATCCGTGACTCTTTTTGAATTTTTACCCCGTAGAAAATCTTTGATTTTTATGCGGGGTTGATTTGTCATTTTTATTTTTGATATTTGATTTTTAATATGATTATAGGGGTGGCTAATAATACCACAAATTTTGTATTTTGTCAAGAGAAAAAAGCCTTGACTTTCTCCGTATTTTGTGTTATAATGCTGTACTTATGCCTTTAAAGATGTACAATACACTTACGAGGAAGAAGGAGGAATTTATCCCGTTGTCTCCTCCCCTGGTAAAGATGTATGTGTGTGGAATGACCGTGCAGGATAGGCCACACATAGGACACATGAGGGCGTATGTGGTCTCTGACATAGTGAAGAGATGGCTTACCTATAGGGGTTTTAGAGTAAAACACATCCAGAATGTTACGGATATCGACGATAAGGTAGTAGAGAAGGCAAAGACATTGGGCAGAGACTACAGGGAACTTGCGGAGGAGAACGCAGCCGAGTTTATGAGATGCAGTGATATTATGGGAATAGAGAGAGCAGATTTTTACCCGAGGGCTACCCAGCATATCCAGGAGATCATAGAACTCGTATCGAGACTCGTCCAGAAAGGTTGCGCATATTCAACCGATACGGGGGTATACTTTGATATATCCAGATTTCCGGATTACGGTAAGCTATCGAGAAAGCGAATAGACGACCTCATAAAAGGTGCAAGGGTGCAGATCGACGAGACGAAACACTCGCCCCTTGATTTTGCCCTGTGGAAACGGGCAAAAGAGGGAGAACCTTTCTGGGAGAGCCCGTGGGGTAGAGGAAGACCCGGCTGGCACATTGAATGTTCTGCCATGTCCATGAAACATCTCGGGGAGACGATAGATATCCACATGGGCGGCGAGGACCTCATATTTCCCCATCACGAAAATGAAATTGCACAATCAGAGGCGGCGACGGGCAAACCGTTTGCAAGGTTCTGGCTTCACAACGGACTTCTCCGACTTCTGGGCGGTAAGATGTCGAAATCCACGGGAGAGTTCATACCGGCGCTCGATGTGCTACAGAGATTTGAGCCAGATGCGGTGAGGTTGGTTTTTCTGTCCACACACTATCGTCATCCCATGGAATACAGCGAGGCACGACTGGAGGAGGGAGAGGAGGCGCTTACGAGGATGTGGGAATGCATTGAAATGCTCGGGGAGAAGAGCGAGGAGGAGGAGAAGACGAAAGGTGGCTACCTTTCCGATGATATAGCTAATTTCTGGAAAGATTTTGAGGATGCGATGGATGACGATTTCAATACACCGAAGGCAATTGGAGGGATATATTCCCTCATAAAGGATGTAAACCTGAATGCGGAGAATATGGATGGCAGCACAGCCCGTCTCTACAGGGATACCCTGGCTTCTTCGCTCAAGATACTCGGTATGAGAATGAGGGAAAAGGAACTGGGTGTGTTTACACCGCGGCTTTTGGACCTCATCCTTGATGTGAGACAGAAACTTCGTGAGGAAAATAAATACGACCTCGCGGATAAGATAAGAGAAAATCTCTCTCGGTTGGGTATCACGATAAAGGATACACCCGAAGGCAGTGTGTGGAAGATATAATCGTTTACCGCTTCACATCCCTTTCCATCCGACTTCTTTGTGGAAATTCTCGGTTGAAACTTATCAGTTTAAGTAAATGTGTCTATGTGGTTTATTTTGTTAGCACTGACCGCAGGTGAGCCTCACAAGGTTTGGGTTACACCGTTCATTGATATGGGATTTGATGCGGTGGAATCATGTACCTACAGAGGCTATTATAAAATGGATAAAAGTGGTTTCGATATCGACATAGGGGTCCAGACGCATGTCCCACCGTTTTACTATGGTGTAACATTGGCTAATTTGGTGAGCGCACTTACTGCGGATAGTGTGATTGCTCCTTTAGATTATAAGATCGCTCCTTTAATTGGGGGCTGGCACCTCGGATTGGCACTTCCGCATGACGAACCCACGACGAAGCTCAATTTCTCGCTGTTCAAGGATTTCAGTGAGAGGGTCGAACTCACTTACATATTAGAAGATGTTAGTTACACTTACAGGTGGAATACTCTTGGGGTCAGCATCAGTGGCGGAGTTAGCTTGCTCAAGGAACGCATTGAAAGTGGTTTCTTCTGGGAGCCGAGATGCGAATTTGAAGAGTGGAGGCTTCACGCCTCCGTTAATGTTTTTATGAATAGAAAATACATAAAGCCTTACTTACGAGGTGGTGTGACTTACGAAATACGAGGTGATAATGATAAAACCCCCAAATTCGAGCCATTTATATCAATTGGTTTACAATTAAGTACCCCCACGCCTTATTTATACAAGGAGCCCAAGGTTCCACATACGAGGACTTATACGGGGAGTTCACTGGTTGAGAAGCCCAATATTTACCTGTATCCGGAAGGGGACACCACAGTTTATGTGAGACTTATACCAAAGGAGGGAAATTTTATAACTAAATCTTTACCTCCCTACGAGGATGGATGGTGTGTTGATGCAAATTCCAGGGGTAAGTTAAATGGAATGTTCGATTACCTGTACTATGAAGGCAAGCTTGTGAATACTCCCCCGGTTGATGATGGTTGGTGTGTCGGACTTGACTCAATCTGGAATTTTTTCGAGGAAAGGCTAAG
>DFBT01000026.1:0-25762 GCA_002366725.1 Caldifarciminota bacterium UBA3073
ACAGTCTAAAGACTGTCACTCCCCTAATTGCCTACGACCACCGAGGCATCCCCACAAAAGAGTTCTAAAAAACCAGAGAGAGGTCACTGAGAAGAAGTTTAACTTTATAGTTTTCAATAAGTTATATCTCCGTGTGGCTCCGTGGTTTAGAAACTTTTTTAGAATTCCCCTCAAAAAAACTTGACAAATTAAAAAAAATGTGTTATAATTATTGTGCAATGCACAATAAAATGAGACTTATAAAAAGATATAAGAATCGTAGATTATACGACACAGATACAAAGAGTGCCGTCACACTCTCTGATGTTGCTCGTCTTATAAGGGATAAAAAGGAGTTCAAGGTTATCGAGAGTGATACGGGCGAGGATATAACGGGAGCTACTGTAATTCAAGTGCTTTTGAATGTGGAGAAGCGTGCCAGAGAAGTTGGAAGAATGGTTACCTCGATTGGTAAGGCTACGGGAAAAAAGACGGAGGAGATTATCTCTGTTTTGATGGAACATATTAGGTCTATACTCAAGGTGATGGACAAAAGTCCCGATTCAGAGACAGTAAATAGTAAACAGTAGGCAGTATGCAGTATGCAGTAAAGAGTAGGCAGTATGCAGCAAGCAGTGATCGGTAAGTGGTCTGTGATCTTCTGTCAATAGTTTTCCGTCTCTTGTTTAACTTTTGCATTTTGATTTTTAATATTTGATTTTTGGTATTTGTTGGGGGGTTATATGTGGGTGGTATCGAAGAGAAAGTTCGATGTAAATAGGTTGAGGTTTCTTCTTGAGAATTCGTTTTCTACGAAGCTTATAAAAATAGCGTTGCAGACAGATGAAACCGGGAAGACACATCTTGAGACCCTTCTTGATAGTTATGGAGGGAATAAGAGAATGTCTCCTGCCATAAGGATAAAACTGTATCCAATTATAAAGGTGCTCGATATCATAAGGAGGTCATTTGGAAGGGATATGGAGGCATTCAAGAAGGATTTAAAAGACCCGGTGATAAGAAAAATCGCCCTGAATTCCTTTAATTCGCTTCTTACCTATGGACTCTCCACACCACAGAACTTCTATATGCCGCTTATGGTCGTATGGAATTTTACGAATAACTGCAACCTGCGCTGTAAACATTGTTATCAGAATGCGGGTCCGGGTGGCGAGAAGAGAGACGAACTCACAACGGAAGAGAAAATGAGGGTCGTTGACGAACTGCACAAAAGTAATGTTGTCACCATTTATTTTTCTGGAGGCGAGCCACTTTTTGCCCCCGATTTCTTTGATGTGGCGGAGTATGCGAAGAAAAAGGGGTTTTATCTCAGCGTTGCAACAAACGGCACACTGTTGACCGAGAAGAATGTTAAACGAATTAAGGATATAGGTTTTGGATACATTGCCGCATCGCTTGATGCATCGACACCCGAAAAACACGATGCGTTCAGGGGGGTCCCTGGAATGTGGGAAAGAACCTATGAGGGCATAAAGAGACTTATTAAAGCTGGTGTTACAACCTGCATCCAGTTTACGCTGGCAAAGGAGAATTTTGACGAGCTTCCAAAGATGCTTGATTTGAGGGAAAAATTGGGGGCATACAAGCTCATCGTTTATAACTATATACCGGTGGGCAAGGCGGGATTTGAAAATGACCCCACGCCCGAGCAGAAAGAAGAGGCATTGAGGATTATGTACGAGGAGCTAAATGCAGGTTATCATGTAGTTGCATCAACGGCTCCTCAACTTGGAAGGTACTGTAAGGAGAGAAATGCGGATTCTGTGGTAATTGCTCATTATGCCGATGTAAAGGGTAAGGAACTGTCAACCATCGCCGATATAGTGGGTGGCTGTGGTGCGGGCAGGGTATACTGTGCGGTCCAACCCGATGGACTCGTTACGCCCTGTGTATATATGCCGCACCTTGTGGCGGGAAATTTAAGGAAACAATCATTCAAGGAAATATGGCAGGAGTCCCCACTTATGGTTTACCTGAGAGATAAAAGTGAACTAAAAGAGGCATGCAATTCCTGTGAATACAATGCGGTATGCGGCGGGTGCAGAGCGAGGGCATATGAATACACAGGAGACCTGATGGGCCCCGACCCCGGATGTACAAAAAATAAGGATGTATATTATTCACTCATTGAAGAACTGAAAGAAGCTGGAAAGGAAAAGAGGAAGGCGGTGGCAGGTGTGAAATAAATAACTCGGACTTTTCCGGGCGTGTTCGAGAAGGTTCAGAATTTTAGTCACATTTCCCCGCCCCCCACAAAGAGGGGTGGGGTTTTCTTTGTCAGATAGCCTTACATCTCACAGGGTGAACCGTCTTAGGTCGGTGTCACCCGTTACATACCTCTTGTTTTAAATAACTATAATAATCCCAAAATATGCATTAACCACGCCTGCCTGCGGTAGGCAGGGATGAGCACAGATGTTCACAGATTATATAAGAGGCTTAAAGAATATGGGCATTCACCTTTTGGGTGAAGAACATTTAATTTTTGTCCATACGGATGCTGTGCATAGGTTCTTTATTTTAATCTCTTGTCCATACGGATCTTGAGATGCTAATCTCGCCTGCCTGACGGTAGGCAGGTGTAATCTTGTCCATACGGATCTTGAGATGGTTTCTTAACGCATAATCTGGAATAATAATAAAAAATTGAGAAAAAATCAAGAAAAAAATTTAATTTTTTCAACAGGGACTTTTACGAGACTTGGATGAGAATTAGATTAAGACAAGGAACCAAAGAAAATATACCAAAGACTCTTTTGGTTGGCATTCCTTATTTAGTCTATGGTCTGCTTGCCTCGTTGCTCCACAGGAGCTTTACTGGGGTGGTCTTGTGTCCGAAGGGTTTGTCTCTTAAGAGTCTCTTGCCTACCTACCGTCAGGCAAGTCACTGTTTATTTTCTAAAGGTCTCTTACCTGCTTGCGTCAGACAAGTTCCTGTTTACTTTTTCCAACTTTTTAGTGTCAGCCGTTAAATCCCCTTCATTACTTCAATAGGACTATACGCTTTGTTTCTGCAATTTTTTCCTTTACTTTTAACTGGTAGAAATAAATCCCACTTGGCTGAATTAACCCCTTTTTATTTCTTCCATTCCATACAACAGAATAAATTCCGGGGGCTTTAATTTGATTAACCAGGCTTTTAACTAATCTTCCTTTTACATCATAAATGTTTATCTCGACCCGGGCATTTTTGGAGATATCGTAATTTATAGTTGTGGATTGATTGAACGGGTTTGGCATGTTTTGATAAATTTTTGTAACTTTTGGCAACAGAGTGTTATCATCGGTAATTCCAAGTGGATTGACCGTAACATACCATAATGTGCTATCCGCCAATTCACCATCGGAAACAAGTGCCTTTATAACAAATTCGCCGATATCCGAAAAGGTGTGAATAAATTCGTTCGTATTTTCGCCTTGCTCTACATTGTTGATATACCAGAGATAAATTAAAGAGTCGTCGTCGGCATCTGTGGCTGTTATACTAAATAGTTGCTCGGTATTTTGTCCTATTGCAAAGGCAGTCTCTTCTGGCATAAAATAAATGATTTCCGGTGCATGATTTTCGGGCGTAAATTCATCTGCGCCGATATCTGGATACAATGGGTCACGAAGGTCATAATCAAAATCCGTTAGAATACCCGGGATTGGAATGCCGGCGCCAATGCAAATACTGGTAGAGTCCAAATGCAGATCGGGAAAGGTCAAATTCGGATCACCCGAGAGAGAATTTTGGTCTCTCGGCGCATATCCGGGAGCGTTCCGCAGGTCTTCTAAAGTGTTGTAATCTGTATTACCCAACTGTGCAACAAAACGATCGTCGGTGGGGTCATCGGAATTTACGGTTAAGAAATTAAAATCACTTTCATCAAAAGTCTCTGTTTTCATTTTGATTGCGTAATGATTACTTCCACCCCCCGTTCTCTCATTTATTAGAATATTGTTCTTGAAGATATCTCCGCCATGGTCTGCATAAGTGATAAAACAATAAGATGACCTGGCAATAGTACTGACGCCACCCATATAAACTGTGTTGTAGTAAAATTCGTTGTAGGTAGAATCGGTATCCGCACGATAAATTCCATAAGCCTTATTAACGGTGGACTCGGGATAAAGATATATGATGTTATCATAGATCAGGTTATGATGCGAGTTCTGGGTTATAAATATACCATAGGGTTTTGCAGTAGAACTACACCACAAATCATGAATATAGTTATGGTGGATCTTAGTTCCACTGCAGCTTTGTGAACCAGCCCTGATGCCATAAACAGAGGTATTACCCTGAATCGTCTGGTAGACTTCATTTCCTTCAACATTGCAATTGATAACATCTGTATAAATATATATTCCATATTTATTAAAATCGTGAACATCATTTTTTATAATCTGAAAGTCAAGTAAGTCCTGCCCCGGCTCTCCATCCATAAAAACTCCAAAAGTGCTGCCCCCTATAAGTTCGCAGTTGTAAAGCGTATCGGATTCCATACCAACCAGGGGTTCTCCAGCACCATAAGTAGAAAAGTATACTGGCATAGAGTAACCCGTCCTATCCGTATTATCTTCATTAAAGATAATCAAATTTTTCAAACTGCAATAGTCAGAGCCGTTAGAAGTCCAAATGGTGAATATATCGTCCTCGTCGTTTACACGCCATCCATTTATTCTCATATTTCTGATTTCGTTATCACTTCCATACGGTGTTCCATTAAAACTGATGTAGTCAGAATTATGAATTCTTATTCCGGCATTTCCATTCGCAGTTATTGTGATATTAATTTCCACGGTTGCACCGACATCTGGCTGGAAGACCACGGTATTTTCCGCAGTTCCCGTGACACCAGAGATTATCAGGTTGTAATTTTCGGTATAAGTCCCGTCACGAATTAAGAAAGTTACACCGCCTTCGCCCACTCCCTGTGAATTCAAATCATTGATTGCGGCTTCAAGGGTTGTATAATCTGGGGATGTTCCCCCGATATATTTAATTCCGGTAAGCTGTGCAAATGATATGGAGGATAATAACATCGAACAACATATCGGTATGAAGAATAGTTTTGTTTTTTTCATTTCCCTTTCCTCCTTGAGTTAAGAATTATGACATCTGCAAAGTAACTTAATCCCTTGTTAGTATCAACAGGGAGCTAAAGAGATAGTAAGAGAAGCTTATAACATCAAAATTTTGTGTGTTTAAAAAATCCGCTAAATCCGTTTAATCCCTACCTGACGGTAGGCAGGCGCTGACCCGTTAAGTCTGCTGACTATTTTATGAATATCGTTTTCCCACTTCCGATAACCCTGCCCGATGCCGTTCGTAGCTTTATAAAATATACCCCGGTTTTTATTGTCTCTCCGGTTTCGTTTCTGCCGTCCCAGGTTACACCCGTAAATCGTAAATCGTAAATCGTAAATTGTCTGACGAGGCGGCCGGAAAGGTCGTAGATATTCAAGGTGATCGGTGATAGGTCATCGGTGATCGGTTGGTTACCGATAACTGATAACTGTCCGCAGGATCCGATGGAATAACTGATTACGGTAGTTTCCCTGAATGGATTCGGATGGGCTACAAGTTCATACCGTTCCCGGCTGGCTGATTCCAGGACACCTACAGGGGTATCGTCGTACATCGATATTCCGTCTCTCTCGGTCCCAAACCACTTATAGTCGGAATTATCCACACAGACGGAGGTGACATCATTATCTGCAAGACCGTCTATCTGTCTCAAGGTGCTCCACTCACCGTTCTCGAATACACTTATTCCATTCTCCGTGGCTATCCATATTTTCTCTCCTTCCATCGCAATGTCTCTCACATAGTTGTCGGCAATGCCATCGGATACATCGTAATTTGTCCAGCCCGCGCCATCGAATTTACTCATGCCGTCCCATTTTGTGGCAAACCATTTGTTATTGCTTGCGTCAATTGCAATTCGTGTTACCCAATTGTCGGCGAGACCATCCGCCGTCGTATAGTCCGTCCAGTGGTTACCAAATTGATTGAACTTGCTTACCCCTTCGTTAGTGCCAACCCATATAGTGTCTCCGTTGTCAACTGCCACATTTAGCCCGTCGTCATCTATCAATCCGCTGTTCTGTAAATAATAGTTTGTCCAGTTTGTACCGTCGTACTTCGCAAGGGCGCCGTTCTGTTCGTAAGGACCATTCCAGCCCTCGGTTCCGAGCCAGAGGTTGCCCAGAGAGTCCTTATCCATCGAGAGTATGATGTTGCCGAGTAATCCGGAGTTGATCGTATCAAAATGGGTCCAGGAGCTTCCATCAAAATTGAATAACCCACTGTATTGCGTGCCCACCCACAGTGTATCTCCTGCATCTATATAGACACAGTTTACGAAGTCATCGCCCAACCCGCTGTTGCCAGAATGATAGGAAGACCACAGCTCTCCATCGAAGAAAGCTATCCCGTAGTGATCGGTCCCGAAATAAATATTGCCCTGGCTATCTTTGTCTATGGATGTTATCCAGTTGCAGTGAGGTTCATTTGATGTCCTGTAGTAAGACCAGGATGAACTATTGAATTTTGAAATACCGTGGGTTTCCATTCCGAAGTACTTATCATCCCCGTCGAGCGAGATGCTGTATATGTTCTTTTCACCTATTCCGCTGTTATCTGGATTATAGTTCGTCCAGGTTGTTCCGTCAAACCTCGATACACCTCCCGCTGTCCAGCCGTGATTAGCTATCCAGATTATCGTGTCTTCCTCCACATCAAAACACTCTATCTGGTCTGCCATCAACTCGCTATTTGTGCTCGTATAATTTAGCCACACACTTCCATTATATCTGTACACCCCGTACACCCAACTGCCAGCCCATACATTGTCGTTTCCATCGACCGTGATGGAGAGATAATACTGTCCGATATCGCTCGTATTTGGGTCGTGTCTCGTCCATGTTGTGCCGTCGAAGACAGAAATCCCACCGGGGTCGTGATACTCGTCCGGGTTATTTGCAGTCCAGATTCTGTTTTGTGAATCCACACCGATCCCCCGCACCGCCACATTTGTTGCGGCGCCTCCGAGGTCGGTGTAGACCTGCCAATCACTCTCATCGAGACATGCTATACCATATCCCGTTCCGAACCACATCCTGCCCAGTGTATCCTGGATAATTGCGTACACCCTGTTGTCAGGCAGCGGGGAGTTATCGGTATTATATGTCGTCCACTCTGCGCCGTCAAATTTCTGAACTCCTTCAACGGTTCCGAACCACCTGTTACCCCCGTTATCCACAAACACATCTTTAACATTGTGGTCCGCCAATCCGTCTTTTGTCGTGAACTTTATATAAGAACTGTCAGAGAGGTTCCAACTTACTACCCCACCCGTTGTGGCGACCCAGAGATAATTTCCCTCTATATCGGAGCCCGAAACCTCGTTTGAATTCGTGTAGTTCGTCCATTCACCGGCGAGTGCCGCGCGGGAAGATAGTACCAGAAGCGATGCTATCAGTGATACACAGAGCCCCATTTTGGGGGATAAACCCCAATACTTCCAGCTTCTGGTTTTTTCCACCATAATATACCTCCTTGAAGTTTGATTTAGTAAGTATAAGGGTAGTTATAAACTGCGTAGAATTATATCATAAGAATTCAATTTTGTCAAGGTAAAAAGGTATCAAATTTTTTTCTTGACTTTTTAAGATTTTGTGTATATAATAGATGAACATTACAAAAAGGTCTTCGGTCTGTTGTCTGTGGTCTTTTGTCTATTGTCTATTTCATCGTCTTTTACCCGGGGGTAAAATGAGGGATTTTGCAGTGAGGATCAGGGGGCGTCTTCCCGCATCGGTAGATTATGGTGATGCGAGGGTTGTAGAAACTGAATACGAACATATACTCGTCAGGAATGGAAATGTGGAATCCTGCGCGAGAAGCAGCGACATTGGATTTGGGGTGAGATGTCTTCTTAACGGCGCCTGGGGGTTCTACTCATCAAACAGGATAGAGAATTCAGAGATAGACAGGGTGATTGATAAGAGCCTGGAGATTGCAAAGGCATCCGCAATCGCCAAGGGGAAGCCCTTAGTGCTCTCTCCGTTAGTCCCGCAGGATGGAAAATATACAACGGATGTGGAGAAGAACCCATTTGATGTATCTATGGAAGATAAGATAAAGTTTCTCCTTTCATTAGATGCGATACTCTCAAAATACAAAGATGTGAAGGTGAGAACTGCAAGAATGATTTCCATAAGGGAGAAAAAGGTGTTCGTGTCCACAGAGGGCAGTATTATAGAACAGGATATAATCCATACGGGTGCAGAGATAATTACAAATGCGGTAAAGGAGGGAGAGGTACAGAGGAGGTCTTACGGAGACTTTGGGCAGGCGGGATATGAGTTTATAGAGGGACTCAAACTTCTCGATGAGGCACCGAGAGTTGGTGAAGAGGCGGAGAAGTTGCTCCGGGCAAAACCATGCCCATCCGGCAAAAAAGACATTGTTATATCTGATGACCAGATGGTTCTTCAGGTGCACGAGTCTGTTGGACATCCAACAGAACTCGACAGGGTCTTTGGCACGGAGGCGAGTTATGCCGGAACGAGTTTTGTAACACCCGAGAAACTCGACAACTTCAAATACGGGAGTGACTTTGTTAATATAACGGCGGACGCCACCATTAAAGAGGGACTCGGTGGTTTTGGATGGGACGACGAGGGCGTTCCCGCACAGAGACTCTACCTCATAAAGGGGGGCATATTCAATGATTATCTCTCATCGAGGGATACCGCTCCTCTCATTGGAAGAAAAAGCACTGGCACCATGAGGGCGAGTTCGTGGTCGAGGATACCTATAATCAGAATGACGGATATAAACCTTGAACCGGGCAACGCCACCCTCGAGGAGTTGATAGACGGTGTGACCGATGGATTGTATCTTTTGACCAATAAGTCGTGGAGTATAGATGATAAACGCATAAATTTCCAGTTTGGCGTTGAACTCGCATATCTGATTAAAAATGGAAAATTGGGCGAGATGGTAAAAGATGCAACCTACACGGGAATAACACCGGAGTTCTGGAACTCCTGTGATGGGGTGGGAAACAAGGGTTCCTGGAAGATGCACGGCATTATGAACTGTGGCAAGGGTGAACCCGGACAGACGATGAGGGTTGGGCACGGTACCGCCCCGGCGAGGTTTAGAGGAATTGAGGTGGGTGTATTCAGGAAGTGATAATATGGGATACATCAGTGTAATCATACCCACCTATAACCGACTTCCTGTGCTTAAGGAGACAATAGGCTCTTTAGAAAGGCAAACCCTCTCTCCGGATAGGTTTGATGTGATAGTGGTTGACGATGGCTCAAGTGACGGGACATACGAATGGTTGTCAGAATACGGGGGTAAGTTGAATCTGAGCTGTATAAGACACCGTTTAAATAGAGGAACGGCGACCACGAGAAATGATGGTATAAGGGCGGCGAAGGGTGATATCATTGTACTTATTGACGATGATATGAAGGCAAACAGAGACCTGCTCTCCACATATCTTGCCGCCCACCAGAGGGAAGATGGGATATTTATAGGTAATGTTATATACGAAAAAAATCCGGGGGAAAGGGCACTTCTGCGCTATCTTTCTACGAGGGGGGTACACAAAGGCAAGAGGGATTTCACCTGTTTTATAACGCAGAATGTATCACTCAAGAGGAAAGATGCAATAGATGCCGGATTGTTTGATGATTCCATTCCGGGCTTTTTTCAGGGAGAGGATATAGAGTTTGGATATAAACTATCACTCCTGGGTAAGAGATTTATATATGTGAGAGATTCGGTTGCCTTTCACTCCCACACCGTAAGTCTACAAAAGGTGCTTCTCGATGCAGAAAGATTTGGCAGACAGCTCCTTCCACTACTTGTAGATAAACATCCCCTTTTCAGAAAGATATTCAGGTTGTATCTCCTGGACCCCGTATATATATTGAGAGAACCACTTTCTCTCTCTCTTCAGAAATTAGTTGTGAGGTTCTCTATGAACCGATGTGTATATAATGTTACAAGTAAAATCGCCATACTATCAAACAGTTTTTTTGTACCATCCGTGCTCTTTGATTACCTGATATTTTACAATCGCACAAAGTGGATAAGCCAAAGACAGTCCTCGTAATTGCGTGGGGAGGTATAGGGGATATGATATGCCTTACCCCCGCCCTTCTCGCTCTAAGAAAGAGATATCCCGGGATGAGAATGGTTGTCTTATGCGAGAATAATACCCCCCGTGAACTCATAAGCCATTGGAAAGGGGTGTGCACGCTTTCTATGAGAGAGAGGAAGTTCGAGGGTATTTCGGGTAAACTGAAAATGATTAAGGAACTCAGACGATTTTGCTTTGATGTGAGTGTGATGAATGCGGTGGGACCTTCTTTCCGTTCTGCAGTTATCTCACTTCTGTCTGGAGCGAGGGTAAGAATTGGCAAGAGTGTTCGTGGAAGGGGATTTTTCAATACGATAAGATTCCCGGAATACAGGATGCACGAGGTAGACACGAACTTTGAGATATTCAGGTATCTCGATGTAGAGAGAGGTGATGAAAAGCCGTTTGTTCAGATTCCCGAAGAATCATTTTTATTCGTGGACAGGTGGTATGAAGAGAGAAAAATAACCGCGAGAGGAATTATCGGCATACATCCGGGTGCGGGTGATAAAAAGAAGAGATGGGATAAGTTTGGTGAGTTAATGGAGTCGTTTTTAAGAAAGGGGAAAAAAATAGTTGTTTTTGGTACGGAGGATGAGAGGTATTATATTGAAAGTATCGTGCCCCAGAACAAATGTGTATTTCCTTTTGTCGGGTATTCGATAACACAAACCTCGGCAATGATAAATCGCTGTGAACTCTTCATAGGGAACGATTCAGGGCTCTCACACCTCGCCTCGGCACTTTCCGTTCCCACGGTAACGATATTCGGTCCATCTTCCTGGAAGAGGGGAAGGCCGTACGGAGATAAAAGTGTAATAGTAAAGAGCAATCTGCCCTGTAGTCCCTGTTCGTGGCTCGGGGTGGGAATAAAATGTAGAACGCTTAAATGTCTGAAGGAAATAAGGGTTGAAGATGTTTACCGAGAGGCGGAGAAACTGATGGAAGGGCGTAAGGGCGTCCCAGTGAAATATGCTTCCCGATGAAATAGTCAGACATTTCACGGGACAAGTCGCATTTCACGGGATAAATAGGGTGGAGGGCGGAATGTGAAATGTGGATCCAATTTTCAATTGTCAATCGTC
The DNA here is from genome assembly GCA_002366725.1 of Caldifarciminota bacterium UBA3073. GTDB lineage: Bacteria > Hydrothermota > UBA3073 > UBA3073 > UBA3073 > UBA3073. The sequence continues at coordinate 11,237 of DFBT01000026.1, forward strand.
AATAGTCAATCGTCATTGGTCTGTAGTCTATGGTCTTAAAAAAATGCGTATCCTATTTATAACAACGCCCGATGTGGCGATAGATAAGGGAGGTCTCTATACCCAGATAATTAACAGTAAGAAGTATCTGGAGAAATTGGGTGTGGAAATAGACCTCTTCGATATGTGGTATCCCCTGAAATATAATTACGACCTCGTTCACATCTTCAGGGCGGATGTCTCATTGTACGACACGGTAAAAAGATTGAAGAAGAGGGGGATGAAAATTGTGCTATCGCCAATCTTTGCGTCAACACATAGCATACCGATGTTGAAGATGATAAACCTGTCAAATGAACTCCTCGGGAGGACGAAGGTATTTAGTCTTCATTCCTTTGTCAAGAAGGTTATGGAAGGTGCGGATACCATACTGCCAAATACCGATGAGGAAATAAAGGCACTTTCTCTTGGCTTTGGAATTCCACGAGTAAAGTTCAGGAAGATACCCAACGGAGTGGACGAGTCGTTTTGTTTTGCAAACCCGGACGAGTTCAAGGATAAATACGCCATCGAGAACTTTATTCTCTATACAGGTTGGATAGGCTCGGCAAGAAAAAATACCCTGAACCTCGTAAGGGCGCTGGCAAAGATAGACAAAGAGGCAATTTTTATAGGCAGGATAATTGATGAGGGAGATTATACAAAAAGGTGCCTCTCGCTGGCAAAGAAGAACCCGAAGATTAAAATTTTAGAACCCCTAACCCATGATTCACCTCTCCTGGCATCGGCATACGCCGCCTGTGATACATTTGTACTACCCTCTTTATATGAGACCCCGGGTCTCTCTGCGCTCGAGGCTGCCCTCGCCGGTGCGAAGGTTGTTATCACGGGGAGGGGTGGAACGAGGGAATATTTTGGTAATATGGCAGAGTATGTAAATCCGTGTAGTGTAAGGTCCATAAGGGAGGCAATTGGAAGAAGCATTTCAAAGAAGAAGGATAAGAGATTGCGAGAACATATTAGGAAAAATTTTCTATGGGAGAGAGTGGCGCAAAGACTATATGAGACCTATTTGAGGGTTGTATAAGTGGATATTGATGGCTCGGTTAAAAGGAAAGACAAGGTAAAGGATTAACTGCAATTTTTGCATACAATTTGCAGAAGTTGCATCATCTTATATTACACCTTTTCCGGTTTTATTTATGTTTCAAGGTGAATAGATTCTGACACGGAATTTGCTCTATTAATCTGGTGGTGTGGTACACCCTTTTTTTATTTGACTTTTTCTCTATTTCATGGTATAATTGAACAGATATGCTCTTCATCATCTGCATATTTCTTATTTTTTTGGTTTACTCCATTTGGGAGTACAGAAGGCACAGGGAAAACCTGAAGGCACTCGCGATAAGGGTTCTTGTCAACGGAAGCAGGGGTAAGTCTTCTGTGACGAGGCTCATAGCGGCGGGTCTTCGGGCGGGTGGAATAAGAACATTTGCGAAGACAACGGGTACCGCACCGAGAATGATATACCCCGATGGAAAAGAGAAACCGATAAACAGAAGGGGTAATGCCAACATAATAGAACAGAAGAGGATCGCGAGAGAGGCAGTTATAGAAGAGGCAGAGGCAATAGTTTTCGAGTGTATGTCATTGAGACCGGAACTCCAGAGGATAGAGGGTAATAAAATGGTAGATCCAACGCTGTATGTAATCACGAATGTGAGAAATGACCACCTCGATGTTATGGGTCCAACGGTGTATGATTCGGCGAGGTTTATGATGGCATCCGTTCCAAAAAACTCTGTAGTATTCACCGCGGAGGGCAAGATTTTTACTACATTAAAGCGAGAAGGGGACAGGCTTGGTATAAGGATAGTAAGTGCAGATGCAGATGGCGTGAGCGACGAGGAGATGGGGGGCTTTGGTTATATTGAACACAGGGAAAATGTTGCACTTGCCCTCTCCGTGCTTGGTTATCTTGGTGTTGACGAAAAGAAGGCACTTTCGGGTATGTACAATGCGACACCCGACCCCGGTGCCCTCAGGATATATCGTATAAAGGAGTCGGGAAAAGAGATTCACTTTATCAATGCGATGGCTGCAAATGACCCCGATTCGGTGAAGTTGATATGGGTGAAGATGGGAAAAAATTATGAGCATAAACTTGTACTCATTAATTGTCGTGCCGATAGAATTGAAAGGTCCAGACAATTTGCCGACCTGTGCGCACGAGAACTCCCGGCAGATGGATATATTCTGACGGGGTACCGGACAAAGGTTTTTAAAAAACGAGCTCTGAGTCTCGGCATAGCCGTGGAGAAGATTCACGACCTCGAAGGCAGAAGTGTACCCGATATATATGAGGAGGTATTGTCTATTTCGAGAGATGGAACACTGATTTTCGCCACGGGGAATATCGTTATACTTGGTCATGAAATAGTGGATTACTTTGCTTCAAAGGTGGGATATGGTAGTTGAAGCCGTGGGTATAGGCATGCTCTTGAGCCTACTCTTTGTCGAGACGATCGGAGTTGCGGCGGGTGGAATAGTCGTGCCCGGTTATATTGCGATCATGCTGCATCATCCGTTCAGGGTGATGGGAACGATCGCCTGCGCTTTCATATCGCTTGCCGTCATAAAGTCCATATCGAGGGTCACCATTCTATATGGAAGAAGACTACTGGTTATGTGTATACTCGTTGGATATCTTTTGGGGTATGTGAGTAAGCTGTATCCGACGGTGGAGATGAACTATGGTGGCATTGACATATCAACCATTGGTTATGTCATACCGGGTCTTATGACCTACTGGATGGAACGACAGGGAATAATATACACGATTACATCTATGTTGATCGTCTCCTGTCTCGCGAGACTTATTCTGATAGTTCTGACGGGCGGAGTTATACTTTCATGAGACACAGAGAGGGTAAGATACCCGTTTATACACTTGCATTAATTGCCGTACTCGCCGTAGTCCTTTTTGCCGTGGAGGAGAGAAACAAGGTGCAGATTGACGACCCGTACAAAAGCGCGAAGGTGAACGCCGCCGTTCTATGTAAGAGGGGATTTGAGGTTATAAAAGATGCGAGGGATAGTCTCTCACTCACCGTGGATAGGATAAATGACCCCAATGGAACGGGGCTTATAGGTCCTCAGTATTCACTTATCACGGAGGGTATGTCCAATCTTACGGAGAAACTAACCACATTGAATCCAAACTTTTCTGCCGCCGTAGTGGATATGCTCACGAAATGCGGCGTTAAAGAAGGCGATGTTCTCGCAATTGGCTGGACGGGAAGTTATCCCGCCATAAATATTGCCGTACTCGCTGCCTGTGAGGTTCTCTCTCTTCGTCCAATTATTGTAACATCGGTTTCTTCGTCCATGTGGGGGGCAAATATACCCTCTTTCACCTATCTCGATATGGAGAGGATTCTTTATGAAAAGGGGGTGTTTTCTAACAGGAGTTGTGCTGCATCTATTGGGGGCAAGGACGATGTGGGGATTGGACTCTCACCAGAGGGGAGAAGGCTAATAGGAGAGACTGTGCAGAGAACGAGTGTTGAGTATATTGTGGCGAAAGATATTGAGGAGTCAGTGAAAAAAAGACTTGCGATATACGGGGATTCTGCGAAGATATTTATTAATGTCGGATGGGGAATGGCAAATATTGGAGAGAATCAACTTGTACCGGGCGTAAACTCCAGCACAAGAATGTTAAAATTGAAGCCTTCCTGTGTCGCAAAGGAAATAGCGGATAGGGGTATTCCGATAATAAACCTCGTTTCATTTGAAAAACTCGCCAGAGAATATAGTCTGCCGATTGCTCCGATACCCATTCCAGCAATTGGGGTGGGTTTACTCTATTATAAGTATGTATATTCTGTCCCGTTTGCAATCGTGTTTATTCTGGTTATCGGTGTCGTTCTCTTTATATCGTTGAAGTACGAGGTTGAACATATATTCAGGAGGGACCGATGAATTTCTTTTTTATACCGCTCGCCGTGGGTGCTGTCGTTACAATTGGAAAACCGGATGTTGCAAGAATTTCTGTTAGCCAGACCAAAGAGATCGATTATTATATACTCACAAAGGAGGAACCCCTGACAATCAGGGCTGACGGGCCGACCTGGATAAGGGTTTTTTCGAGGATTTTGTGGCGGGAGGATATGGAAGATGGTGAGAGATATAAGATAATAGTTGAGACCGACGGAGAGGATGAGAGACTCGTTCGAATGACTGCGGAAAGATCGGATATCTCTTCCGTATCTGGCGGTGAAGTCAGCAAGTGGCGTTCCTTTTTTATAAATGTTCCGGCGGATACCCACACTTATGAGTTCTTTCTCTGGCGAGCAAAATCAGATACGGTTTTTTTAAGGTTCAGTTCCCAGTCTCCCAGGCAGTGGGAGGAAGTCGTTCCCATATCATATAATCGCAGATTGGGAACGGTAGAAAATGAGAAAAATGTTTCGTATTACACGGGCAATGCCGAAAACCCCGTGGTGGTAAGGATAGATGGACCGAGAAAGATAAAGGTTGTCTCCAGACTGACCTGTAGTGCCCCATTTCTCGGTGAGAAGGTGTATGGTGTGGCTATATACGATAACGATGAAGTGGTGAAGAGGGTAAATTTTAATACGGAAAGATCTGAGACGGTAGTTTACAAAAACGACCCAGAAGCCGTTCCATCAATACCATCAATAACATATGTGGACATTGGGAGTGGTGAGCATATACTGAAATTTCTTCCGGATAGGGGAACCGATGAAATTGCGTTCTCTTTTTATATAAGGGCTAAAAGATGACAACCACACTCCTGCTTCTATTCTTTACCTGCCAGCGGTTGTATGTAAGTACGGGTGCAGAACTCGCATATGAAGGTAATATATTTCACTATTCACGGGAGAGAATAGATGAGTTCAAAACGGGGATTTACCCTTATAGATACCCGGTTCATTCCATAGATGATGTCCGTTCGACCATCGGGTTTTCTCTGAAGGAAAGATGTGGAAAAACCACCATAAATTTACACCTTACAGGGCATCAGTATGTCATGAACGGGGAGAAGAGTTACCTCCTTTTACATGTGAATATCTGGCGGAGAATTTTTGGGAATGCATCTTTGCAGGTTGGTTTTAAATATATACCATCTTATCTCGTGAGGTATATGGCAGGTGATAATTCACATTATCTGCCCTGTGATTACGAGCAATCCATAATACTGGCAAAGGCGAGGTATAACTTCGGCAGGTTGGCTTTAACAACCAATCTGGAAAGGCAATTTGACGATTATAATAAGAATTTCGACTACTACGATACCGAGGCATTGAGGTTGGGATTGAGGGTTGGGTTTAAATCTGTGAGTGGTTTTTCCCCATCTCTCTCCTACAGGTTCAAGACGGCAAGTGCCAGAGAGAAAGAACCGGATGTATCGCACAGAGAACACAGGTTATCTGTAACAGTGAAAAAGGAAGTTGGGGTGACAGATCTCGATATATCTTATACCTTTTCAAAGAGGAACTACACCACCGATGTCGACCTCTCTCACTCGGGCAGAGTTGACAGGGAACACACGCTCTCTATCGGTGTTAAAATACCCATTGCGGATAGAGTTTCTGTGTCGGCGGGTTATCTCGCCAGAAGGAAGTGTGTTTCTTCGCCATTCGTATTGAGGATAGACGAAGAGAAGGATTTCGTCCTCCACGCGGTGACGATTGGATTGAATGTGAGGTATCGATGAAAAGGGGTTTTTTCTTTATTGTAATATGCCTTTTTGCGGGCTGTATAACACAGCCCACAGAAGACCTGAGGGAATATACGATATCTGGTAGATGTACCCTGCCCGGTTATACGCGAGATGTATTTGTTGCCGACGGGTATGCTTATATTGCGGATGGTCAGGGAGGATTGCAAATAGTAGCTCTTAACTCTCTCATCATCGCCGGTTCGCTTGAATTATCGGGTTATCAACAGGGCATAACCGTCGTTGACAGCTTTGCATATCTTGCATCTGGTTCAGAGGGCTTTACACTCGTCAATGTTGCGGATGTCCATAATCCCCGTGTTGTCGGTTACGATACCTGGTTTACCGCCTATGATCTTTACTTCGATGGGGGATTTATATATCTTGCCGCATCGTACTGGTTTATAGAGGAAGACATAACACATCCCGATTTTCCCAGTTACAAAAGGAGATGCACAACTAAAGGTGATGCAAGGGGTGTTTATGTTGATGGTAGATACGCTTATGTTGCCTGCGAGGAGATGGGGATAACCATTATCGATCTCGGGAATCCCGATTCCCTCGCCAGGATAGGCTACTGTGATACCCCATCTAATGCGAGAGATGTGTTTGTCGAGGATGGATATGCCTATGTTGCAGATGGGAAGGGAGGACTGCAGGTGCTTGATGTGCACGACCCCGAAAATCCATTCATAGTCGAGGGATACGACATCAAGGGATATGCAAACAGGGTTCTTGTTAAAGATAACAAGGCGTATGTTGCAGCTGGAGACGGGGGATTGCAGGTGTTCGATGTCGCTGACCCCTCTTCTCCCTCTCTATATGGTGAATGTGAGACATCCTATGCCTACGGTGTGTTCGTGGATGGTCTCATTTATGTGGCAGACAGGGACCTTGGTCTTCTCGTTATAGAACCCGTTGATTGAAAGATTGGCTAGTGTCAATAGTCTTTGGAATGCCTGCCTGCGGTAGGCAGGCAGTGGTGGTTGCATAAAGAGTCAAAAGATGGTAGTCGCAAGCTTTAGCGGTTGTGCAAAAACAACCGAGCAGCAAGTTGGAGTTAATCCGTGGAGTTAATCCGCGGAGTTAATCCGTAAGGATTTTATATAAAAGGCTTACCTGCCTACCGCAGGCAGGCGCCTTAATTCCAAAGGCTAACGCCTTAATTCCAAAGGCTTGCCTGCCTACTGCAGGCTCCAACGGCTCTACAGTTTAATAATATACAAATGATTTTTTTACTCGTACTCATATCTCTCCAACCGTCCATGAAGGTTGTGGAAAGACGGGGAGATGTAATGGTTCTGAGGGTTACCGTACCCGAGGACGGAAATCGCACGGTCGGTGGATTGGTGGCATACTCACACCACATTCCGACGATAAGGATAATTAACTCTGACCCGGAACTCGCCTGCGAAAAGGGAAATATGGTCGAGCTCGGTAGCCCCGCTAAATTGAGAGATTACTGTGTGCTTCCATTCTCAGTGAGGGGAGGAAAAGACATAAACAGCGTTGACCTGGAGATAGATGCGGTATCTGTAGGGGGGGGAAGTTCTTCTTATGCCTTTGAACCCCTCTATCGTAGTCTCATCGTAAACTACGAACCCTCTCAAACCACTACTCCTGGTGTTTATCTTATAATCACACCAGATGGGTTTCTTGATGGGATTGAACTACTTGCGAATTGGAAGAGGAAAAAGGGCTGGGATGTGAGGGTTGCCACCCTATCGGAGACGGGTTCAGATGCAAGTTCCATAAGAAACTATATATCAAACCTGTACGAGACCGTTGATCTCGAGTATGTGCTTCTCGTCGGGGATGCCGGGGATGCCCCAACTCCCGTCCCCGCATTTACCAATATTCTCAACTGCCCCGTAACCGACCATCCATATTCCACAATTTCGGGGGATGATTTCCTTCCCGATATCATTGTGGGCAGATTGCCGGTCTCAAATGAGGGAGAACTTGCGACCGTCGTCGCAAAGCTCCTCAAGTACGATATGAGTCCGTATATGGATGATACACTCTGGTACAGAAGAGCACTTATGGTGGGAGCGAACTATCCGGATTATATTACCACCGCACTTCCCACGAAGCGCTGTGTGAGAGACAGATTGCTTGCGTATGGTTTCCAGACCGTTGATACGGTGTTCTATCCACCGGTTAATGATGGAGTGGAAATGATAACAACTTCTGTAAATTTGGGCGTTCTGTTTGTAAACTATAGGGCTGGGAGAGCCAGTACATTCGCCTGGAACAAACCCAAGTTTTGCGTAGACGGTATATATGGTCTTTCCAATGACTGGAAACTGCCCTTAGTGGTAAGCCTTGTATGTTATACAGGCTCATTCGATGCTCCAGAATGCTTCGGAGAAGCATGGCTCCGCGCTGGGACGCCTTATCAACCCAAGGGAGGTATTGCGTTCATCGGACCCGGTTCAGCTTCCACATCCACGAGATGGAATAATTGTCTGGATTATGGAATATACTGGGCTATTCTCGAGGAAGATATTCCGACGGTCGGGCAGGTGTTGATAAGGGGGAAGATGGAGCTCCTCTGCAACTTCCCTCTCGAGCAGTTCGGCAGCAGTGGTGTGGAAAAGTACTTCAACGATTATAACCTACTCGGTGACCCGGAGATGACGGTGTGGAGGGATGTTCCAAAGAGAATGTTGGCAACGCATCCCGATACCCTTCCCGTCGGTTCCAGTCTGCTAACGGTTGGGGTCGAAAATGTATCACATGAACCCGTTGAGAACGCACTGGTGAGTGCCTTTAAAGAGGGAGAGCTAAGGACATATGGATTTACCAGTGGGGACGGAATCTGTATGCTAAATGTCGAGCCCCGGACATCGGGCAGTCTGTATCTGACGGTAACAAAACGGCGAATGCTGCCTTATCTCGACAGCATTTCTGTCGAGCTAAACGATGTCTATGTTGGGTACTCCTCCCATACAATCGGTGGGGACGGTATTATGACTTCTGGAGAGACCACATCTGTAAATGTCAGTCTGAAAAATTACGGCAGTCAAACCGCAACGGATGTATCTGCCGTTCTCGGTGCGGATGAGTATATAACCGTTATAGATTCTATGTTTGAGTTTGGTTCTATCGGTGCGGGTGAAGAGAAGGAAGGTACATACTCATTTGCAGTCTCTCCCGGGTGCAGGAATGGACACGCCGTGCAATTCAGGATAAGATCAAGTAGTGGTAGTTATGTGTGGAATTCTGGCTTTATGGATTCCGTTTCGTCTTCCGTTTTCTCTCTCGACACCGTTGCGGTTGCGGGTGATGGGATAATAGACCCGGGTGAGGAGGAAGATATACACATAACCATAAGAAATAGCGGTTCTTCTGGGGCATATGATATAAATGGCATATTACGAAATCTAACCTCCACTGCTTCTGTAACTGATTCGGCTTATTATTTCGGTGAGCTTATGCCCGAGTCCACATCCACGGGGTTTTTCTCTGTGAGGATTTATTCAGATGTGGCGGTGGGCAAGAGGGTTCCGTTCAACCTCTTCCTTACGACCGCAGATGGATTTATGGATACGGTGTTCTTCTGTATTACTGCGGGAGAGCCCGATACCACCGCTCCATTGGGACCCGATGCGTATGGATATTATGCCTATGATGATGCGGATGTGGATTTTGATGCCAGACCAACATATAATTGGGTTGAGATAGATACAGGATTTGGCGGAGGTGGAACATGTTTGCCTCTCAGGGACGATGAAGTAAAAACAGTTTCTTTACCCTTTACATTTAGATTCTATGGAGAAGAATACACACAAATATCTGTTTGTGCAAACGGATTTCTTTCAATGGGGGTAGATATCTGCAATGATATGTATAACTGGCATATTCCATCGAGTATGGGACCACCATCTCTTGTCGCACCCTTCTGGGACGATTTTGACCCCACGAGTTCAGATTCCAGCGGGGATGTATTTTACTTTTATGACGAGTCGGGACATCGGTTTATTGTTGAGTGGAGCAGGGTTCAGCATATACTTGGCTTTATACATGAGATACCTTCAGAACTACTGACATTTGAGGCGGTTCTTATGCATCCCGGATACTATCCCACACCCACGGGAGATGGCGAAATCATCTTCCAGTATCATACGGTCAAAAATGATGATTCCTGGCATAATTATGCCACCGTGGGGATAGAGGACCATAACCATCAATGCGGTGTTGAATACACATTCGCCAATTCCTATCCACCCGAGGCGTCTCCAATGAGGGACGGTCGTGCGATAAAGTTTACAACACAGCCACCGGATACATTTCTGGGGACTGGTGAGCGGTACGAGGGAATGCCCACTCTTCTCATATCTCCAAATCCGACTTTTGGAGCTCTCGTTATTAAGTTGAAAGGAATTGATGCTGAATTATCCAACGCAAGGCTCGTTGTATATGACCTCGCGGGAAGGTATGTTTGTGAGATACCCGTGAAATTGCCGAATACAAGAATTTTCTGGGATGGAACGGACACAACGGATAGAAAATTATCGCAGGGACTATATTTCCTTAAACTCTCCTGCGGCAATGTAGATATAACCCGCAAGTTCGTCATTCTGAGATGACTGGTGGGGCACTGTTTGGTGGGGCACCATTTATGGTGTTATAACGATAAATAACAGCCTAAAGGCTGTCACTCCAGAGTGTTGTCTGTTTTAACAGGAGAAACGATATATAACAGTCTGAAGACTGTCACTCCAGAGGCTGTCACCCCAGAGTGTTGTCTATTTTAACAGGAGATAAGATAGTCTACTTAGTGCATAAGAACACCAAATAAACTCCTTAAATTCTTTGTCTGGTGGAGATACTTTTCATTGATTTTTTTACCGAGAATCAAGCAAGTAGAAGAGTTGAGTGTCGGGCATTTTGATTTTTAATTTTTGAGTTTTGATGTTACTGTAGGGGGGTCTATGAACATACTGCTACTACTATTCGCTTTCCTGCCGCACAATTTCCACGGGTGTGCTGTGGCACCAGATGGTATGCATGGATGGGCAGTTACACTCGATACCGTACCTCTGGACACGCTCTCTATTATCCATACATCTAATGGGGGTATGGACTGGGAGAAGCAGGTGAATCCCCTGGAGAGGCAGTTTTTTGATGTAACCTGCATAGACTCCAATAGGGCGTGGATTTGTGGTGTGGGTGGAATTATCCTGGGCACAGACGATGGGGGTGAGACCTGGAATATCGAGTCAGATGGGCACACAAAGTACTATGCCCGCATACAACTCCTGGATACTCTGCATGGTTATGCAGCGGGGGGCGATGGTGTGTTTGGCAGGAAAGAGGGCGCCATATGGCAGCGTGTGTTTACACAATGGTATCAGACGGATTTTTACGGTGTGGCATTTGCGGATACACTCAATGGATGGATGTGCGGAAGGCCATCGCCAGAAGCGGGTGGCGAGGCGTCTCATATCGTGCATACAACGGAAGGTGGTTCTTCGTGGGAACTGCAGGTTGAGGACAGTGTCTATGACTTCCTCGATATATGTTTTATAGGTGGCAAATATGGATGGGTTGTGGGCGGTAAAGACAGCACATACGAGCCGCTTATTCTGCACACCGCCGACGCCGGACAGCACTGGGACGAGCAGACAAATATTGAGGGTGGATATTATCTGCGTTCGGTGGAGTTCCCCGATAGATATAATGGATGGGCATGCGGAATGTTCGGGACCATACTTAAGACCACGGATGGGGGAGAGTCCTGGTTTTCGCAACCCAATCCCGCTGATTCGACTATCTTTGATATAGAGCTCGTGGACCCCTTCAGAGGAATAGCTGTGGGTAACGGAATCTTGCTTTATAGAATTGAAATTGCAAGGGCCTGGCAGGAATGGGTTCTTGGCATTGAGGAGAATAATAATATATTTTCAGGATTTACAATCTCTCCCAATCCATTCAATGAGAAGACAGTTATCAGTTATTCCATCGGATCCTGCGGACAGTTATCGGTTATCGGTGACCAACCGATTACCGATTACCGATCACCTATTACCTTTACTATCTATGACCTTTCCGGTCGTCTCATCAGACGATTTACGATTTACGATTTACGATTTACGAGTGTTGTCTGGGATGGTAGGGATGACAGAGGTAACTCCGTTCCCACGGGCACATATATGTGCGTTCTGGATGGGGGAGAGGTGAAACTAAAGCAAAAGATTGTCAAAATAAGATAGACGATGGCAAATTAAAAATCAAATATTAAAATGCAAAATGACAAATCAAAATTCAAAAATGTTTTCAAGAGAAAATTCTCAAGCAGCCTTCGGTTTTATGCCCTACCGGAATAATTTTTACGTTTGAATATGTCCATACGGATCCTGTGGATAATTTTGATACCTGCCTACCGGCAGGCAGGTTTACATTTTGATTTTTGATTTATCTCTGTGAACACCGTAGTTAAATAACAAAAAAGAAAGGGAGGCGTATATGAAATGTTGTACACGCTGTATTGCACTTTTCACATTGTTGTTTTCTTCTCTTTGTTTCTCCGAGGGGGCGAGGTATCTCATCATCACTCCGGATAGTTTTTACGATGCGATTCTCCCCCTCGCCGAGTGGAAGACGAAGAAGGGGATGAAGACAAAGGTCGCAAAACTCTCCGAGACGGGCAGCTCTGCATCCCAGATAAGGTCATACATCATAGAAGCCTACAACTACTGGGATCCCAGACCCGAATACCTGCTTCTCGTCGGCGACCATAACACAATAGATATGCCCTACCACGGTGGAACGGAATCCGATAATTACTACACCGATATTGAGGGTGACCTTTACAACGAGATAATACCGGGCAGATTTCCCGCATCGAATGTAAACCAAGTGAACACGATGGTCTCGAAGACACTCGGCTACGAGAGGACACCCTTTATGGATGATACGCTCTGGTTCAGGAGGGGAACGGTCATAATAAGGGAGGATAATGACGCACACGATGACAGTATATACTGGGATGATACATATTATGCCATCAACAATATGCTCGGAAGTGGATATGTGGTTATAGATACGCTCTCCAGACTGGGTGGTGACAATTCCAATGATGTTGAGAATGCCATGACAGATGGAAGGACATTTGTGCAATTTCGGGGTCAGGGTGTTGGAAACTGGTGGAGTCCTTTTAACATAAATGTGAATAATTGTAGCACCGGTTTTAAATTGCCCGTTGTAGTTTCGGCGACCTGTGCCACCTACTATGGAATCGGATATGATTTACTGAGAGCGGGAACGGCAAGTTTACCCAAGGGAGGAGTTGGATGTGCCGCCACGAGCACCGTGTGTTGTAATTGTGCGTATCTACGGAGTCCGATTGCCAAGGCGTTTGTCGATGGTATGTTCAGAAGTTACGGCGTTCTCGGATTGGCGTGTGAGGCGGCGCGAGAAAAGGTATACGCGATGTATCCCGACGGAGACGGTCCGCGTGAATACAACGGTCTTATCTGTCTCGGCGACCCCGAACTCAATTTATGGACCTATACACCGGAGAGCCTTTCCGTGACTTATCCGGAGGTTATACAACCGGGAGAAACGGGAGTTACGGTCACCGTGCAAAATAACGAGGGCTTAACCCCCGTGAGAAACGCACTCGTCTGTCTTATGATGGATACGACCGTATATGAGTACGCTTATACGAATGCCGATGGACAAGTACTCCTCGTCGTTCATCCCCAGGGCATCGGTGATATAGATATTACCGTAACCGCAAAGAATTGTCTGCCATACGAGGACACCATATCTGTTATGCCCACGGGTCCGTATGTGATATATCTCGCCTCCTCTTTCGCCGATGCCATAAATGGAAACGGGGACGGTGTGGTGAATCCGGGCGAGGAAATTAGCCTCGAGGTTTTGGTTAAGAATATAGGTTTTGAAATTGCAGAGGGTGTGCATGGTACTATATCGATAGATACAGATTTCGTGATGGTTCTGGACAGCAGCGATCATTTTGGTGATATTTCGCCGGATTCTTCTAAATGGGGCGGGGATGGTTTCGCTTTCATCGTATCACCCGATTGTCCCCCCGAATATACAATCGATATTCTCGTTGATTTATCTGATACCGTTGGGAATAACTGGGAGATAGACTTACCATCTCTTAATGTTGAGACCGGTAAATTAATTCTTGATGGAACTTTTGTTTATGATACCCTCCCCGGTAATAATAATGACTCAATACCCAACCCCGGGGAGACGGTGCTTCTCGATATTGCGGTAAAGAATATAGGTTCATCCGATTTATATAACGCGGAGGGAATTATTAGGTGTGGTGATGATTATGTGTCAATGATTGATAGTATTATGTATTTTGACGAGATACCCTCCGAATCTACCGCGGTCTCCTTAAACCAGGCCGAATTTACTTTAAGCCCTTTAACTCCATCGGGTTATAACATTCCCTTTGAATTGTATACTACAGAAGATGGCAGTACATATATACACAGGGACACCATCTCGTTCCCCCTTCAAGTGGAAACCGGTAAATTAATGGTGGATACTGCCATTGTATGCGATACCCTTCCCGGGGATAATGGAAACTCGAGGCTGGACCCCGGCGAGACCGTGCATCTCGATGTAGCGGTGAAGAATACGGGACCATCAGCGCTATATGGAGCGGAAGGTGTCCTCCGATGCGGCGGTGATTTTGTGTTTATGATGGATAGTATACTGTTTTTCGACGAGATATTACCCGAGTCCACCGTGGTCTCCTCAAATCACATTGAATTTATTGTAAGTCCCCTCACCGTACCCGGATACGACAT
>DFBT01000026.1:25824-26303 GCA_002366725.1 Caldifarciminota bacterium UBA3073
TTCCCACGGGTCCCGATGAATACGGTTATTACTGCTATGATAATACGGACACCCTGTATGGTTTTGCACCCACATACGATTGGTTTGAGATCGCACCGCCCGGACCGGGCAGCACAATCTCCGCTATCACCAATGAGGATGCCAGGACCACCACCCTCAGTCTCCCCTTTGATTGTAAATATTACGGAACCAATCACACCACCATATCCGTTTGTTCCAACGGTTTTCTCACCCTCGGTTATACCAGTTACAGGTTTGGTGATAACTCCGCCATACCCGATACGCACGGGCCTGCGAATATGGTGGCGCCGTTCTGGTTCGACCTCGATCCCTCTGAACATGGTAATATTTATCAGTATTACGATGAGGATAATCACAGGTGGATATGTGAGTTCAAGAATGTTGCTCACTACGGGGCACCGAGTGTAAGGGAGACATTTCAGGCTATCATACTCGACCCCGACTACTACGAGACACCC
>DFBT01000035.1 GCA_002366725.1 Caldifarciminota bacterium UBA3073
TGTGGTTAATGCATAATCTGAGATTATGGTATGTTTGTTCTTTATATCTATCATGTCTGCGGTGGTACCGGGTGAAACGCAGTATCCATTGCTCGGCACCGGGGTTGTTTTTGTTATAGCTCAGAAGGACTTCAGGGATGAAGAGTACAGCGTTCCCCGGGAGATATTTGAGGGTCTTGGGGCGGAGATTACCGTAGCATCAGAGGATACAACGATGGCGAAGGGAATGCTCGGTCTCTCGATTAAACCGGATAAGAAATTGGATGATATCTCGCTGAAGGACTACGATGTGATAATTCTCGTTGGTGGAAGTGGGTCGGTGGTCTTTTGGGGCGATGGTAAACTGCACGTAAACCTCAATGAGGCGGCCGACTCGGGCAGAGTAATCGGTGCTATATGCCTGGCACCCGGAGCACTTGCAAAGGCGGGTATATTGAAAGGGAAAAGAGCAACTGTATGCGGGACACCAGGAGCGAAGAATCTCTTGAAAGAAGAGGGTGTAATATATACGGGAAATGATGTAGAGAGGGATGGAAATATAATAACAGCGAATGGTCCCGCCGCCGCCAAGGCATTTGCAGATGAGCTCGTGGCTGCCATTACGGAGATGAAAAGCAGAGAGAAAGAAAACGACCAATGAGAAACAGACCACCCCGCAAAACTCCTTCGGAGCAACGGGGCAAGCAGACCACAGGCCACCCCGTAAAGCTCCTTCGGAGCAACGGGGCTCGCCCCGTGGAGTAAGTTTTGCTACTCCACAGGGCAAGTAGACCACACCTGCCTGCCCATACGGGTCCGTAGGGACCGGTAGGCAGGGACTACAGACCGGAAGATTAATTAGTCAATTACTTGATAACTCAATAACTTACCGTCAGGTATCTTGACCCGCCAGAGGCCTGCCTACCGTCAGGCAGGCGGGGTGAAATTTGACATTCCTGCCTGCCGGTAGGCAGGCGACATTAGAAATTAGACATTGTTATCTGGTATGATCGCAGTAGTCCAAAGAGTGAAAGGGGCATCCTGCAGCGTAAACGAAGAGGTAATAAGCAGGACAGGGGATGGTCTGCTTATACTTGTCGGCGTTGGGAGCAATGATACCATTAACGATGCGAATAAACTGGCAGAGAAATGTGTATATCTCCGCTGTTTCGACGATGGTAACGGAAAGATGAATTTTTCTTTGATGGATATAAATGGTGAGTGCATGGTGATATCGCAGGTGACCCTTCTGGCAGATACGAGCAGGGGAAGGAGACCGGATTTCTCGAAGGCGTCACCACCCGATTGTGCCAATGAACTCTATCGCAATTTCGTGGATGCCCTTAAGAGATTCGATATCAAAGTGAAAGAAGGCATTTTCGGCGCACACATGCAGATAGCTCTCGTAAATGATGGACCGGTTACGCTCATAGTGGAGTCATAAGTAGTTAGTCTGTTAGTTGGATAGTTTGTTAGTTTGTTAGTTGGATGGTTTGTTAGTACAAAATCTGAGATTATGCTTATCAGTATGACGGGATATGGGGAAGCGGGAAGCGGGAGAGTGCGGTGCGAATTGAGAGCAGTTAACCACCGCTTTTTCAGGGCATCTATTTCCGCACCTCCCTTTCTCTCGAGATACGAATACGAGATAGAATCTCTACTCCGTGAGAGGCTTTTACGGGGCATGATATACTGTAACATAGCTACCTCCATTACACCACAGACCATGAGGTGTGACACCGAAATTGCGAATAGATACAGGGATGCACTTCTCTCACTCAAGGAGTCGCTCGATCTAAACGGAGATGTATCGCTTGACCTGCTGAGCAGGTTTGGAAGTATATTCAGTATGGAGATCGACGAACAACAGGTTTGTGAGGTCTGGGAAGGGACCCGTGCTGTTCTTGTCAATGCCATCGAGAAACTTATTCTCACCAGAAGTAAGGAGGGAAAAAAGATAGAGAGAGATGCGAGGGATAGAGTAAAAAACCTCAACAGAATGCTTCGTGATATCGAGGCAAAACTTCCGGAGAGGCTCGAGAGGGAGCGGCTTAAAATAGAGAGATTACCCTGCAAAGACGAGGCGCTGCTTCTTCTCGAACGCATTAATATTGAGGAGGAGGTTGCCAGACTTAAATTTCACCTTTCCTGTATGAAGGAAACACTGCGCGAGGAGACATCGCAGGGCAAAAAAATCCTTTTCGTCCTTCAAGAACTTCTAAGAGAGGCGAATACAATGTCGAACAAGATACAAGATGCGCCCATCTCGAGAATAGTGGTGGATATGAAAACAGAGATTGAATCGCTGAGAGAGGAAATTGAAAATGTATTATGAACCGTTTTTCATAGTTCTCGTGGGTCCGTCGGGCGTGGGCAAAACCACTGTTGTGAGGGAGATATTGAAATTGCACGGGGATATAAAATATTCAATATCTGCCACAACGAGAACACCCAGAAAGGACGAGGTTCACGGCAGAGACTACTATTTTCTGGATATTTCCACATTTAAGGACTGGATTAAAGAAGACAGGTTGTATGAATGGGCGATCGTGTACGGGGACTACTATGGCACACCGAGGGAATCCGTTGACGAGTTTCTTAAAGAAGGTTACGATGTCATATTTGACCTTGATATCCAGGGCGGAAGCTCTGTAAAATCGAAAAGAGGGAATACGATCACCGTATTCCTGCTGCCACCCTCCAGAGAAGAATTGAGAAGAAGACTTCTGAGAAGGGGAGACAAAGAGGATATAATAGTTAAAAGGATTAAAGAGGTGGAGAGAGAGATGGATGCAGCTTTTAGGTTTGATTATATAATAAGAAATGGTGTTTTAGAAGAGACGATAAAGAAGGTAGAAGCAATAATAGTGGCTGAAAGGCAGCGCTCAAAGAGGATAAGGTTATCATCTCAAGATCCGTATGGACGAGTGTAAAAGTTGGTTGGTTTGTTAGTTTGTTAGAATCTAACAAACTATCTAACTAACAGAGTTAATGCCTACGGAGATATAAAGGGGGATATATGCAAGAGAGGGAATATTATGTACCGGTGGAGGATGTGTGGAACATTATGGACAATAAGTACAAGGCTCTGGTAATAATCGAAAAAGAAGCAAGAAGAATTTTTCATATTAATCCCCAAAGTGATGAGAATCCCGTCATTTTGGCGATGAGACGATTCATCAATGGAGAACTTGAGTATGAGGAGGAGGAGGAGAAAGGGTGAAGATAGTACTGGGCATAACGGGCAGTATAGCTGCTTACAAGGCAATATATGTCCTCCGAGAATTCAAGAAGAGGGGTGAGGATGTATATTGTGTGCTCACACCCGAGGCAAAACATTTTGTATCCCCGCTAACCCTCTCGGTGCTGTCGGAACACAAAATATTTGATGAGCCATTCGCCACGCGGGAAGATGCCATTCATATAAGCCTTGCAAATAACGATGTCGTGCTGGTAGCACCTGCAACCTACAACATAATAGGTAAGATAACTGCCGGGATCGCAGACGACCTTCTGACATCCATAGTCGCCGCCACAACGAACCCCGTGGTACTTGCTCCCGCTATGAACCCCAATATGTGGTATAATCCCATAATGCAAAATAACATAAAAGAATTGAGAGAACTTGGCTATTTTATCGTAGAACCCGAAGAGGGAGAGACCGCATGCGGAGATAAGGGAAGGGGTAGATTACCCGAGCCGCATGAAATAGTGGACTATGTCTATAATGTTGTGAGGGAGTCTTCCTCACTCTGCGGGGCAAAAATTCTCGTTACCACGGGAAGAACTGAAGAGTATATAGATCCCGTGAGGCTTATTACAAACAGGTCTTCGGGGTTAATGGGCTATGAGATAGCGGAAGAGGCAAAGAGGAGGGGTGCCTCTGTTACCCTTGTCAAGGGGGCAACCGACTTTCCGCTCCCGGGAGGTGTGAGGATCCACAATGCGAGGGAGCTTAAGGAAATATTGTTGAACTCCCTGGATGTCAATGACATAGTTATAATGGCAGCGGCTGTATCGGACTTCCGACCGAGAGCGGTAAGTGACAGCAAGATAAAAAGGAACCGACAAGGGCTCACTCTGGAGCTTGAGGCAACGGACGACATCCTCGTAGAACTGAGAGAGAGGGGAGAGGATAAGATGCTGGTTGGTTTCTGTGTCGAGAGTGAAAATTTGATCGAAAAGGCGAAAAAAAAGCTCTCAAAAAAATCTCTCGATATGATTGTGGCGAACCCCACCTCTGTTGTAGGAAGTAAGAATACAAAATTTTCAATAATTGGAAAGAATGGTAATGTACAGGATTATTCCGAAATGAGCAAAAGAGAGGCGGCAGGTGTTATTCTTGACGAGGTCAGCAGTTTGTGGGAAAAGAGAAGAGGGAAGGGAGAAGAGTGAAGAGCGATGAGTAATGAGGGATGAGTGAGCTGTGGGAGCAACCTCCTGTGGTTGTGCAAAAACTATAATTCCGCATGTCATTGCGAGGGATGTCATTGCTCGCCCCGTTAGATGTAAAGCTATCTAACAGGGCGAGGCGAAGCCGAAGCAACCTCTGAAACAATCACCATCTGACACATACCCGGGACTATGACTTGTTGTATATTTTCCTATACGCTCAAACCTTAAGAAATATCTACAATCCGCAATCTCTGTCTACAGGACAAAATGCGCAAATTATTTTTTTCTATAGGGCTA
>DFBT01000057.1:0-17608 GCA_002366725.1 Caldifarciminota bacterium UBA3073
AGTTTTTTGTATTCTTCAATGATGGTAGTGGGAACTTCGACAACTGGGTTGATTATTACATTGAGCCCAGTATAATTCCCATCTCTGGCGGTGATTTTGGCGGTGATGGGGATATAGATCTTGTGACTGTGACTATGTGGAGGACAGATGAGGTAAGGGTAGGATATTTATCAATCAAGGGGATAGCAGTTTTGTTGAGGGAGAGAGTTATCTGATAGGGTATGATACAGCTTCACAGTCTATTTATTGCGCTGATTTTGATGGGGATGGTGATGTGGATATGGCAGTTGAACGAAGCAGAGGATACGGGGAAATTGGCTACATACTAATATTCCTTAACAACGGTGATGGTAGTTTTGCAGACTATATTGAGTATGAGACAGACGATGCCTCTGGTTATTTATACGGAAACGACCTCAATAGTGATGGATACATAGACATAATCTCGAGTGGTACAGATACCGACAGAATAACAATTTTTATCAATGATGGAAATAGTGACTATCTCCCTCCTGTTTATTACAATGTGGGCGATGTACCTGATGGTAATGACGGTGGTGATTTTGATGGGGATGGTGATGTAGATTTGGTAGTGGCTAACCAATATCATGGAGGCGGCACTATCTCTGTACTTATGAATCAGGGAGAGGTAGAGCCTAACATTGGGACTTCTACAAGACTCCTCAGTTTTGGAAAAGTGAATGTAGGAGATTCATCATCGCTTTCATTAGAAATTTATAATTTAGGATATGATACACTCATCGTAAACAGTTTAATTATCGGTGATAGTGTTTTCAAAGTGAACGAAGTGGGTTTTACACTCTTTCCTGGAAGTACGAGAACTGTTACAGTGACATTCTCTCCTGTAAGCACAGATTCTATAGAAGATACACTTATAATTTTTAGTAACGACCCTGATAGTCCTGAATGGATAGTAAACCTGAGAGGAAACTATAAATTGGTTGGTATAGAGGAAGAGGAGAGAGTAGAAAATCAAGAAATGGAAATAGAATGTTACCCAAATCCATTTAATTCGGTGACTGTGATTCGTTATTCGTGTTCGTGTCCGTCCAGAGCTTTGATAAAAATCTATGATGTGTCCGGAAGGTTGGTAAGGACATTGGTAGATGAAGAGCAGAAAACAGGCGACTATTGGATTACATGGGACGGAAGTGATAATAGCGGAGAAAGATTACCAAAAGGCATCTATTTCTGCCGGTTGAAAGCGAGTGGCTTTATCTCCACAAAAAAGGTAATCCTCGTGAGATAAGGATTTGTTAGAAGGAGGGTGAGTGAAGATAAAGGTTTGCTTGATAAGTGTTTCGTTTGTTTTAGGTATTTGTAGTAACGCCAATGCCGATGTGCCGCATATTATACGGTTTACACCACCTCCTTATGCGACCAATATCCTTAAGAGTGTAAACCTCAGGGTTGCCTTTGATATGGATATGAACCCTTTAACTTTCACAGAGAATTCTTTTGTGGTTTATGGAAGTCAGACGGGATGGCATCCCGGGAGTATCACTTACGATGATTCTACGAGGACAGCTACATTTGACCCCGATTTCAACTTTAAGGAAGGGGAGTGGGTGATCGCAACCCTCACATCCGATATTGAGGATATAGATGGAAATCATATCAAAAGTTATGTCTGGAACTTCTCTATTGGAGTAGCAGGGGGAACTGGTGTATTTGGACCCGATACAGAGTATAACACCTGCGAAGGACCCAGGTCTGTAACCTGTGCTGATTTTGACAATGATGGCAACCTTGACCTTGCGGTGGGACATAGATTCAGTGATAGTATGGTAGTATTCAGGAATCCGGGGAATGGAATATTTGAGAGGGATTCGGTGTATGCCTTACTTTCAGTCGGTGATTGGAGCGATTGCCGTTTGAGGAGCGGTGATTGGGATAGGGATGGAGATATTGATATTGTATTTCAGCGGGATACAGCCAAGTTGTCTGTATTTCCAAACACAGGGAATGGTGTATTTGGGACTGAATTACAGTATCCTTTTACAGAAACATCTTTAGCTCACATCTATATCAATGATTTTAACGGGGATGGTTATTTAGATATTGCTGGTTCTGATTATGCCAAGTTCTATATATTTTTTAATGATGGTAGCGGAAACTTTTACAACTGGACTGATTATTACCTTGAGCCGAGAATAATTCCCATTTCTGGAGGTGATTTTGATTCAGATGGGGACATAGACCTTGTGACTGTAACTATGTGGGGCACAGATGAAGTGAGGGTAAGGATATTCATCAATCAGGGGGATGGAAGTTTTGTTGAAGGGGAGAGTTATCTGATAGGTTATGATACTGGTTCACAGTCTATTTATTGTCATGATTTCGATATGGATGGGGATGTGGATATGGTGGTGGATAGAGCAAGAGGTCAAGGGGAAACAGGATATGTGCTTATCTTCATGAACAATGGAGACGGCACTTTCGCTGAGTATGTTGAGTATACTGCTGAAGATGAGGTTAATTACTTATATGGAAATGACTTCAATGGTGATGGATATATAGATTTGGTAGAAAGCTCTCTTGAGATCGATAAACTCGTTGTCTTCTTGAATAATGGTGATGGTATTTTTTTATCCCCTGTTTATTACAATGTAGGTCATTGGCCAGACGGTTCTGATGGGGGCGACTTTGATAGCGATGGAGATATTGACTTAGTAGTTGCAAATCAATATACTGGAGGAGAAGGTACTATCTCTGTGCTTATGAATGAAGACTCTATACAGCCCAACATTGGCACTTCTACAAGATTACTCAGTTTTGGTAAAGTTAATGTCGGAGATTCGGTATTGCTTCCTTTAGAGGTTTACAATCTTGGATATGACACTTTGATAGCGGATAGCTTGATTATTCCAGACAGCATCTTTGCTGTGGATGAATCAGGTTTTATACTCCTTCCTGAAAGCACAAAGACTGTTACTGTTACATTTTCTCCTGTAACTAATGATTCTGTGGAAGACACACTCACTATTTTTAGCGATGACCCTGACAGTCCAGAGTGGATAGTTAAACTGAGAGGGAACTATAAATTGGTTGGTATAGAGGAAGAAGAGAGAGTAGAAAATCAAGAAATGGAAATAGAATGTTACCCAAATCCATTTATAAGAACTGTAAGTATCAAGTATTTGCTAGAAAGAGAGGAAATTTTTTCTATAAAAATTTATGACACAGCTGGTAGAGAAGTAAGGATATTACTGAATAAGTTACAGAGATCTGGATTTCACACTGTTAACTGGGATGGAAGAGACAAAAAAAGAAACAGAGTTCCACCAGGAATATATTTCTGCCAGATGAGAGCAGGGTGTATTGTATCTACCAGGAAGGTAATAATTTTGAGGTAAGATACGGAACTATCCCGTATCGCAAGGTAAGGAGGGAATATGTTTGGTAGGAAATATGTAGTGTCAGTCATAGCCATAGTCCTCTTTTGTCTTGGAGGAGTTGCGAGAGGGGATGAGTTTCCCATGGGTGTTTATACCTGGGGTGGTTTTCCAAATTGGCTACAGATGGACAGTTGCGGGCTAAACTTTGCCATCGAATGGGCGGATGATTCCACACTGGATAACGCAGCAAATGTGGATATCAAAATTATCGGAGACAATGCTGAGTGGCCGATAGGTAAATATAGGAAAGGCTACTACAGTTTCTGGGAGTCGGAGGAAGATGTGGCATCGGGTATTGGCATCAAACACGATGCTGGTGAGGAGATAGACGGACCCTTATGCCTCGGGTGGAAAGGCATGGAAGGCAACGGTGGGAACAACATCAACCGAAGGTTTTTTGCAAAGGGGTCCTCACTATGGACAGGAAGCAAAGAGAGATAGTATACCACATTATACGGCTGAATTCAGATTAAAGGTAGATGATAATGAAGGAGATACTCTTGCCTGCACCATTATGGTGACTTATAACAACGGTGCTGATACCCTTGCAGCTACAACACTGCTTGCAGACACTTTTTTGACTGCCAATGATTACTACGAATTCTTCCTTTCCTACCAATACGACCCATCAAAGGTTGACACTACAACAGGAAAAGAAGGAAAGTATGGAATTGCCGATAGTGTAGAGTTCAAGGTTAAGTGGTATGGAAAGAGGGATTTGTGGGTGGATTGTGTAGAGATACATGACCCAAGAGGTGATAGTCTGATGCAGGGATACTGCGATGATGCAATCATAAATCAGGCGAGTCAATATGCCGGTAATCCTACCCTTATCGGTTGGTATCTTTTAGATGAGCCCGGTTCCATTGATTGCTACGCACCCTATCACCACATAGACAGTTTACTCAACTCAGTTAATCCAGACCAGAGGGCAATAACCTGTTATGGTCAGTTGGGAGACATAGATAAATTTTTGGCGATAGCAAAACCCGAGAGGGTAATGATAGATGATTATCCATTAGGTGCGGGAGGTGAGCCTCCTGAGTATTATTATTGGGGTAATTATTTTCACTACAAACTCGGCAGCCTCGCACACTATACCGATTCTATAAGTCAGATATGCCAGGATTCTTCCAAAGAGATGTGGTTCGTCTGCCAAACATTTTCATTCAGCTATTGTGATTATTCCTCTTTAAGAGACCCTACACCTCAAGAAGTAAGATTATTGACCAACCTTCCATTAGCATACGGAGCAAGAGGCATTATTTTTGGAAACTGGGGTTCTTATACAAATTCCGATACCTGCGACTACCGGCTGAGGTGCGGTGGGCTTGTTGATACTCTGGGTCAAGAGACAGGTAAATTGTGGATGATAGATACAGTCATCACTCCGAAGCTTGATTCTATCGGACCTTTGCTTCGTGAACTAACCTGGGAGAAAGGGTTCCCATCAAGTGATATTGAAGTGAATGAGTGTGATATCGAGATGGTTACGGCATATGACTCACTGCATGAAAACCCAGACAGCGGTTATATAGAGATAGGCACATTTTCTCTTTCGGGAGATAATTACTTTATGTTCGTAAACAGGGTAACCACAAAAGATACAACAGATTCCATCACTCCAGCCAATCCACAGACAGTAGAGGTGATAATAAATCGGAATTATTACAGCGATAAATACAAGCTTGTGGATATGTATACAAGAGAGGAGATTGAACCAACATCTGCACCAGACTCGATTCTCCACTACACCCTCACAATGGAACCTGGTCGGGGAAGGCTCTTCAAACTCGAGGATGCACAACCACCGTCTATCGACCTTATTAAGCCTCAAGGTGGTGAGAAGTGGGAGATTGGGGGATTGAAGAGGATTGAGTGGAATGAGCCCACAGATAATGTAGGTGTGGATTCTGTGAGAGTTATTCTGTATACACAGAATGGGAAGGAACAGGGCGGTAGTCATGGCTGCTGGCCCGAGTGGGATACACTTGCCGTGCTTCCACCCGAGTCTACTCACTATGACTGGGAGGTACCGGGTCTTGTATGTTCAAACTGTAAGATAATAGCGGTGGCAGAGGACAGGGCAGGTAACGAAGGGGCAGATACGAGTGCATGGTTTGAGACAGGACCGTTCTTTTCAACCACGGAACTTGCAACTGCCTATAGCACCCAGAAAAAGGTGTGCGTTGATAACTCTGGCAATATCTATGCTGTATATCATTCTGGAGGTGTAAATGACAGAACACTGTTTGATTATTCTCCCGATAATGGCAATACCTGGTGTCAGAAAGGTATTGGTGATGGTAAGTTTCCGGCAATTGTGATGGATTCCCAGGATGGATTAGATGTATTCTGGATACAGCAGATTGTAGATGAGGCAGGGTTGTGGTTTAGGAGAAAAATGATGGATTGGGAGGATGCCGTTGAAATATTCCACTGGCCCGACGGATATCCTGTAGAGCCCCCGTTCCAGGACCATTACCTGTTTCCTCCATCTGTTGCTATCGATGCATCTGATACAGTCCATATCTGCATTGAAACCCTCGTGGAGTATACAGACCCGGGTCCTGGTACCTACGCATGGGAATGGAAACTTAGATACGGGAAAATCTCTGTTACAAACCCCGAAGGTATAGTTCTTGAGACGCTTGATACTACCTATGTACCAGGCTATCTACCTCCTCCTTACGACAGTATTTATAACTACTACTGCTCATCCATTCACCTTGATAGAAGATGGCATCCCCATATCACATGGAACAGACCCTTCTGGGCGGAGACGGGAGAAATATACTATAAGGTAAAGACTGATACGGGCTGGAGTGGCAAATTCAATATTTCAGAAAGTCCCGATACTTCGTCTTCCCATCCCTTTATAGACATTTATGGTGATTTTGTAAATATCGTGTGGGAGGAGGGGAACAATATCTGCCACAGAAAGAAATGGCTTTATGGTGACTGGGAAGATACTGGCACAATTACCGAAGGCACTTCACCGCAGATTATGGATGGCTATGTACTCACATATTCCGACAGTGTTGCGGGCAAAAATGTAGTCTTCCACAGAGAGTTTGACAGGATAGACTGGAGAGATAGTGTTATTTTAACTGATATGTATGAAGTCTGCAGTAATCCACAGATGGGTCTCTCCGACAGCACCCTCTCTGTATTCTGGACCGAGGCAATGGTAGATATTTACAGGGTTGGAATGGGAATGGATACCGTCTTTATCCCCTGGCAGAAGTCGGATACACATCTTGCAACTGCATATAACAACGGGAGAAAGATCGTAAGGGATGCAGATGGCAGGGTACATATAGTCTATCAATCCGACGGTAGGATATACTACACATATACAGATGACAGCCTGTTCTCCTGCGATTTTCTGGTTGGCGAGGGTGACCTTCCCAGTATATCGCTTGACAGCAACGAAGACCCCTGGATTTTGTGGAGGAACACTTCTTGTGATACGATTCTCTTCTCTAAATTTGACTACGACAGTTTCGCCACTCCCGTATCTATATACCATAATGACTCCCTGAGTGCACCCTCATTTGCGGTATCAGAAGATGATATAGCTCACATTTCGGTGGGTATCTTGAGTTCGGGACAAAGCAGGGTCATTTACGGCATATTTAACGGCACCCAATTTACAAGCATAGATACCCTTGACACATATGAGGGTGATATGACGAGACCATCCCTCGCATTTATAGAGGATAAAGCAAAGCCTATAGTTGTATGGGGTAAAGAATGTCAGATATACTATAGAGAGAAGGTAGAGAAGGACAAATGGGGCGAGACAGAGCTCATATCAGGAGAGGTCAGGAACTCCCGCAACCCACAGATAGACTATCATGAAAAGTTTGTGTATGTCGTATGGCAGGGTGGAGAGGTGCATCCCGACATATACTATGCTTCAAAGCCAACAAAGGGTAGTTGGACAGAGCCGATAAGGGTGGCTAATACCCAGGGTGATTCAAAATATCCCATTATCGGTGGAGGAAGTCATGTTGTATGGGAAGAGGGGAGTGGGTTGGGTTGGGTCCATCCATTTACTACTTCAAGGTTGGGTCTGAGCAAAGAGAACCCGAAAATTTATCGGAAGATATTGACGCATACTGCCCATATTCGGTTTATTACGCCCCGCCTTTGGGAAATCCGAACCTGTTTGTTGTGTGGATACAGAGGGATGTTCCATATAAGATAAAGATGATAAAAAAAGTCGTATCTTCCTCCGGCGGCAAGATGGCGTCATCCTCCAGAGATGCCACTGGTCCCGGCAATGCGGAAAGGCTCTCCGCGGTAAGCGGCGGTGTCTATCTTGCATTCACATCCGGCAGTGATGTTATGTATGCGGAGTACGGGGACACTCTTTATGAACCCGTGAGACTGGGAGGCGGTGAATATCCCCTGATTCTCTTATCCGGTGGTAATACAAATATAGTCTGGCAGGACAGTTGTGGCATATATTCCTCTGTAGTCTCCGATGGATGGAGTGAACCAGATACAATTCTCACGGAAGATATAACATACAATATGCCGCTCGTGGTCGCATCGTCAAATCACGGATACCATATTGGAAGGGTGGTGAGGAGTGGAAACTTGTGGAGAATAAAGCACGGAATTAAAAGAAATAATGGATTTACAGAATCTCTAATAGACAGCCTGTATGCCGACTCCATAACATCTCCCGTCTCAATGTCAAGAGATAGGATTGGAAACATGCACATCGTATGGGAAAAGAATGGAAATATATACTGTACAAGCTTTGCTGGGATGGTATGTGGGGTATATGATACACTTTCAAATACTGGTTTATCCAAAAATCCTTCCATTGATGTGTATGGAGGAAGGGTGAGGGTGGTATGGGAGGATGATGGAGAGGTTATGTTCAATTCAAAGTGGCTCGGGTACTCCGGGGAGGGTACTGTAAACATAAGCGAAACACCAGACGGAGTCTCCCGCGACCCGTATGTCAGGGGTAATGCTGTTATGTGGTCTGAGAAAGGTATTACCTCTTCGAGGGTGTTCGACCCGGATGTTATGGACTGGGGTGATATCTTGCAGTTTCCATCGCAGGATGCGAGGTATCCACAAGTCGCCTTCTATCAGACACCCCACTCAACGGATATGTGGCTTGCCTGGACAGAGGGAGAGAGTGCACCTTATGATGTTATACTCAAATCCTACAAGGTGGTAAGGGTGCCTTACATCTGCCTCGACCTCGGAAAAGAAGAACCATCAGTGTTCACCATCGGGAGGGGTGGATATGTAGAGTATGGAGAGGAGGCATACGAGAGTGTGGACACAGACCCAACATCTCTTGTATATCGCATTATGGGCCTTGACCCGGGTAAGAGATACCGAATATCCATAACATATTATCAGGAGTCGGGAGAAGATTGGGAGATGGGACTCTCTGGTGATGTGCAGGCTAACACCGTTATCCCCTCAAATATACCAACTACAGAGACTCAGTGGATACCTGAACTTGGTTATCTGGATGGTGCTCTTACGCTTTGTATCGTAAAAAATGTGGGTGATTATGCCATCTGCTCGGGAATTATCATATACGAGTTCGAGGAAGAGGGAGATGACGGAGGTGCACAGACAGCGGGAGGCTACAGGATATTCGGTCTATCCCAGAACTATCCAAATCCCACAAGGGGAGAGACTGTAATTCGATACTCGATACCCAGGAGGTCGAATGTCTCCTTGAAGATTTATGATATATGCGGAAGACTCATAAAAACACTTGTAGATGGAAGAAGGAATGCGGGATATTACAGGGTAAGATGGGATGGGAAGGATAATGGTGGGAGGAATGTTGCAACAGGGGTGTATTTTACGAGGTTAGAAGCGGGAGAGAATTCTGCCTCAAGGAAGCTCGTGATTTTGAAATAGTATTCTGATATAAATTAAGTAGTATCACAAGAATAATTATAGAAGGCGATTATAAAACATTTGACATTTATTTCTTTCTTGACCCTTTACAAGTCTTGTAGAGGTCCCTATCAAGAGAAAAAAGAAATTTAACAGGGATTGCCTGCCTACCGGCAGGTAGGTAAGAGAACTTAAGAGATAAAAGACTCATCTATCCTGCCGGCAGGCAGGAAAACACAATAAGAATAAAGTTTAGTGTCAAAACTTTTATAATTACCTGAAGAATCATGGTTAATCAGCGTTCACCCCGTTAAATAACATAGAAATAAACGCTAGAGTGATTACTAAAACGATTTTGCTTAACGGGGTCAACCTGTCCCGCTTTCTTCGGGATCCCGCCAAAGGCGGGACGTCCAATTTTTTCCTTAACGCATAATTTAAGATAATCAAACCATGGTAGTCATCACCGGAAGAGAGAATGTCGGAAAATCAACACTCCTCAACCGCATCGTGAGGAAGAATGTTGCGGTCGTGGGCAAAACCTCCGGAATAACCAGGGACTTTGTGGAGAAATGTGTTGAAAGAGATGGCAGGGTATTCACGGTGGTTGATACGGGTGGAATTTTCCCCTGTAAGAGGGGGATAAAAAAGAAGGTTCAGGACAAATTAAGGGAGGTTTTGAGTGATGCCTCAATTATTTTGTTTATGGTGGATGTAAAGGACGGTATAACGCCACTCGATGAAGACATCGCCATCACCTTAAGAAAACTCGAAAGGCCCGTGTGGCTTGTTGTAAACAAGGTAGACACGAGAAGAAGACTTCCTACCGCTCAAAACTTTCATGCCCTTGGATTTGACAACCTTTATCCAGTCTCTTCTTTGAGGGGTTACGGAATCGAGCCGCTTATAAATGATATCTTGAAAGAAATTTCCACCTCTCCCGGCCCTTCTTACTCTTTTCCAGTTATCTCCATAATGGGTAGACCAAATGTTGGTAAGTCCACTTATATAAATACACTCTTGGGCAAGGAGAGGATGATCGTCGACAAATCGCCCGGAACCACGATAGATGTGTGTGATGTTACTTTAAGATTTTGCGGTAGAGAACTCGTTCTTGCAGATACCCCTGGTTTGAAGAAAAGGTCAAAGGTGAGAACTGATGTAGAGAAAGGGTCAACAGCACTTACGATCTCGAATACGAAGAGGATCGATGTCGGGATAGTTATGATTGAATCAAATTCAGCTTTAACAAAAGAGGACAAGAAAATCATAGAACTTCTCCTGAGGAGGGGAAAGGGGGTCGTAGTTGCGGCAAACAAAAGTGATTTGGGCAAATATTTTCTTGGGCATAGTGTTCATTTTGCCTCGCATATTCCCACCATATATATGTCAGCACTTTTGGAAAGGGGTATAGATAAGCCGCTCAAGGAGGCACTCAGGGTATACGAAGAGAGGAAAAAAAAGGTGGCTGCAAATGGACTCGATATCCTGAGAAGTGAGATGCGATATTTGAGACTTTCCGGTCTCCATCAGGTGTCAATATCCCCACCCCGCTTCAAGATAAGCGCGCGTAAGAGATTGAAAGGAAGTGATCTAAGGTATGTAGAGAGGTACATAAGAGAGAAATTTGGATTTCGTGGAGTACCCATTGAGTTTAGGCAGAAGTGATTATTTCAGGTATATTAACCACAGATGGGCACACCTGCCTGCCGTCAGGCAGGGATGTTCACAAGATTATATCAAAAACAGTAATTAGGTTATTGTGTAATTAAGTAATTCCTGTCTACCGACAGGTAGAAAAGAACACGCTAGGAAATAACTTAATTACTTAATAACTTATTAGTTTGTATCTCGTCCATACGGATCTTGAGATGATAATCTTGTGTAATCTTGTCCATACGGATCTTGAGATGGTTTCTTAACACATAATCTGAAATTATGTATATTCTCGCGATCATAGTGGGCTATCTACTCGGGTCAATACCCTTTGGATTTCTCATCGCGCGGGTAAAGGGTATTGACATAAGAAAGGTGGGTAGTGGAAACATCGGGTTTACAAATGTGTTACGAACCTGCGGCGTAGTCCCCGGTGTCCTCACCTGTATTCTCGATGTTTTAAAGGGATTCCTGCCGACGTATATATTCTCACATGTGGGGGCTTCTGCCCAGTTATGTGGTATTCTTGCGGGGGCTTCTGCGATGCTTGGACACATCTTCAGTGCGTGGTTAAAATTCAAAGGGGGAAAGGGGGTTGCCACCGGGCTCGGTGTCTTCCTCGCACTTGCGCCACAGGCAATCCTCATAGCGGCGGCCTCATGGGGTATTGCCATTGCCATCACGAGGATAGTATCTGTAGGTTCCATAACAAGTGGTGTCGTGCTGCCTGTCGCCTCGTTTATATTATACGGGAATACACCGGTCTCTTATTTTGCCCTGTTTGCCGGGCTCATCAGTATATTCAAACACAAGCAAAATATAAAGAGACTTATCGCCGGGAAAGAGCCGCGACTGGGAAGGAGAAAGTAGGGTATGTATGCCGAAGTAGCACTCGCACAGGGGAATTTTGTATATTTTCTGGGGGATGAATTTGGGTGGATATCCCCCGGATGTCCCGTTCTCGTGCCATTCAGAAATTCCACAAGGATGGGCATCGTCGTGAAGGTGATGGCCACAACGACCGTAGAGAAGGTAAAGTCAGTAAAGGCTGCCCTCAGTGAGGAACCAATCCTGGGCAGGGGATTGATATCCCTATCGTCTATCATGGCGGAGTATTATGGTGCATCTCAGGGGAAGTGCATAAAACTTATGCTGCCGCCCTGGGTGAGAGAGAGGATAAAAAACGGCAAACCACTCGTATATGAGAGCAGGGTACCCGACCACCGTCAGGCAGGTAAGGAACCCTTCGAGCCCAAAGAACAGAAATTACATCCCGAAGTACAGAATGCAATTTCGTCCCATCGTTTCAAGACATTTCTTCTATTTGGGGAAGGCAGGATGGATACCTACCTCGCATCTATAGAATGTACACTCGGAGAGGGAAGGGAGGCGATTTTTTTACAGTCCGAGATAGCCCTTACATTCGGTGTAGTAGAGAAAATGAGATCTAAGTTCGGGGATTGTATAGCGGTGCTACACTCCAAATTGAGGCAGAAGGAAAGGGCAATTTTATGGGAGGGTATACGTAGGGGGAACTTCGGTGTATGTGTTGGTTCTATGAGCGCCGTATTCGCTCCCTTTCCCAATCTTGGTCTCATAATAGTGGACCGCGAAGATTCAGACGCATACAAGGCAGAACAGCATCCCTGGCACAATGTGAGAGATGTGGCAGTTATGAGGGCAAAGATCGATAAGATTCCCTGTATACTCGGGAGTTCCACACCCTCATTTGAATCGTTTTATAATGCGAAGAGGGATAAGTATGAGTTGCTACATACGGGAAAGACGGGGAGAACTCTCCCCGTGACTATTGTGGATATGCACAAAGAAAAGACCGGAGCCCTCTCCAGATATCTGATGAAGAGAACGAGAGAGACACTTGACAGGGGAGAGAAGGTCGTCCTGTTTTTACCGAGAAAGGGCTACTCTCAATTTTGTATGTGTTTGGACTGTGGATGGATACCATATTGTCCGAGGTGTTCTGTGACTCTCAATTACTATAAAAAGGGGCATAAGCTCAAGTGCCATTATTGCGGATATGAACGACCCGCCCCCACGATGTGTGAGAATTGTGGTGGGATAAGATTCGCATACCCCGGAGGGGGAACCGAGCGGTTGGAAATGACCATCAAGTCGGCCTTCAGGGGGGCGAGAATAATACGGATGGATAAGGATATACTAAGAACACCCGCTGAATGCGAAAGGGCATACCGGGACTTCAAAGAGAATGGAGATATTTTACTCGGAACCCAATTTGTAATCAGGGTACCTCAGCCCGAATCGGTCACATTGGTGGGGATGATCTCCTGCGACCCGATATTATCGTTTCCGGATTTCAGGACTTCAGAAAGGGTGTTCTCCCAGATTATGAAAACGAAGGAGATGATAAAGAAGGGAGAGATTGTGCTTCAGACATACAATCCCCAGAATCCCACATTCAATTACATAAAAAATGACGACTATGTTTCATTCTACTCCGAAGAGTTCAAAAAAAGGCGAAGGTTTAAACTCCCTCCCTCTTCGCATTTGATAAGGATATTGTCGACATCTACAGAGAAGGAGAAGGCGAGGGAATTCATCAATGGGGTGGCAGAGGAGCTGAGAAAATGTGGATATCAATTTCTGGGTGCCTCACCCTGCCCGATAGAGAGAATAAAGGGCAGATGGAGATACCATATACTTGTAAAGGTCAGCGACCCGAGGAAGTTCTTTCATAACACGAGCCTTCCAAGGGCTGTATCGGTTGAGGTGGACCCTCGAGATATGATGTAGCTTATCTGACTACTATACAGGTAATGGTAGATGAGACTCCATCGATGCAGTGAATTTTTTCTGCTACGGTCTCTCCCAATTTCTTAAGGTCATTAACTTCCACAACCGCAATTATATCGTAGATACCCGTTACCAGATGTACTTCCTTTATCTCCTCGATATTTTTTGCTTCATTTAGTACCCTATCGGCACTGCTTGGCTTAACCTTCATCAGTATGAATGCGGACACATTATCCTCCTTGTTGATGGGGCAGTATTGAGAAAAACTCACCCACGAAGAACTTTAATTTCGTTGTTATTTTCGGACGCAGATTTACGCTGAATATTTCTTTTTTTAGGACGCAGATTAACGCAGATTTTTTATTTCAAGGATTTTTATTTATCTGTGTCAATCTGCGCGCATCTGCGTCCAAATTTTTCCACTGTGTTCTATATTTTCCCGACGCATTATTATAACACAAAAACAGAAAAAGTCAAGTAAAAAATCTTGACATTTTGAGATTTATGGGTTATAATATGCAAAAATTTACTGGTTATGTATTTACTTATATTTTCTATCATACTGTCTCCATGGAATGAGTATCGTGCAGTAAGAGAGTTGTATGACGAAGGGAATTTTACCGATGCGAAGGGCGAGTTTGAAAATCTTCTGCAGAAATATCCACACGGTGATATTGCGTCTTACTGTATGTTCTATGTAGCGAACCTCACGAGAGACCCTGAAGAGGCAATGGGTTATTACAGAACCATTGCTCTCTCGTGCCCCACGAGCACCGTTGCCGATAATGCACTTTCAAGGCTTGCATCGTATTACTATGTTACGGGAGAATATTCGAGAGCGGACTCCATATGCCGAAAGATCATATCGGATTATCCAGATGGGGACTGTGTACAGGAGGCAAAAGAATGGAGGGATAGGATAAAGGGTTTCGATGGGGCTTCCTTCTTTGCAATTCAAATTGGCGCCTTCAAAGATTCAAAGAATGCGGACGAGCTTGTGTCCGATTATCCAGATGTCGTAACGGATATAGTGTTTGATGGCGCTTTCTATAAGGTTCTAATCGGAAGATTTAGCTCAAGGGAGAATGCGGTTGAGTTTAAGGATGGGCACGAAATAGACGGGTTTATTGTAGAAATATCAGAGTGAGGATAGGATATGATAGATATAGAGAAGATGTTTAAAGAGATAGGAGTTATAAAAGAGGGACATTTTCTCCTCCACTCCGGGCTTCATTCGGGCATATATTTTGAGAAGTTCCGACTGATAGAGCATCCCGAGTATGCAATCCCCCTGTTTGAGTTATTGGCGAGCCAATTCGAGGGAGAGCCTATAGATACCGTTGCCGGTCCCACCACCGGGGGGAGTATCATTGCCTTTGAAGTCGCAAGAGTTTTGAGAAAGAGATGTATAATAGCGGAGAAGGTAGAGGGAGGAAGAGACTTTTTGAGGGGCTTCGGGCTGAAGCCGGATGAAAATATCCTCGTGGTTGACGATGTCCTCACAACGGGCGCTTCGGTAAAAGATGTTATATCCGCCATAAAGAGGTACAACGCCAATCCCTATGCCGTGGGCGTTTTGATAGACAGAAGTAATGAGATACCTGATTTTGGAATTCCCCTTTATTCAGTATACAGGAAAAGGGTGGAAAACTTTAACCCAGAAGATTGTCCGTTGTGCAAACTGGGAGTACCACTCACAAAGCCCGGGGGAGTTTAGACTTTAAATCTTTTCCACTTGACATTCTCTGGATTTTATGTTATAATACAAAACATCGGGCAGGGGGAACAGGCAAGTACGCCAATGACTTCTGCCGGAGTGGCGGAATTGGCAGACGCGCTGGGTTTAGGACCCAGTGGGGAAACCTGTGAGAGTTCGAGCCTCTCCTCCGGCACAATGTGCGATGTGGAGCGTTCCGTGAGGATTCGACTCACTCTTTACCCAGAGCGAATTGGCGCCATCGTCTAGTCTGGCCTAGGACATCTGGTTCTCAGCCAGGAGACTCGGGTTCAAATCCCGATGGCGCTAATTTATTCTTTTTATATCTTGGACGCAGATTTACGCCGATTGTTTTAGATTACAGATGTCGTTAGTCATTGGTCATTTGTCATTGGGCATTGGTTTTTGCTCGCTTTATCCTTGTTTCTTGACAACCGATAACTGATTACCGATAACTGATAACCGATTACCGTCATCTGTGAACTTCCCTGCCTGACGGCAGGCAGGCGTGAACATCTGTGGTTAGTTTTTTTCTTTACGCCGATTATTTTAGATTACAGATGTCGTTAGTCATTGGGCACCGATAACCAATAACTGTTAACCGATTACTGATAACCGATTACCATCATCTGTGAACATCCGTGGTCTTCCGTGGTTAGTTCTTTATCTTTGATATTTGATTTTTAATATTTTATATTATTATATGGGGGTTTTATGAAAAAGACATACATCGCTTTAGTTTTTCTTTTATTCTCGGTTTCTATCTGCATGGGCGAGCCCGCAGAAAGTGTTGAGATGATATGCAACAGGGATTATACACCCGCACTTTTCAACGCTATAAGTGGCGCAAAGGACTCCATCCACATCATAATGTATTCGGGTGGTTATTATCCCGACCATCCCGAGGGAATAAATAGACGGGTATACCGCGCTCTTGTTGCCGCAAAAGATAGGGGCGTGGATATAAAGGTGATACTTGATGCATCCGATTGGAATCCCAATAATACCGGGAAGAATGAAAAACTCGAGGGGTACCTCGAGGCAAACGGTATCAAGGTGTGGTGGGACCCCCCCGATATTACCTCACACTGCAAGTTTATCGTGGTGGATGTGCACACCGTTATAGTGGGTTCAACAAACTGGACATACTATGCACTCGTTCACAACAACGAGGCGAATGTGTTGATAAAATCAAAACCACTTGCCGTGGAGTTTGAGTCCTATTTTCGCGATGTCCTCGGGGTATCGACGGATAAACTCGATATCGAGTATAAAGAGTGAGAGTACGCTTACTCAGTTCCCAGTGAAAAATAGATAAGGAGAAAGGGAGAATAGGGAGAAATGGGGAACCCGCCTGCCACCTACTTACCGGCAGGCAAGCAAGAGTAGAAAGTTGGTTTGTTAGAATCTAAAAAACTATCTAACTAACTGATTAGTGCCTTAAATAGTCTTGTGAATATCCGTGTTCATCCGTGGTTAATGCATTTTAGGTTAATCCCATGCAATGCTCATAAAGGACCTGAGAAATTGTAAGGAGATTGTCGCCGGTGATAATACAGCCCTCCGCGAACTTTTGCATCCCCAAAAAGAAAACCTCGAACTTCGCTATAGCCTCGCATACGCAGTTCTCAAGCCCGGTGAGACCTCAAGACCACACAGGTTGAAAACTTCAGAGGTATACTACATCCTGAAAGGAGAAGGGATAATGTATATCGATGACGAATCCGCAGAAGTTCGCTCCCAACAAGCTGTTTACATCCCACCGAATTCATTACAATATATTCAAAATACCGGGAATTCCGACCTCGAATTTTTGTGCATAGTAGACTCTGCATGGCGACCCGAGGACGAAGATGTGATATAAAAAATGGGGTGATGGGGTAATGGGGTAATGGGATGATGGGGTAATGGGATGATGGGATAATGGGGTAATGGGATGATGGGGTGATGGGATAATGGGGTGAGGGTAGGAGCGACCTCCTGGTCGCGATAATAGATGATGGGATAATGGATTTGCAGATTGCAGATTGTAGATTGTAGATTACGGACACGAGTCACGAACTACGAACACGAACCACGAATTACTGATTACCGATAACCGATTACTGGTCACCTGTCCATCGTGGCTTCATGGTGGAAATTCCAGCCTCTCTTT
>DFBT01000057.1:17689-17921 GCA_002366725.1 Caldifarciminota bacterium UBA3073
CAGAGAATGGTCATTTGAGGGATACAAACCATCGGATACTGGAAAATGGACACATAGTTATCATCGCTATCCTGCTAAGTTTATTCCTCAGTTGGTTGAAAGGCTGATTGATGAGTATATATTCAATGAAGATGCTCATATAAACGATCCCTTTATGGGATGTGGGACCACTGTAGTCACTGCAATATCAAGGGGTTTTAAGGCAAGCGGCACAGACATCAACAAAATTGCT
>DFBT01000070.1 GCA_002366725.1 Caldifarciminota bacterium UBA3073
TGTCATCTCGTGGTTAAATTTTTAGAGTCTTCTCAGGCATTCTCGCATTTCTTCAGAAGCTTCTCGTATTCCTCCTCCACATTGTTCTGCATCTGTTTGATATCTTCTTCCTTGAGGTGCTTGAACCTTCTCTGGAGCTTTAGATATTCTATCACGGGTGTACCCTTTGATTTCTTTGTTATCCGCCACACCTCACCGTTCTCCACCTCGTATAATGGGAAAACTTTCGTCTCCACGGCAAGTCTTGCAAGTTTTACGGTGTCATCGGGACGTGCCTTCCACCCGGTGGGACAGGGAGCGAGTATGTGGATGAACTTCGTTCCCTTACTTTCCTTTGCCTTTTTAACCTTCTTGATCAAGTCCTCCGGATACCCCACCGATGCGGTAGCACAGTAGGATATGCGATGTGCCGCCATAATTGCAATCATATCTTTCTTTGGTCTGTCCTTCGGGTGTCCGACGGGTGTTGTTGTCGTCCAGGCACCAAGTGGTGTCGCCGATGAGCGCTGGATACCCGTGTTCATATATGCCTCGTTGTCGTAGCAGACATAGAGTATTTCATCCCCCCTCTCGGCAGCACCCGAGAGTGCCTGTATTCCTATGTCAAAAGTCCCCCCATCACCCGCCCATGCAAGAACTGTGGTCTCGCTGTCTCCAAGCACCTCAAGCCCCGCCTTAATCCCCGCGGCTGCAGAGGCTGCGGTCTCAAAGGCGGTGTGCCATATCGGTACACCGTAAGCAGAGTAGGGAAAGGGACCATCTATAACGGTACAACAGCATGCAGGAATTGAGAGAATTGTTTTCCTTCCAAGTCCCTTCAGTACATATCTCATCGCAAGTGTTGCCCCACACCCCTGACAGGCGAGATGTCCCGGTTGCATTATCTCTTCTTCCGGTATCGTAAGACGCATATAACCCCCCATAAAAAAATCAAATATCAAAGTATAAAAATCAAAATGCAAAATTATAAAGACAGTGATTAGGTTATTGGGTAATTAGGTAATTCCTGTCTACCGATAGGTAGAAAGGAACACGCTTGGGAATATTTCAATGACCCAATGACCTAATAACTTAATAACCTATCTTTTGCATTTGATATTATTTTTTCAGCCCTATCCATATAAGTTCTTGAGGCTTGTCGCTTTCTTCTGTTCTTTTTACAATCTCCCTTATTGTGTCTGGTGTTACATCCCTGCCGCCGAGACCGGCAATATATCCCCATATCTGTGGTCTGTGTGAACTGTTGTAAAGGGCAGATTTTATTTCCTCAAAGAATACACCACTCTGTCCGAACGAGATGTTTCTATCAATACAGGCTACCTTCTTCGCCCCTCCAAGTATATCTCTCACCTCGTCCGTTGGAAATGGTCTAAACACCCTTATCTTGAGGATGCCTATTTTCTTCCCTTCATCTCTCAACATATCCACCGTTACTCGCGCCGTGCCCGTTATCGTTCCCGAGGTCACAAGCATGATATCTGCGTCCTCGCACTTATAGTCTTCCACCAGTCCGTATTTTCTGCCAAATATCTCCCCAAATTCATCATCTGCCTTTCTCCATTCCCCTCTTGCCCTTTCAATGGCGGATTCAATCTTGTATCGCAGTTCGTAATACCATTTTGCATCAGTTAATCCACCAAAGGCGTGAACATCATCCGGGTCGAGCTTGTATGGCGGGTTGAATTTCGGAAGATACTTATCAACCAGTTTCTGCTCCGGTATATCAACGGGTTCATATGTATGTGAAAGATAGAATGCATCAAGCACAAGCATACAGGGCAGTAACACCTTCTCCGCTACTTTATACGATTGTATAACCGTATCCTGAACCTCCTGGTTTGATTCGCAGTATACCTGCATTATCCCCGTATCTCTCTGGGAGAGTGAGTCATTCTGTTCTGTCCATATGGACCAGGGAGGTGCCATGGCACGATTTATATTACCGAGGACAACGGGTGTCCTCGCACCAACTGCCCAGTGTATCATCTCGTGCATAAGTGCAAGCCCCTGGGATGATGTGGCGGTGAATGCCCTTGTCCCAGCGGCAGATGCACCTATGGAGGCGGCGAGTGCGGAATGTTCAGATTCCACTTTCACGAACTTTGCGTCGAGCTCACCGTTCGCACACATTTCCGATAAAAGCTCGACCACCTGTGTCTGCGGTGTTATGGGATATGCAGCTATAACTTGCACCCTTGACAGTTTCGCCCCGTACGAGAGTGCATGGTTTCCCATCATTAGCTTTCTCATCTCTCCTCCCTGTGCATGGTTATAGCGTTCCTGGGGCATTCCTCCGCACATATTCCACACCCCTTGCAGTAGTCGTAATCTATCACGGGGGAACCATCCTCTTTAAGGAGTATTGCGGGTTCGGGACAGAATTTCCAGCATATTCCGCAGGGTTTACATTTATCGTAGTCTATTACTGGTTTAAGGTTCCTCCAGGATGCGGTCTTGTTTACCCGCATACTCGAGAGTGATACAGCCATTTCTGGCATATCATCTACTCCTTTCCAGACGATCTTCTTAGCCTTCGGCATATAACCCCCAATAGTTAAATCAAATATCAAAGATTAAAAATCAAAAATACCTGTCTACCGTCAGGCAGGCATATAAAAGTGCAAAATTATAGCCACAGGTTCTGCAGGCAGGCGTGGTTCCATTTTGAATTTTGATTTGTCATTTCTTGCCCCGTGGAATAAGATTTTGTATTCCACAGGGTGAACATTTTGATACTTAATTTTGCGTATCTATGTTGTTCTTGTCTTCTCGTATGCCTCTTTTGCCGCCATAGCATTCTCTTCCGGTTTTGAGGGTGATTCCTCTCTTATTGTCTGCAAAACAGACTTTATTCCGACGCACCCGGTTGTCTTTACAAGCGCACCAATTATAGCGGTATTTACAATTGGGGCAGCCTTTGAGCCGATACCGTATTTTATGGCGATTCCCGTTGCATCCACAGTCGCTATTTTGAAGTCTCCCTTTATGTCTATCTCATCGGGAGCTCTCTCTGAGTTTACAATTATCCAACCTTCCTTCTTCAACCCATCTGTCACATTCACCTGACCGAGAAGCGTTGGGTCAAGAATTACAACATGGTCGGGTTTATATATCTTGTAATGGGCTCCTATGGGTTTCGTATCTATCCTCAAGAAAGCGGTCACGGGTTGTCCTCTGCGCTCCACACCGAACTCTGGAAATGACTGAGCCCATTTTCCCTCCTTTAACAGTGCAGACGCAAGCATCTTGGATGCCACGACACTTCCCTGCCCTCCTCTGCCATGCAATCTCACCTCGATCATAGAACCCCCCAGCTAAAAATCAAACATTAAATATCAAAATTCAAAATGCAAAATAGTCATTAGGCATTGGTCATTAGTTAATCTTCAATTGTCAATCGTCAATGGTCAATAGTTATTCACGGCTCCATGCCCTCATCATAGTGCTCGTTGAAGTAGTTCCTGTAATCATATGCGGTTGCTTCGTCCCTTATTATCACGCTCGCTTCATAATTTGAACCAAATGCAGAAGTTGTCCAGTTGTGTGAACCGAGAACTACCGTTTTGCCGTCAATTATCAATAATTTTGTATGAGAGTATTTATCTGCTATTCTCAGTGGTATCTCCCTATTTTCAAAGAATTGAACTGCACTCTCATTTATTATATCACCTATGCTGTGCAACAGAATCCTGACATTCACCCCCCTTGAGTATGCATCAGATATTGCCGCAAGGAGACCACCGGGCTCGCCGAAATTATCTGTCGTATCACTCACGAGGAACATCATAAGTTCTACCGAGGTTCTTGCGCTGTCTATAAGGGACTTCACCAGGGTATAGTATCCACTATCCAGAATGGCCGCAATCTCCTGCAGGGGTTCGTTCGCTTCCTCCTTACATCCCGCAAGAATTGCCAACAAAGCGACGAAAAGAACTATAATTCGTTTACAAACCCTCATTCACAGAGCTTCTCACCACCAAGATTGTACGGGCGAACGGCTGTTCGCCCCTACGCTTTGTGTCCTTCGTGCCTTCCTGCCTGCCGGTCCCTACGGACCCGTTGCA
Organism: Caldifarciminota bacterium UBA3073; assembly: GCA_002366725.1. Lineage (GTDB taxonomy): Bacteria > Hydrothermota > UBA3073 > UBA3073 > UBA3073 > UBA3073. The sequence continues at coordinate 4,065 of DFBT01000070.1, forward strand.
CAGCATCCGAATGGAATGGGCAGGCAGGTGTGGTTAAATTTCTCTTTTGCTATCTCTTCCCCACGGTCATCTTAACCTCGTATCTCTGCCCGTTTCTTACAATATAGAGTTTTATTCTATCACCTGATTTAAGATTTGACGCAATTGAATCGAAGTCCCCTTTGCTGGCTACCTCCTTTTTACCCATCCCGTATATTATGTCGCCTGCTTCAAATCCAACCCCTTCCGCGGGACTACCTCTATCTACAGAGGCAACTATTGCACCTTCGGTGATAGGACTCCCGAGCGCGAGCGCCATGACGGGATTGAGACTCTCCACCTGCAATCCTATCCAGGGTTTCTGTCCCTCTCCTCTCAGTATCTCCCGCATTGTCTCCTTTGCGGTATTTATGGGTATTGCGAATCCTATACCGATAGAACCACCGCTCTTGCTAAAGATAAAGGTATTTATACCGATGACCTTCCCGTCCGCATTCACAAGAGGACCTCCACTATTCCCGGGATTTATTGCCGCATCTGTCTGTACCATATTCCTGTATACCCTGTCCTCTATCTGCGAGCGTATGTTTCTCTTGATTCCACTTATCACACCACAACTCACGGTCGGTTCGGGATTCTCAAGAAGAAAACCAAATGGATTTCCAATTGCAATTGCCCACTCACCAATGAGGAGACTGTTGGAGTTGCCGAGTGAGGTAACGGGGAGGTTTTTCCCCTCTATCTTCAATACCGCCAGGTCTACCTTCTTAGATGTGCCGATCACCTTTGCGTCGTACTCCTCGCCGCAAGAAAGAGTAATCTTTACCACCTCTGCGCCCTCAACTACATGCTCATTCGTGAGTATAAACCCATCTTCTGACACGATAAATCCCGAGCCAAGACCCTTCACGGTTCTCTCATAAAGGGGACCGGAGAAGAAATAATCAAAAAATGGGTCTCTGAACATGGGAGCGGCTCTCACAAGTTCCTTCTTCAATACACTGACGGAGACAACGGCGGGTGAGACCCTTTCTGCAGCAACGACTATGGCGGTTCTTCTCGAATTGGTTAGAGATTCAACCTCGCTACAATCCACCGATAGTGGTACTGTAAGGGCAAGGAAGAGAAAAAAATATAGATTGTAGAGGCAGATTTTTTTAAACATAGCTAAAAAAACCCTTAAATCCCAGGATTTGACCACTTTTGCGCTGAAGAAGAAAAAATGCTCTTGTCATAAATCTATAATCGTTATAATCGTTATAAACAATATTTGTAATATAATTTTACTCTGCCATCAACCTCATAGAATTCTTCACTCGTCTCTATAAAGCACTTTTTACTGAGCAGGCTCTTTATGGCTTAGACTTATACTCCTCTTGTAATTCTTTCCTTGGCCTTATACCATTCTTTACCGCTAATTCGTACTCCTGCTTCCAATATTTACTCAGTTCTCGCCTTTTAAGCAATCTCAAAAGAATATAGAGCTTTATTTCCTCATCCTTTTCTTTATGCTCTTTCTTGAAATAATCAATTCCTTCTTGGTATTCATACAATCGCACATAGCATAGAAATCCCATAATAGCCAGATTTGCAAGCATTTTATTGTATTGATAAGCACTTATCTTATGCGGTTTGGATTGTAATTTCCTTCTAATCTGGTTACATTTCTCAATAGCTATGTTCTTTAAATCCGGCGTCTTAAGCATTTTCAAAACCACATCCATTAAGTCTTCATAGAGTGTGTAGCGATTTAACCCATTGTTTATCATAAGGCGAATAGCAGATTCAACGAATTCCTCCGGTTTTTCAGCTTTATATTTCAGGTTCAGAACACCTTCAAAAAAATCAGCCTGACTTATCCCCACAGAATTAAATGAGTCATATGCACTAAAAAGAACATACCTACAGGAATAGCACAGCATTATATAAAGTTTTTCTAAAAGCCTTGCCGCAACAGGAAGATTTTCCTCTACACTCGCAGCTGAAATTAATGATTTATATAATCGTCTTGCTATAAACCGCCATTTTGGACGTTCTCGTTTGTGCACAAATTGATTCGGCGCAAAATAATACTGATTATATGCGTATGTGATAAATTGCTTGGTCTCATCTTGCAACTCTTCAATATCGGGAATTTCTTTCTCTTTTCTCCTTCTGTGTGTTATGAAAGACTCCGGATGAGTAATTAAAGAGTCGATAGATTTTTCATCTTTGAGCCGTTTAGGAATTGCCTTATAGAGATTTATTATAATAAGGCGTAATTCCCTCTCAGATAAATTTCCAATAACTGCCTTTAGTTTAGCTGTCTTCATCCCCTGACCAACAAAATTACAGAACTTTTGCAACTCTAAACACGATGAGTATTTGCTAAAATACCCACTTAAGCAAAACCCTGAATTCAAGATTCGATCCCATTTCTAAATTTTTTTTCTTATAAACTCCCGAATTTCTCGCATTTTGAGGGCAGCTTCTTTAGATTCTTCTATAGTTGCCTGTTCTCCTGGATAACGAAAATTTACTGCATAGGCGTTGAGAATATCCAGTTCTTCGGATATAAGATTGAAATCCTTATCAATATTAGCACACAATACCCTTAGTCTTTGAAGGTCGTGTACTTCTGGAGGCACAACATCATTTTTTATAAGAAAGGCTTTTAAGTATTTTTCAATGCATTGCTGAGAATGAAAACAGACCGAATCTGGAGCAACATTCTTGCGTTTTTTAACCAGATACATTGCAGACTCAAAATCTTCTTCTGCTTTATAAATCCATTCGTTAATTAATTTTTCTTTCATATAGTATTTTTCCTTTTTCGATGATTTTCTTAACGAAGGGGTCCCCCATCGCCAGTCGTTCACTCACCTCAGAAGGAGTCTTTACAACAAAATCCATTGGCATCTGCCTATCCCAAAATAATCGGCTGACTTTTATTCGGCGTTTTGAGGCTCTTTCGTCGCTTTCCATTACTATGAATAAGTCTAAGTCACTGTCTTCTCCAGGCTTACCATAGGCATAAGAACCAAATAATATAATCTTTTCAGGATTCAGATGCTTTGTAATCTTTGCTACGACCTCTTTTAGTGTTTTCTTCAGTATGGATTTCATTGGTTCTCCACTCACAATATACCTAAAACCTTAAATTCCAAAACTTGACGCCTGCTCTATGAATGCATTGTGTTAAGATAAAACATCGTCCAGTGAGTATTTGCGAAATTGCCCAAACAAGCAAAACCCCAAATTCAAGACTTGACCCTTTTTGTAACAGTTAGTGATTTGTGAATTCTTTAATTTCATTTTTGGAAAATAATGTTGCGGTTCTTACTAATTTTATCTTTTCATACTCAATTTTCTTAACCGGATAGGAAATATAAAAATGTTTTTTAAGTTTATCCCAGTCTTTATCTCTTATCGTATCTATCTTACCTAAATAGAAACTTACCCAAACATTCCCAATTTTAGAATCTGCCTTTTCTTCAGATAGCTTGCCATTTGTGATATTTACATATTTTTCATCAATATCTATTCCTATATACCTCCTGCCGAGTCTTTTAGCAGCAATCACTGTTGTCCCAGTTCCTACAAATGGGTCTAACACAATGTCGTTCTCATCTGTAGTCATTAAAATGAGTCTCTCCATTAAGTGAACGGGCAACTGACAGGGATGCTTATCTCTGTATTTATTATGTTTAATTCTGTGAATGTCTGTCCATACATCTGAGACTAATGGACCAAAAGGATGCAATCCATCCTTCTTCCCCCCATAATCTTTTAGCAATACCTCACATTTCCTACATCTTTTATGTTGGTAACGAATCTCGTAAAACTTGAGCCGTTTAGCATTCTTCGCGTAAAATAGAATTCCATAATGGGCAGGCTGTAAAGTTTTACCCATTGGTGCAGTAGGAGCATCCCAACCAATCCAATGCTTAAAATCTGCAATCTCATTGAGAAATGTAGCAAAATAAGTCAACCATTTAGGAATATTATGGACAAAAATACTGCCCGCTGGTTTTGTGATCCTAACCATCTCATATATCCACTCCTTGCACCAGTTCATATATTCGTTGAACTCCTTGTTATCCTTATACTTGCCGTATCTCTTTTTTAAATTAAACGGAGGGTCTGCAAAGGTCATATCAACACTATTATCAGGGATTTTTTGCATCATTTCTAAACAATCCCCTTGAATAACTTTGTTTATCAGGTCTTTAAAAAATTCTTTGTCTCTCATAAAAAATCTGTGTTAGTAGATTGTCAAATCTTTTAAGCTCATCTCTGCTAAATGTAAAAACCAAGTCGTAAGCTTCAACCATGCGTCTCAAATCTCCTCTTCTTACATACCAACCAATTCCATCAACAAAACCTACAAAAATGACTTCGGGATAGTTTTTCTTCAGATAATTAGCTACTGTCTTTTCTGTCTTCGCTTTATCTCCCATCCCTGAGGCTGTGGTTACTTCATACGAACACTCAATTATTATTTTAGGCAAAGCTTTATTGGGAATTATGAAGTCCATCGTTCGGGGAATATCACCTAATATTCCCTTCTCAAAGGGTATTTTATGGGAATATAAAATCTTCTCAATCACAACCTCTGGATTTCTTCCTTTTGAGGCACTATAAGAACCTTTGGTTTTATATCTTATTATAGTATCCACTAACGATTCAATGGAAAAACTAAACTTGTTTATGTCGAGTTTTTTGAACTCAAATAAGGGAATAACTTGTTTGATTATTGGGATTGTAGAACCTTTAAAGAATAGATTTACGATTCCTTCGGCAAATTTTCTATTTGTTTTAATGAGAGACTTAACCTTACGCAGATTCCATTCTTTGAACTCGTCAGAGGAAGGTTCTTCAGCCGGCCAGAAATCTTTATTTACAAGTTTTGATAATGCTGGGTCTGCTTTAGCTCTGGTAAATGAAATAATTCGTTGTAAACTCTCTTGTGAAAAACCAGTAATTGTCAAAATAGCGTCTATTCCATTTTCAACTTCTGTAATATGCTCAAGTAAAACGGATTCCTTTAATCTGTTTCTCTCTATCTTATTTTTGAGAAGAAAGATATTTTGTGCAATTGACGAGATGCGACCTTCATGATACTCCTCAAACTCTATATTTTGAAAGTAAAAGGTGTTTTTAGCGGTTACAGTATTAAATTTCTCCTCTACTGATGGATACTGCATTTTAGTCATACATCTATTCCTTATTTTTTCTCATTAAAAAACCAAATAACACTATCACTTGGGATAGCAGTACTTGCTCCATAAAGATCTCTACGCATCAAAGAGATTAATTCTCCTCTATCTGCAGCTGAAGAAGTCTGCAAAAATATTTTCCCAAATAGTTTTGGAATTTCTCTATTTTCGGCTACTAAGCATAACTCTGTATAACAGTTATTAAGCTCCTTAAGGACTGGGCGAGTACTAAATGGAGTGTAATTGCTGGGCACAGCTGGACCAGTCCATTTTGCAGAACCGAATCTTTGATTGACAAGTTTTATTGCCCGGTTGTAGGCAACTTGTTTTGCATTCCAGTGTTCTTGTTGCTGAACCGTACGTTTTGCTATTCGAGGCTGAATGAAAAACTGACCCAATAAAACAACTAATCCAACGATGACTGGGATAATCAATTTTTCAAATATTGAGGTTATCTTCATATACTCATCTTCTTTTGAAAAAACAATATATACTCATCCTTCATTGTATTTCTCAATCCCCTAATTGGCTTGAGAATACTCTTTACCAGACTTAACTTGTATTTCTTGCAAAGTTCTATTATTGCATTTTCAAGCCTTATCCCACCCGTTTGATTGGTGTTGGAACCTATTATCATTATAAAATATTTACTCTTTTTCAATACACGAGATACCTCAGCACATACAATCTCCATATCCTTAAAATAGTTTTTAAGTTTTTCCTTTATAGTCTTGCCAACTAATCCAATCATATTTTCCCTTATTCCATCAATATTATATCCTAAATATCTCAATTGTGCCTCATCATTTTTTACATAATCAATAGCAAAAGAATATGGTGGAGAAGTTATAACTCCATCAACAGATTCATCTTCTAATGGTATCTTCCTGGCATCAGCTTTTTCTATAACTTCTACTATACCCAATTCTCTCATAAATTGGCTATTCTGTGAAATAAAGTTAAAGACCGTTTTTTCATATCTTTTTAGCACTTTATTAAAAAGTTCACGATGGTTTGATTTTACCACCCTTTTTGAATAACCAAGAGCATCTAAAAAAGCCAAAAGAGCAAGCTTGTATACCTTTAGCCTTTCGGGATCCTTTATTTTCGCCAACTGTTCCTTTACATTCTCAACATTAAAGAAGTTAAATATCTGCTCCGCCCTTTGTGAAATTCCATTTAATATTTTCGGGTCAATTGTAAGGCTTTCATATTTCACCTTTGTCATAAACTGACAGAAAGGACTAAAATCTATGGCATAGGAGTTTATTCCCATAAGGGAAGCTTCAATATTAGCAGTTCCACTACCACACATTGAGTCTAAAATAGTCTCTCCGTTTTTAATGCCAATTATGTTTAATAAAGCCTTAATAAGTTGTGGATGGAATTTACCCCGGTAAGGAAATAATCCGTGTGTTGCATATCCAGTAGAAAACTGTCCTTCCTCAAAATAATTCTTGGTTGCAGACGAACGCTCTTCAGTCAGAGCATCTGATTGATGGCTATACATCAAAAAATGCTTTGTGTATTTGCCATTAATCGATTTGATATATGCAGAACGCTCTACTATTTCATCTTCGCTTAATAACTTATACTCTAAATATGCCAATTCTAATTCAAATAATTCGTTGACTGATGGTAACAGTTCTATCTTATCTTCAAATAGGTTTTCCAAAAACGAAGGTGTCTTATAAAATTCTGGTTTTTTACTCATTACTCATGAATTAAAGGCGATAAAGAAACATTTTCCTTAACCACATTGTGTATTATACACTATATACCTTGATATGTCAAGTCTTCTTTTTTCAACCGGAATTTGGCAAGTAGCTGTCAATCAACTCTTTTCCTTTCTGCACGATTTAAAATCCCCGCCTTTGATGGGATAGGCGAATACAGCACAAAAGTCTATCGTCTTAATAGTTCTAAAAATTGCTCACGAGTCAGCCCTGCTTGCTCTAAGATAGCTAATAGCGTACCCTTGGGAATCGCCTTTCGTTTTGGAATAATAACCAACCTTTTTCTGTCCTGGTCTTTCTTATAAAATGCAAGATGGCTTCCCTTTCCCCGCTTTGGTGCATAAGAAAAGCCCACTCTTTTGAGGACTCTCACAACATCTTCAGATGAAACAATTGGTAGTTTCACCGTACCGATACCTCCAGAGGAGAAGTAAATTTCTCTTTAAATTTAAATTCTGTCTCAATTTCGTCAATCATTCCCAATTCCTTAGCATTTTCTAAATAGAGTTCTACCGCTTCCCTTAAATTTTTAAGGGCTTCCTCTACGGTATCTCCAGCGCTTGCTACTCCAAGTTCCGGACATTTAGAAACATAACCAGCCTCTTCTCTCCAAATAACTGATGTAAAGTTATAGGACTTCACTTAACCTCCCGGTATGATAAGTAGGCACGATATCAAATCGTGCTGGCACAAATTGAATTTGTGCCTACAAAAGGCTACTTGCACATTATTTTGGCTTAATCTTACCCCAGTCTTTGAGGAATCTTTCTATTCCGACATCCGTGAGGGGGTGATCGAGCATCTTCAATATCACATTGTATGGTATGGTGCACACATCTGCACCTATGAGCGCCGCCTCCACTATATGCATTGGATGCCTCACGGACGCAACCACGACCTCTGTCTCTATACAATAGTTGTCAAATATGGTTACGAGCTGGTCAACTATCTCCATCCCCTCATTTCCCACATCGTCCATCCTGCCGATGAACGGAGAAACGAAATTGGTTCCCGCCTTTGCCGCCAGCAGCGCCTGATTTGCTGAGAATACGAGGGTGGTATTCGTCATTATATCCTCGTCCCTCAGTTTCTTTATCGCGAGCAGTCCATCCTTGCATACGGGTATTTTTATGCATATATTCTCAGCGAGTTCCCTCAATTTTTTCCCCTCGTTCACAATGCCTTCAGCATCTTTGCTCGTAACCTCGGCTGTAACTGGACCTTTTACCATACCGCATATCTCCCTCAGGACGGCATTCGGTCTCTTTCCCGTTCTCTCAACCTCTCTTGCAAGTAATGTCGGATTTGTAGTTACACCATCCAGAATTCCCCAGGATGCAATTTCTTTTATTTCATCAAGATTTGCGGTATCTATAAATATCTTCATTTCTTCCCCCTATTATACAAAAAGTAAGCAGTAGGCAGTAAGCAGTGAGCAGTGAAAGATAAACATTTCACATTTTACCTAACACCCTGAAGGGTGTCACTCCAACTAACCACCACCTGACACATTAAACATTTCACATTACGCCTATTACCTAACACCCTGAAGGGTGTCACTCCAACCAACCACCACCTGACGCATTGAACATCTAACATTACACCTTCATTATTGTTCTGTATCTATCTGTGCCTTTTGAAGTTTGCCCGAATAATCTATGTAGACCGTCTGAATCTCCGTAAATATCTCATATACGGTCCATCCCCCTTCTCTGTGGCCATTTCCCGTGTTCTTCACTCCACCAAATGGTAGGTTGCACTCGGCTCCGATTGTGGGACCATTTATATATGTTATGCCCGCTTCTATCCTCTGGCGCGCCTTTAATGCCTTGTTTATGTCCCGTGTATAAATTGACGAAGACAACCCGTAAGAGGAATCATTTATCGCCCTTATCGCCTCATCAACATCCCTTACCCTGATAACGGAGAGCACGGGACCAAATATCTCTTCTCTCGCTATTCTCATATCGGGTTTCACCTCTGCAAATATGGTTGGTTTGAAGAAGTATCCCTTTGCACACTCTCCTTCAGTATATACTTCTCCGCCGCAGGCGAGTTTCGCTCCCTCACTCTTGCCTATTTCCACATATTTCTTTACCTTCTCGAGTTGCTTTTCCGATATGAGCGGACCCATTTCCATATCCTCGTTTAAGCCATTCCCAATCTTTACTTTCTCTGCTCTTGCGATCAACATCGTCAGAAACTCATCGTATATCTTCTCCTCGAGAATGAGTCTTGAGGTAGCCGTGCATCGCTGACCGGTTGTTCCAAATGCACCCCATAGTACGCCCTCAAGTGCGAGGTCCAGGTTCGCATCAGATAGCACAATCTGTCCGTTTTTGCCCCCGAGTTCAAGTGAGACCCTCTTCAATGTCTTTCCACATGCCTCGGCTATTCTCCTTCCCGTTTCCACAGAACCCGTAAATGATACAACACCTATATCGGGATGTGAAAGTATTGCCTCACCAACGGTGGTGCCCGCACCATGAACGAGATTTACAACGCCCCCGGGAACACCAGCCTCTGTGAGTAATTCAACAATCCTCGTTGAAGAGTGGGGAGCCTCTCTCGATGGCTTGAATACAACCGTATTTCCGGAAAGAAGTGCGGGAACAAGTTTCCAGCAGGGAATCGCGACGGGAAAGTTCCAGGGAGTGATGAGACCAGCCACACCTATTGGACGTCTGAATGTGAGACAGAGCTTGTCGGGGAGCTCAGAAGGAACCGTATGCCCAAAGAACCTCCTTGCCTCTCCGAACGCATAGTAAGCGGTATCTATGCCCTCCTGGACATCCCCCCTGGTCTCATTTAAAACCTTGCCCATCTCCCTCGTCTCTATTCTGGCAAGTTCCTCCTTGTGCTCGGTGAGTAAGTCGCCGAATTGTTTCATTATCTCTCCCCTTGTGGGCATGGGAAGTGCCCTCCATTTCGGCAACGCCTCTTTTGCCGCCTGACAGGCGAGATTTACATCTCTCGTCCCAGACAGTGGAAATTCCCCAATGCGTTCCTCCTTATTCGCCGGATTTCTCTTTACGAATGTCTCCTCAGATAATGCAGAACCCCATCTTCCACTTATATAATTCTTGTATACCATATCCCCTCCTTATATATTATTCTTCGCCTCATATATCCACATTTATCCACATATATCCACATTGAAAAATTCGTCTTTTAGTATAACACATTTTGTCGATTTTGTCAAGAAAAAACTAAAATCTCACCACACCTGCCTGCCCATACGGGTCCGTAGGGACCGACAGGCAGGAAGGCACAAAGTCATAAGGTCCACAAGGTGTTGGTTATCGGTTACCAGTCCATACGGATCTCATATCCATACGGATCCTGCGGACGAGTCTGTGACCCGCGGACAATCGGTAATTCGTAAATTGTAGGGGCGAACAGCCGTTCGCCCCTACTGAAATCCGAAATCTACAATCTACAATCTCGGTGTTCTTGGTGGTTATGAATGTATGATAAATTTTAGTTGACTTTTTATTCTTTTTGTGTTAAAATTCATTCGTGGATGTTGCCGTGCTTATAAGTGGAGGTGTAGACTCCTCTGTTGCAGCCCTCATTTTAAAGGAAGAGGGATATGATGTGGTGGGCGTTACGCTGGATATGCATAAATTTAGTCGTGTAGATATTGAAAGGACAAGGAAGGTCACAGAAAAGATCGCGATACCGCATATTGTGCTCGATGTGAGAGCGGATTTCGAAAGAGAGGTAATCCGATATTTCATTGACGAATACAAGCACGGAAGAACTCCAAATCCCTGTGTCGTTTGCAACAGACGGATAAAATTTGGAATAGCTATGGATGGGTTGAAATTCGATAAGTTCGCTACGGGGCATTATGCCAGGGTCTCGTGCGAGAATAGGCGCGTTTTGAAGAAGGGAATTGATGCGTCGAGGGATCAATCCTATTTCCTTTCTATGATCGAGAAAAAAAGACTGAAACACATTATTTTTCCCCTCGGAAACCGCAAAAAGGAAGAGGTAAGAAGAAAGGCAGAGAAGATCGGCGTTCACTTCGATGAGCGACGCGAGAGCCGGGAAATATGTTTTACAGAAGGAAAATATTCATACTTTCTCGAGGATATACTTGGAACGATGGAGGGAGATATTGTGGATGTGGAAGGAAATGTGATTGGAAGACATATGGGAATAGCTGGCTACACAATAGGTCAAAGAAAGGGAATAGGAAAACCAGATATCCGCCCCTACTATATAGTGAAGATAGACCCCCGGAAGAACAGATTGATCGTCGGAAGGGAGGAAGACCTCTATTCAAATGTACTGTTCATAAAACATCCGAACTGGCTCTCAATTTCACCTCCGCGTGTTCCACTTCCCGTGGATGTCAAGATAAGATACGGACAGAAACCGGTGAGGGCAATCTTCTATCCAGATAGAAATATGGTAGAGTTTACATTTCCTCAAAGGGCAGTGACCCCTGGACAGCTCGCCGCATTCTACGACGGTGAGGTATTGCTGGGGGGCGGATGGATATCTCTTCGGCAATGTTCTTTCTAACCAAAGTAACAGGGGCGAACGGCCGTTCGCCCTTACGCCTTACGCATATTCCTCGTGTCTCTGTGGTTTTTTAAATTT
>DFBT01000025.1:0-9127 GCA_002366725.1 Caldifarciminota bacterium UBA3073
ATTGGGCATTAGTCATTTGTCTTATGTCTACCGATTACTGATCACCGATTACTGATCACTGATAACCGATTACCGTCTTTCGTCTCTCTCATTGTATTGTTTTATCGCCTCTATCACCCTCTTCACCTCTTCCTCAATGGATAAATGCGTGGTATCTATTATTACGGCGCCGTCGGGTAGCTTGAGCGGACTCTCATCTCTTGTCTTATCCTGCTTGTCTCTTCTTTCGATTGCCTCCATAATAGACCGCAGATCTCCAATTTCTCCGAGTTCTCTATGCCTTCTCCTCGCCCTTACCACGAGATCTGCATCCATATATATCTTTACATCCGCATTCTTGAATACAATCGTTCCTATATCCCTGCCCTCGCATATCACATTTCCTTTTCTACCCATCTCCCTTTGTTTTTCCACCAGATTCACGCGGACACCGTTATAGGTGGCAATGGTTGAGGCTGCACTGCCAACCTCTTCCGTCCTGATGCGATCGGTTACCTCCCCGCCATTCAAGAAGATATGATTTATGTCATTCTTAAACTCAAATCTTATATCGACTTCAAGTGATGCTTCGGTAACCGCCTTTCTATCGCGGATATCTATCCCATTCTCAATACAGTATAATGCGACCGCCCTGTACATAGCACCCGTATCTATGTATACGAATCCCAGTCTCTTTGAAACCTCCTTTGCGGCGGTGCTCTTTCCAGAGGCCGATGTTCCATCAATAGTTACGACCATAATATCCCGATAGTGTATTTTACAACAAATTTCTTACTTTGTCAAGGAAAAATTGGACGCACCTGCCTGCCCATACGGGTCCGTAGGGACCGGTAGGCAGGGATTGACGCTGATTAAAAAAGATTCTTTATTATTGTAGTTTGACAGGAGTAATGTCATCGCGATTCCCCAATCTCCCATTCGTAGAATTGGGGGATGGGGAAGAAGCAATTTCCACCTGACACTTGCTCGACTCCAGGACTTATTGTATGCCTTCCCGCGCAATCATGGAGAAAGTGAGCGTCATTAAATATTGGCTATATCTGTGTTATCCGTGGCTTAATGTATCCTTTTTGAAGTGGTCGTATCCATCCAATCTTATTTCTCTTCCGTCGTTGAATCTCAATCCCTCTTTTACTATTTCTCCTATTTCAAGGAAGTTCATCTTTTTTCTGAGCTCTTCGAGATTTTCTCTACTCAGTGTAAAAAGCAGTTCAAAGTCCTCTCCTCCATACAGGGCGAACTCGTCGGGTCTTTCTCCCGTCGACATTGCGAGCTCTCTTGCATCTCTCTCAATTGGTAGATTGTGGATGACAGCGCCCACACCACTTTCCTCGAGCACATGATGTAGGTCAATAACAAGGCCATCTGACACATCTATCATTGATGTCGCATACTCTGAGAGTATTAAACCTTCCCCTATCCTCGGTTTTGGATGAATATACTTCTCCTTCGCTTCTTTGAAAGTGTTTAGACCATTTTTCAATGCCTTGAGTCCCGCCGCCGAACCTCCAAGTGGTGCGGTAACGCACAGAACATCACCGACCCTCGCTCCTTTCCTTCTCACTATCTTTTTGCCCTCACCTATAACACAAAGTGATACGAAGAGGGTGCTGCTCTTTACGGTATCTCCACCGATAATAGCCGTATCAAAATCATCTGCGAGGGACCTGATACCGCGAGCTAGTGACTCTGCGAGGGTCATGCTTCCCTCTGGCATGCCGAGAGCGCACAGGAGCGAGCAAGGGTTTCCTCCCATTGCCGCAATGTCTGACAGTGTCGCGGCGCAACTTCTGTAACCGACATCGTGCGGGCTGATGAGGGATAGATCGAAGTGGACTCCCTGGACGAAGGAATCTATGGAAACGATGGGAGTAAACCCCGGGGTGATATTGAACTCTTCGGCATCATCGCCTATTCTCGGAAAGAGGATTCTCAATCTGTTTATGATTTCAGACTCGGTAGACATTACATCCAGTGCTACATTAAGCAACTTGTGTTTTTAAATGTTGGACCACAAATCACAAATTTCAAATCACAAATCTCAAACAAATTTCAATATCAAAATTATAAATTCGAAATAGTTTGGAATTTTGGTTATTGGAATTTAAGTATTGCCTGCCCTGTTAGATAGTAAACATCTAACAGGGTGAATAATTTGGTGCTTGTAGTTTGGAGCTTAACCATATTTGGTACTTGATACTTGGAGTTTCAAAAGCACACTTACCTTAGTTAACATAACTATAGGTAAACTAAAAGTAGGTATGACTCGCGTTTGGGTATGTTCCATTTCTCACCTCGTCCATATACCTGTTTATTGCGTCTGTTATATCATTCTGAAGGTGTGCGTATTCTTTTACGAATTTTGGCATCGGTCCGGGTGAGAGCCCGATGAGATCTGTTACGACGAGTATCTGTCCATCGCAGTGTTTGCCGGCACCTATTCCGTATACTGGAACCTTTATCTCTTCAGTTATTCTTCTCGTGACATCCTCCGGAACACATTCCACTATGATTGAGAAGACACCTGCCTCTTCGAGCGCCATTGCGTCCGTTATAAGTTCCTGAAATTCGTCCTTTTTCTTTCCCCTCACCCTATATCCCCCGAATTTCTTGTACGATTGTGGTGTCATCCCTGTGTGACCCATGACGGGGATGCCAATATCCACAAGCCTCTTCACTGTATCCTTCACGACAATACCACCCTCCAACTTCACCCCGTCCACTCCCAGTCGCATGAATCTACCCGCATTCCTTATCGCATGTTCTGTGGACGGTTGATATGACATGTACGGCATATCGGCTATCACCATAGCCCTCTTTGCTCCCCGTCTAACCGCACCCACAATGGGCAGCATATCCGCCATCGTCACGGGGAGTGTGGAGGAGTACCCAAGTACTGTTGTACCATACGAGTCACCGACCAGTATAACATCTATGCCAGCCTCATCCTCGAGTCTTGCAATAAAGTAGTCGTAGGCGGTCAGGAGAACTGCCCTTTCACCCTTTTCTTTCTTCTTTTTCAGATATTGCGGAGTCACTCGTTCCATAGAAAGACGGTCATTGGGTTATCAGATAATTAAATCATCGGGTCGTAGAGTCATTCTGTTAAGACTCTACGACAGTTTGTCTTTTGGACCTTTTTTACTTTTTTATTCTGGTCGTGACTGCAGGGTAGTTTGATTACCACCCTTTTGACTTAATAATCCCAGATTTTGCGTTGAGAAACCATTCACCCCGTGAAATAATTTATTTCACAGGGCAGGGATTACACGAGATTAGCATCTCAAGATCCGTATGGACGAGAGATTAAAATAAAGAACCTATGCACAGCATCCGTATGGACAAAAATTAAATGTTTTTCACCCAAAAGGTGAATGCCCATATTCTTTAAGCTTCTTATATAATCTGTGAACATCTGTGTTCATCCCTGCCTACCGGCAGGCAGGCATGGTTAATGCATATTTTGGGATAATTTTAACCCGGTTTTTCCTCTG
The DNA here is from genome assembly GCA_002366725.1 of Caldifarciminota bacterium UBA3073. Classification (GTDB taxonomy): domain Bacteria; phylum Hydrothermota; class UBA3073; order UBA3073; family UBA3073; genus UBA3073. The sequence continues at coordinate 3,495 of DFBT01000025.1, forward strand.
ATTTCGGCTCACTTTCTTTCTTTTCTTTCTCCTTCACATATGTCAGCTTTAAATCCGACAGGGTGGATGTGAGGAGAGATTCTTCTTCCTTTGAAAGATTTCCCTTTGTTTTCTCCTTTATGAGGTCGAGGACATCTATGGTATATTTTGCAACATCGAGATTCTTCTCCACCTTGTCGGTCAACGGATTTTTAACAATACCGAGATGCTGAAGGGCAATTGTGGCAAAGAAGTAAACCACCGATATGAAATCTGGCTTATCCATAAATTATCTCCACTTGTAGATTAAAGGCTTTAAATAATCACGCAATTTCCACTTATTAGCGATTTACGTAGAGTGGGTATGCCCTTTTCCATGTAAATTCTCGGAACCCTCGGTCCAATATTGCTTGTTATCTCATAGCTTATCGTATGCGATATGCGGGCAACCTCATCCGCGGTAATTTCCTCGTCTTCCTCCTTTCCGATGACCGTAACCTCATCCCCTATTTTTACGCCATCTATACCCGTCACATCAACCATGATAAGGTCCATACATACATTGCCTATTATGGACGCCCTCTTTCCCCTTATTATTACCTCTCCCTTATTTGACAGAAGTCGTGGGAGTCCGTCACCGTAACCTATGGATATCGTCGCCACCCTCGTTCTCTTTTCCGCCCTGTATGTCCTGCCGTAACTAACCGAATCGTCCCTGTCTATCCACTTCAGGTAACATGTCCTGGTCTTCAGTGACATAATGGGGGATACATCTATATTCTTCTTCTCTTTTGGATAGAGACCGTATAAGAGCAACCCGGGTCTCACCATATTGAAGTATGAAGGTTTCATATCAAGTATTGCGGCGGAGTTTGCCGTGTGGTAGTACGGAATGAATATGCCGTTCTCTCGAATAGAATTCACGATACGGTTAAATCTCTTGAGTTGTAAATATGTAAAACCCTTATCGTCGCTCTCCGCTTCCGCAAAATGTGTAAACACCCCGTTAATTTTAATCCATCTCTTCTTTTGTATCTCACATATGAATTGAAGTGCCTCGGGATATGGCACACCCGTCCTCCCCATACCCGTGTCAATTTCGATGTGTATCCCAACCTTCTTTTTACGCCTTTCTGCCTCTTTCTCAAGTTGATCTGCAAAACGGCTATATGTAACCGTGGAGATGAATCCCTCATTTACAATGGTGGGAATATCGAAAGAGAATGTTGGGGAGAGAATGACGATGGGAAGCCCCAGGCTTTTGAGGTTTATCGCCTCTTCAACCGAGGCAACTCCGAGGGCATCTATTCCCTCCTCCTTCAGCACCCTTGACACCTCGATTCCGCCGTGGCCATATGCCTCTGCTTTAACGGCGCCCAGGATATTGGCGTCACCCAAATGCCGCTTGACATTCCCGAAGTTATTTCTCAATTTATCCAGGTCTATAACAACCCAGGTGCGTTCCTCAATCATAATAAGGTAGAATTAGACAACCCCGTAAAGTCGCTTCGCTCCGACGGGGCAAGCAGATAACAGGGCAGTTACAAGAGATAATTGGTCTTTCGTCGAATTTTATTTAAGTGTCAAAGAGTGCCTTATTATAACACAAAAAGGGAAATTTGTCAAGTTTTTTACCTGTGGTGGCTATCAAGCATCCTTACATTCTACTCTACCATTATTATCTTCTCTGTTTGCTTGAAATCCACCGCTTCAAATTTCAGGAAGTATGCACCACTTGAAACTTTTTTGTCCGTATTATTTCTCCCATCCCAGGTGACTGTATGCACTCCCGCACTCTGTTTCTCATTTACAAGTGTCTTTATTTCATGTCCGATAAGATTGTAAATGACAATACGCACATTACTGCTCTTTGGCAGAACATATTTGATTATAGTTTCATTTTTTAACGGATTTGGTTGACTATGAGAGATGGAAAAAACCGTATCCTGTGAAGCATTTTCCGACTCTATTACCCCTTCAGGGCCCATATATAACTCAAGATCAAAGCTGTCAGAAGATACGACAACACCAGCCGTATCTGCATCCACCCTCACCTTACCAGTATACTCACCCTCGTCAAGGGTAGTATCATTCGGTATGGTCACATACAAAGCCACCACCTCTAAATTACCGAGTGCGAGGTATGAAGCAGAAGGAGTGATTGTGACCTGGCCCGACGAGATGGTATCAACACCAAGGACAAGGTCTGTAGTTTTGTATGTTACATCATAACCCGCGTTACCCCACGGGTCGGGATCGACATTCATCCATTCATCCTGTGGGTTAATCGTGAGAAACCTCTTGGTCTCTGTTACTTCACCGAGATCGGCATCCAATATCATTGTGTTACCCACAAGGTCTTCCTCATTATCGGCAATTTCAACATCATACATCGGCAGCACCGTTATCGCTAATTCTATTGCGTCAGATGGATACCCGTCATCATCCATAGCCCTGACAAAACCCGTATAATCCTGCGCCAACATACCCCGGGGCACAAAGATCATCACCAAAACTGTCACAGTCTCACCCACCAGAAGCTCGCTTATCTCTGCGGGAATAAAATGAACATTGTCCCAAGGTATCCGATACGAGGGATCTGTAACACCACAAAAACCGCTGGCCTGAAAGATGATGTTGTCCAGGTTAGCATTGCCCGTATTGGTAACCGTTACATTGAAAAGAGCGTCCTCACAATGGTAAACCGTATCGTGTGAGGCATTTCCCAACTCTATAGACTCCACAGATCCGACCATTACCTGAAGCTCAAAACTGTCTCTCGATACCTCGATATGAAATGTATCACCTATCACGGTAACCCATCCACTATAAGTTCCTTCAGCAGCATTGGAATCGATGTATGCCGTTAGCAATACATCCGCAGAGCCACCGGAGATAAGCCCAAGCTGGGGTAAATCAACACTCATGCTGTCAAATACCTCACCGGTAAGATCACTGCTTAAACTATAGGTAAATCCATCTATGTCCGCATTTCCAAAGGAATCTGGGTCGACATTCAGGAGCTCCGCGTTCGGGTTGATGAGCATGAAGTATCCAGCTTCACTTTCCCCTGGAATTACCGCAAAATACATCGTATTATCTAAAAGATCCAGCCCATTGTTGGCGATGTCGATATCATACTTCGGCAGCACCGTTATCCATAATTCTATCGTTTCATGGGGATATCCGTCATCATCCATCACATGGATTTTACCCTTGTAATCTTGCGCCAACCTGCCGCAGGGCACATACACATTCGCCACAACCGTCATAGACCACCCCGCTGGAAGCTCAGATATCCATGCAGGGCTAAAAGTAACACACTCCAGAGGTATCCAATACGAAGGATCTGTAACGCCAACAAAATCGTCGCTCCAAATGAAAAGAGTGTCGAGATCATTATTACCCGTGTTTGTAACCGTAAAGGTATCTTGCGCGACCTCACAATGGTAAACCGTATCGTGTGAGGCATTCGACAACAGTATTGCCTCGTCAGGTCTCCCATATATCTCACGGTCAAAGGTGTCGGGAGCCTGAGCGAACCCCGTACCATACGAGAACGGGGCAAGTAGGTGAGCCAGCCAGATGAACATCACTATCCCGAAGAAGACCGTTAACCGGGACTTGTCAATCGTTAATGGTTTTGTCATTTTTCTTTTTTTAACAGTGATTACCTGCCTGCTGGCAAGCAGGCCTGTCTACCGACAGGTAGATAAGAGATTGTTCACAGAATCTCATACGAGTCAGCGACCTGCGGAGAAGAGATTCCTTTTTCTTAACAGGGACTCTTACGAGACTTGTAAGGGGTTGAGAAAGAAAAGTGTCGAATGTTTTATAATCGCATTTTCTTTTTATCTTCTTCCATGTAATAATGTCCTATTATGCTTTCCAAAGATAAATGCAACGCGGTCTTCTTCTACAAATACGATCGAACCCAGCGAACAATCGACCGGGATATCGACTTCACTCCATGTATTTCCTTTGTCGGTTGTTTGCATCAGCAGGCCACTATTTCCGGTAGCCCACCCCGTTCCATCTCCCAATAGATAAATACCGTGAAGAGTTTCCGGGACCGATACTGAATCCCAGGTATCCCCCCCGTCGTGAGTTATCAATATACTTGGACCTCCGGGCGATAGACACGCCACGCAAACATCAATTGAATTATCGGTATGGACAACCAAGGCACAATCTCCTTCTTCTCTTTTGATATGCCAGTTTTCTCCACCGTCGGAACTACTCAATACCACCCCGGGCCCGGAGCGGGATTTGCTACCCACTGCCCAACCATTTTGGTCATCGGAAAAGTGTAAATCAAAGAGTCCAAAATAACCTATATCTTCAACACTTACGGTATCCCAAGATACGCCACCATCTGTTGTACGATAGATCTGAGAGTGTGCCACAAAGCCTACTGATTGCGAGACAAAATGGATGGCTATTGTGTAATAAGTAGGAGTATCCCCTCGTATCCACGATTCACCTCCATCAGTGGTTCGATAAAGAATGGATTCAAATTTTCCATTATCTTCACCATTAACCCACCCATGCAATGCATCTACAAAAATAACATGGTATAACCACGTTCCTTCAAATAGCTTCTGAATAGACCAGTTCAACCCACCATCGACGGTATGCCAGACTGCTTCGGGACCATGTGTAACGCACCATCCTTGTAAGGAGTCTACGAAAGTTCCGTCCTCAATCATGCAATTTTCGTAACCCGAGAAATTTGGGCTTATTATTTCCCATTCCATCGAGTCTGGTGCTGCGTGATCTATATCCGTAGGTTTTATTTTGCAAGAGACAAACAAGAATCCAGACAGGATAAATGAGACTGATACGAGAGTACAACTTCTCGTTTTAACCTCCCTCAATATTATCATCAACCACCTTCTCTATAAAGTATTATACTTCCAAATTCCCCTTTTGTCAAGGGAAAAATTATCGGCACTGTAAACGGTTCGGCTGAGCGGCTCGGCTGAGCTCACCGAAGGCTCACCGAAGACAGTGCCCAATCCCTACGGATCCGTATGGACCAAACCTCGGTCGGTCACCCTTTCCATACGGATCCTGACGATAGGGTGACGAATATCAGCCTCGGCGGGGGTAGATAGGTATTCCATTGAGTAAATTGAAGAACTGAATTTTATAGTTGACAAAATCAAATTTTTGGTGTATAATATACCCGTCCCCGGTGGCTCAATGGTAGAGCGGGTGGCTGTGGAAGGAGCAGCATGGGAAGAGCAGGTGACAAAAGAATCCATAAGAAGAGCTGGATAAGTGTATACTTCTATGTGCTAATTGTCACCGAGAAGTCCATGCTGGCAAACTGCAGCTTTCCCGGGTAACCGGGATTGAAAATCTGGGTGAATTCAGGGAAGCCTAAACCCTGTTGAGGTAGGGCAAGGTAATCCTGAGCGAAACCTGCCGAAGAGGCTGTGGTAGGCAGGGACGTGCAGAGACTAAGGAATGAGGAGCCTCATACCAATAAGTCCTGGAAGCGCCCGGCACCCCGCCTGCAGCGGGGTGAAGAGATAGTCCGAGCCCGATAGAAATGTCGGGAGTTCTCGTAACCACTAGGTTGGGGGTTCGAGTCCCTCCCGGGGAGCCATGCTTCGATAAACTCAGCATCGAAGTGTATGGTAGTGAGT
>DFBT01000025.1:9191-12365 GCA_002366725.1 Caldifarciminota bacterium UBA3073
TGTATGGTAGTGAGTAAGCGAAGCTTACCGAACTGTAAGCGAAGCGCATCGAACTAAAAACAAATGTGGTGTGTCTATATAATAGAATGCAAGGATAGAAGCCTATATACGGGGATAACAATGAATATAGAGAGGAGGCTAAAGGAGCATAATAGTAAAAAGGGTGGAAAATATACTAAAGTACGTAACCCTGTAAAATTAATCTATAAAGAGTCGTATAAAAATAAGGGTAATGCTTTAAAACGTGAAATACAAATCAAAGGATGGAGCAAAAGGAAGAAATTAGCGCTTGCAGGAGGAGATATAGAATTACTTAAGCAACTTTCCAAGAAGAAAATGCGATAATCAACTAATGTTATTAGTGGTATAGATGAGCCATTTTGATGGCTGTTTCAAACTCTTTCAAGGTGTCCTTCCGTCTTGCACACACAAGGGAAAGAGCAGGAAAATAAAAATATCCCTCAACCCTCCTTACTCTACTTCAGATATTTCCAAGCGCTGAACCCCACGTGGTTGCTCCGTGCCGTGCAACGGGGAGATCTGGAGGCGGACCCGAAAAAAGAAAATAGTTGATATAAGAAAAGATTTAGTGAAGAATTATATCATTGCAAAGCGATAGTAAATCTATGGGATTAGCAGAAAAGAAAAATTTATTTTAGATTCTTTTTACAGGTCTGACCCAGTTGATACTACTTTCCCCCTTTTCACCTATTTCCTACCATCAAGCACTGCAGCGAGAACCCAAATCCACACCGTGGGAGATGCTTTCTCGCTTTCGTGCGAAAGCGAGAAAGCATCTCTTAATTAACGCATGGGAATTCTGTCGAGAGGCCTTCCTACATCTATTCAACATTTGCTATTCACTAATTTTTTTTGCTTGATTTGATGGGGAGGTATAAGGGTGACTGACGAGGAGTGACCGAATAATTGGTTGGGTACTGTCTTCGGTGAGCCTTCGGCGAGCTCAGCCGAGCCGCTCAGCCGAACCGTTTGCAGTCCAGATAATTTTTTCTTGAATCGTATAGGAAACTATACAACAAGTCATAGTGTCGAGTATATGTCAGGTGGGGGTTGCTTCGAGGTTGCTTCGGGGTTGCTTCGGCTTCGCCTCGCAATGACATCCCTCGCAATGACATCCCTCGCAATGACATTCCTCCTGACAACCACAATAATAAAGAAATCATGGGTAATCAGCGTTAATCCCTGCCTACCGGTCCCTACGGACCCGTATGGGCAGGCAGGTGCGTCCAATTTTTTTACCCTTCCGCAAAGGTGTAAACATACCTTCTCAACCACAAACCTGCCCCTCCGCAGGCAGAGACGCGGAAGTCTTTTCCTCCTTTGTGTCTTCGTGGTGAATGTCATTTTTTCAAATTTTTTTCCTTGATCGCATAGGAAACTATACCACAGAGGACACGGAGAAACAATATTTATTTATCCTCTGTGTGCTCAAATGTTTGAGCTATTTTTATTTGTTTAGAATAATTGAGATTGAATAGATCTTGAGTTTGCCTGTCTACCGATGCACGGCATCCGTATGGACAGGTAGAAAGGAGAGCATTCACCCTGTTAGACAGTAAACATCTGACAGGGCAAGGAGTTTTTGTTCTTTTTTAGCAAAGATTCTCTGTGCACTCTGTGGTAATTTTTTTCTTGACAAATTGCAAATTTTGTTGTATAATACTATTCGACTATTTTGGTCTAATAGTATGGCAATGAAAGAAGAGAAAAGGGAAATAATTTTACAAAACGCCCGGGGTCTATTTGCCCGCTATGGGTTAAAGAAGACAAGTGTAGACGACATCGCCGCCGCTGCCAAGATTGGTAAAGCAACGATCTATTACTATTTCAAGGGCAAACACGAGATCTTCAAAACCGTAGTTGAGCGTGAGTTAAAAATACTTAAAGATGCCGTGAGCGAGGCTATTTGCAGAGAAGATTCTCCTCAGAGAAAGCTTCGAGCTTTCGTATTGACCAGAATTTCCCACATGCAGAAACTTGTAAATCTGCACAGAGTAACGAAGGATATTGTAACAGAGATGCTTCCGGATCTCGAAAAGATCAGGGAATCGCACTTTAAAGAAGAGATAGATATCGTAAAGGGAATACTTACCGAGGGTGTCAAGGAAGGGACTTTCGAAGCAAAAAGAATCGAACTTACCGCTCTGGCAGTGGTTTCGGCGTTAAAGGGGTTAGAATATCCATGGGTACTTGATGGAAAACCATTGGACATCGGAAAAAGTGTAGATGCATTATCCCAGATTTTATTTAAAGGAATAGAAGCAAGGTAATTTTTTTAATCATTTATTCTGCAACGCAGAAAAGGGGAAATATGAGAATTATAAAAAAGTATGCTACAAGAAGGATGTACGATGTGGAGGATTCAAGATTTATAACCCTGGCAAAGATTGCGGATCTAATAGCTGCGGGAGAGGAGATTCGAGTAATAGATGATAAAACGGGTAATGATATTACTCCTACGGTATTAGCGCAAATTATTTTAGAACAGCAAAGGGGCGGGCAGAATCTTTCTTCTGTGCCGGGCTTGCTTCGCGAACTTATAAAGAAGGGAACAAGCTCTGTGCTTGATTTTCTGGAGAAGCCTGTTTTTGGGCACCTGGGTTTAATCTCTCTCACCGAAGAAAAGGCAAAGGAGATTATTGGAAGACTCGTTAAGATTGGAAAGGTATCAATGGGTGAGAGAGATAATATACTAAAAGGGCTTCTTGCCAAAGCGGAAGATAGCAAAAGAATGCTTGAATCTTTCATTAAAGAAACTATTGCTCGTATGAATATACCGAGTAGGGCAGAGTTGGAGAAACTCGAGGGAGAGGTAAGAGAACTAAATAAGAGACTTAGTGCAAGCACTTAAAAATCAAAAATTAGACATTGTCCCAAAGTGTTGTGATGAAAATTGTCAGATTATATGATGAGTGTAAAAGTTCTCAGTTATGAACCTATAACTTAGCATATTGTCTTTATTCTTCATTTCTTTTGCATGCCCAAAAGAAACGAAGCAAAGAAAAGGGCACCCCTATGTTTTTCTTAACGCCAGATTGCTGCGTCTTATGGCTAATTTCCAGAACTCGCTTCGCTCAAACACCTGGAAATCTTTACGCCAACCTGCCTGACGGTAAGCAGGCGCCTTGCAATCTGCCTAAAAAACATAATGGG
>DFBT01000027.1 GCA_002366725.1 Caldifarciminota bacterium UBA3073
TTTTTCATATTCTTTCATATTCTTTCATATTCTATTTGACACTACCTTCAATATTTAACAGAATAACTTTCTAATAATTGAATATCAGTGCTCTCAACGATACCAATGGGGTTCCCATTTTCATCAACCGCCTCACCCCTGAACCAGAAATATCTTTTTATAAGTCCCTCATTTGAGAACCAATCATACCAGACTGCATCCTCATCCCATATATCACCGTATACCTGTATCTTGTAACAAGGGAAAGTGCCAGCGGGTGTAGTGATCGTTTCTATACCTACTACTTTCCTCTTTTGCAGCCAGACATCTTTAAAAGCCACCCAATCTTTGCCAACCCATAGAGGATAGACGAGCACCTTTCTGGGAGGAATCCTTATTGTAGTGTCTATAATATATATTACTGCAGTGTCAATAATAAAAGTGTCTCCTTTTGCATATCCCATCCCGCGAACATAGTCAAATACCCCGTCAGGGGAATCAAATTCTTTGTCCATAAACCTGATTTTGTAAGAACGAAGGGACTTTGGGGGTAAACCACCGCTGCATCCACTGTAAGCAATGTCGAATAGTCCATCTTCTCCCTCCCATTTTTCTGTATACCACTCAAGACTCGTTCCTCTCCTTCCTCCTTTCGGATATTCTTCACTTTTAAGAAGATATGCCTCATATTTTTGACTTCCAATTATATCTCTGTTCATAATCTTCCAATGGGAAAAAAAACGAAGCGTGTCTTCAATCCATGGTAAATCTACCCCCTCAAAGGTAAGAACTCTTTCATAACACCACCAATTCCCCACATATAGGGGAAATCGTATATCCTTTTCGTGTAGTGGATAATCCCTGCTGCAGGAGACAAAGAGGAGTAAAAATCCGAGGGTAAAAATGATGTATGTTGTTCTTGTTTTTTTCATGCTATTTTTCCTCTCTCTCCTCAAATTTCTCCCACTCTTCCGGCGTCTCACCGTATTCGAGTATGTGTGGCGTTACGAATATGACGACATCCCTGTCGTATACGACATCCTCTGTTCTCTTGAAGAAATAACCAAGAAGAGGAATATCCTTCAAGAGGGGTATGCCCTTTTCCCGCCTTGCCGTCAGTTTTGAGGTAATTCCGCCAAGTATTATGGTCTCCCCATCTTTTATGAGCAGTGTGCTTTGTAATGTCCTGGTTGTAGTTAGATTATGCTCAGGTGATGTAATAGTAGAATGTTCAAGATGCAAATCAAGAGTGATGGCGTCATCAGCACCTATATGTGGAGTAACGCTGAGTCGCGTCACTACCGGGTAATGTCCTCCTCCGTATGTCCGTATGATATCTTCGAGGCGTATCATGCCCCTTTTATTGTTCTGCACCACAATTCTCGGCATTGAATATAGATTTCCTCTTCCCTCTTTTATGAATTGATCAATTGAAGATATAAATTTTTCGAGGTCGAGGTCTATGCTGGCGCTGTAGCTTGTCCTTTTACCATAGTGTTCGTCGCTTGACTCTTGAAATGTTGCTCTTCCCCGTGCTACTGTTGAAAGAAGTGTTAGGGGGTCCAATCCCAATGTTTTGAGATAATCGGAGTCCACCTCGAGTATCTTTCCCTCTATGGCAACCTGTTTTATCGGCACATCAAATAGCGAGAGGATTTCTTTTATCCTGTCGATCCTTGACCCGACATCTGTTATAACGATGAGTCCGAGGTCGTCATCTACCCTGACATTTCCATCCACAGAGAGGTTTGTCTTTACAATCTCCTCTGCTTTTGACGGTGTAATGTACTTGGGGGCTATTGCCTCCGTTTCAAGCCTCAAGAATTCTTTAGCACCCATCTTATCCAGTTCCCTTACAAGTTTCACAAGGTCGGTTAGCTTTGGCTCCATATCCGTGATTATGAGCATATTCAGTGCGTCATTCACCTGGACAGTACCGTATATTGAAAGCCTCGCCCTCACAAATGGTTCTATCTCGGAGGCAGTAAGGTTCTTCAGGGTAACCATCTTTGTCTGGGCATATATCCCCCTGTCATCGGTCACCTCTATATCCATCTTGACCCTTCCGGTGGATGGCACCTTCTGGGCAAGAAGGAGAGAAGAACCCAACAGGAGCAATATGATTACTTTTCCCTTCATATATCCCCCTGGTAGAAAATAAAAATCAAACCTGCCTGCCGGCAGGCAGGTATCAAAAATCAAAATGCAAAATTAAGGACCTTGCCACGCCTGCCTGCCCATACGGGTCCGTAGGGACCGGTAGGCAGGAAGACACAAAGAACACGAAGTTCACTCTACCTGTCGGTAGACAGGAAAGTATTGGTAGGGGCGAACAGCCGTTCGCCCATACAATCGTAAGGCATAATCTGAAATCTACAATTCAATTATCCCATTACCCCATCACCCCACTACCCCATTACCCCATCACCCCATATACTATATCACTATGGTCTCCTTTATGAGTTTTCCCTCTTTAAACCTCTTAATTGAAAGGGGTGAGAGGTCTATCGTTTTGTATTCTCCCTCAGTTATAAGTTCGGCGAGTGCCCTTCCTGCCGCGGGCGCCTCCATGACACCGTGCCCGGAAAATCCCGTTATGAGATACAAGCCATCGATCCCGGGATATTCACCAATTATCGCATTATTGTCGGGGGTAACGGCATATAGTCCCCCCCAGGATGATAGGATTCTGCAGTATTCCGTGCCGGGGATGCGAACCTGCATATATGGGTTCATTTCATCCACATAATATTTATTTTCAACCGTTGTGTCAAATCCCGGTTCCTGGTCTTCTTTTGCCCTTCCAACAAGGAGATTGCCCGCCTCAACCCTGAAGTATACCCCCCTGTCTATAATTGTCATGGGGATGTGTTCAAACCCAAGTTCGGGAGGAAGATAGACGGTAAACAACATTCTCTTGATGGGAACAATGGGAATATCGACCCCCGATTTCTCCAGCAAGACCCCGGACCATGTGCCCGCCGCAACCACGCAACGGTCACAGTTGATCTTCTCTCCGTTCTTCATCTCTAAACCTTTGACCTTGCCACCGCCTATTATTATTTTTTCTACCTCTGTTCCAAGATGAAGCTCAATTCCCCCCATCTCTTTGGCACAGTCAAACATGGCGGTAGTGCACGATGTTGGATTTAAAGCGCAGCAGTCTTTACCCCACAGTGCGCCCCTGAATGGTTTTATATTTAGAAGTTCTTTGACCTCGTCGTCCACATCCGGAATGAGTTTGGGCACGAAGTCGGAGATTCTCTCGGCTGGAATTAGTTCGGCATTTACTCCGTATTTTTTCCATTCGGGCAAGAACCCTTCTATCTGTTTGTATTCTTCCTCATACAGACAGAATAGATATCCAATATTCTCGTATCCAATGGTCCTGCCGGTCTCTTCCTTAAAACTGGCAAATCTTCTCAGCGATTCTGTGGCGAGTGCTAAGTTCACGGAGGTGGACCAGAGATTTCTTGCACCACCCGCACAGAGTGAAGTCGAAGCCTCACCGGGGGCGTCAAGCTTCTCGTAAACATCTATCTCATCATTGTACCCGGTTTTTTTTAGATGGTATGTCACACTTGCCCCAATTATACCGGCTCCCACTATTGCAATGGACATAGCTCCTCCTATTATTCTGCCATTTTTTTGTTTTGTGTAGCCCACTGCTTTAGCAGTGGGGATAGGAATAGAACAACACCCACCCAGTTTTTAGCCTCTTTTAAGGGGCTTTATCAAACTGCCTTAAGGCATTCGAGGAGTTTAGACAACTTCTTCTTGTGATGAAGCTCCTCTTGGCGGTCAATGTAACGACTGACTGACTCAACTTCCTCTTTTCGCAAACTAACAACCCCATAGCCATCCTGCCATTTTAACTTAAAACGTGGTTTTGTCTCCCGGTTACTCCGAAATGCAGAGGCTCCCTTTACTTGACCAACAAATTCCGAAATCTTAATGGTAGGCGGAAGCCTCACGAGGAGGTGCACATGGTCGGGCATGGCATTGCACCTGATCAAAATCCCCTCCTTCTTGTGTACTTCCTCTCGCAGAATCTTCAGAAAACCAGGCCTCCAGTTCCTATCAATAAGAGGCCCACGATTATGGGTGCCCCAGGTAAAATGATAATAGAGTTGGTGAAAAACATGTGACATGGTGCTTTTCAACCCCTAAAGGGGTGTATTGAACAAAATGGTTAATTCCGTTTTTATACCCACCGCTGAAGCGGTGGGCTAATTAAAAACCCATGCCCTTGATTTTGTAGAGACCTACTCTCCCATCGGCAGTGAAATGGCCAATTGCATGCTGAGTGAGTGCAGATTTCCCCTCCGGTAAAACAGGTTCTCGCCCCTTTCATTTATAAATATGAAGTCATATACAATGCCAACTGATCCCCTCCCAAAGGAGATTCCAGCACCCGCCGAGATGCCGGGGGCGATGTCGTTCAAGGCATAATAATCTGTGATCTTAAACGGGGGAATTATGTTCGTTTCCCTCACCCAGTTCTTCAGGCTATGAATGGCGAGGCCAAATAACAAAAAGAGACCGCCGGGCATCTTTTGTTTGATCGACTGACGGATGAAAAGACGGGAGAATTCGCAGTCAAGACTATTCGTTCCGAGGCTCGAGTCGTAGTTACTCTTCGTAAATCCCACGCAAGAACTGGCGATCAGTCCAGGATCTATAAGCACATCGTATGATACCCCAAACTCGTAACCGATCAGGTTTCCCGGAAATGTAGAAACTCCCGCCGAAAATGAGATATTCTCTGATGGACAAGAAAAAATAAGAAAGATAAATAGGGTCATAGCCCGCAACTTATACACGGCTTGTGCCGAAGGAGGGAATCGAACCCTCACTCCCCGTCAGGGGAACCAGATTTTGAGTCTGGCGCGTCTGCCTGTTCCGCCACTTCGGCACCGCGGAAAAGGATAAATTTCAATGCATTTACGAGTAATACCACCACGAGGGCGGTGATGAGTCCGTATGCTATCCACACATAATTCTCTGGATATAAGGGTCTCACCAGGAAACAGAAGACCAAAAATCCGAGCACGGCGGTTAACCACACGAAAAAGGCTCTCTTTATGGGATATCTGATAAAATAAAGAACGGCGCCAATGAGGTACAGTTTTGGAGTAACATAGAGTATTATACCTCCTATGGCGGCGAGACCCTTGCCGCCCCTGAATCTATTGAATAAGGGTAGACAGTGTCCCACAACGGCGGTTGTTCCCACCATAATGAGGGGATATTCCTTTATTTCCAGGAATTTATGCGCAATAAACATGGGGATAATCACCTTCAGGGTGTCCAATAAGAAGACTATGACTCCCCACACCTTTCCCACAGCTCTCCACACATTCGCCGCTCCGGGATTACCGTCACCGAGTTTTGAAATATCTAAACCCTTCATCCTCGCGATGATGACAGCGAATGGTATAGAGCCGAATAGATAACCAAGTATTAAAGAGAGAAAATACATTATCTCAAATTATGCGTTAAGAAACCATCTCAAGATCCGTTCCATCTCAAGACCCGTCCACAGGATCCGTATGGATATGGGCAGGTCACAGACTCGCATGGGATCCGTATGGAATGGACAAGATAAAAACCATTAAGTTATTTCCAAGCGTGTTCTGTAATTACTTAATTACCCAATAACCTAATGACTGTTTTTGATATAATCTGTGAACATCTGTGTTCACCCTGTTAAATAGAAACGCTCTTTAGCAACAACCTGACATTTTTTGAGTTATTTAACAGGGTGAATCTGTGGTTAATACATTTTTTGGGATTACGAGAGATCAATCAGGTCATAGATTTCGTTTCCCAAACCCATCTTTTCGGCATGTCTTGTCTGGATTCCCATATCAATGTGCGGTCGCAGACTAGTCATCATTCCACCTGTTTTTTTCTCCACCATATCGATGGATGCCTTATCTATTGCGACGGGGTCAAAGGATGCCATAAAACCAATGTCGGGACATAGCGGTGCCCCCTGCATGGGATTACAGTCACACAAGGGCGTGATACTCGTGAGAAAGTTTATACATGCGAGCCTCTTCCCCTTTACAACACCGAGGGCAGCCTCTGCGATGCTTTCCTGTACAAGCTTTGAATCATTTCCCCAGTTTATCTTTATTGCATTCTGTGGGCACACCGATAAGCAGGTAGCACATCCTATACATCTCTCCGGGTTTATTGTAGCATAATCTCCCAGGGAAATGGCATCTTCGGGGCACCATTGTACGCACACACCGCAGAGATTGCATCTCTTCTGGTTTACAAAGGGATGGACACCAGAATGAATGAAGAGTTTATCGGCCTTTGCGATTCCACCCATACCGAGGTTCTTAATTGCACCTCCGTATCCCGTAAGTTCATGTCCTTTGAAGTGAGATAGAAGAAGGATCGAATCGGCGTAGTATATGGCGGATGCAACCTTCACCCTCTTGAGATGATTTCCATTGACCGATACCTCTTTGTAATCCTGTCCCCGCAACCCATCCGCAATTATTATTGGCAGTCCAACTGCGGAGAACCCGTTGTGGACGGCGCGCATTATATACGACGGTGCATTTCTCCTTGAACCCACATAGAGTGTCGTCGTATCCGCAAGAAAGAAATCCACTCCCGTCTCACCCAGTATATTTATAATCTCCCTCACATAGACGGGGGGGATAAAGAAGGGAGAATCCTCACCCAGATGCATCTTTATGGCGGCGATATCTCCCTTTTTGAATGTGCCTGGGATATTGCTCTCTTTTATGAGTTTTGCAATTCTCTCGTATACGCGCTCCTTACCCTTCTCTCCGAAGTCTATGAAATATACCTTGCTCTTCATTGCTATCTTTCGGTGATCTGCTTAGATGACTCGGGCTTTTTTATTATAACACAGTTATAGTATTTTGTCAAGGAAATTTTGTGAGCACCAAAAAACTTGACAAATCCCCTTTTTTGTATTATAATGATAGTTGATTATTATAACCTCTGTTACCATTTTAAAAATGAGTCGGTATATTTTTTGGGATAATAAATGCAGGCGATGATTGTTTTATTTCTTCTATCTGTGGTTGGCGTTGGGGATGGGCATTTATGCTTAAAGATAGACAATGATTATAAGGCAAATCCACGGGGAATAGAGAGTCACGATACAAGTGGAATTAGGAAGTCTACAAGTACGGAGCATTTAGTGGAAGGATTGGGTGGTTTAATTGGAGGGATAGCTGGTGGGGCATTGGTGGGATTAATTTCATATGCTGAGATGATAGACTCTCCTTTCCTACGGGATAAGGAAAAAGAAGATATTATTGGATATGCAGCGATTCCAGCCGTCTTAATAGGTATACCATTTGGCACGGCAGCTGGTGTGAGCATAGCCGGAACACTTATGGGGCAACATGGTTCATTTAAGGGGGCATTGCTTGGTGCATATTTGGGTTTTACGGGTGTTGGTTGTCTTTATTTTGGTGCTGTAATAACCATACCGCTTGGTGCTGTGTGGGGGTATAATAAGTGACTTTTTTAAAGGAGGAGGTATGAGTACATTTTTACTTCTTCTGGTCCTGGTTTCGGAGGGACCGGGGCCGGAGGTCTCAGATGCCTCGGAGTATGTGTTTGGGACTGGTGCTCAATGGTCACTCCTTTCGTCATTCCTCCCCTGTCTTTCTATCAGGTATTGGGGAGATAAAAATTTTGGAATTCAGGGTATGATAACCGCTCTGATGACCGAGAAAGAGGAAGGTATGTTTTATGTGGGATTGCGTGGAATGTCTCGGGTAATCAGGAGACTCCGTGAAGGCGGAAAGGTGAGCCCTTACCTCGGATTGGGCGTAGGTTACCGACAAGATAAATATAGAGGCAAGGAGAACAAGCAAGGTTTGGGAATGGAGCTCTTTTCGGGAATTGAATGGTATACACATGAGTTTGTCTCTTTTAATATTGACTTTGGTGTTCGTTACGCCCCAGCGAGTTTAACGGGTGTTCCATGGAGGATTGGTATTGGAGGTGGTGGGATAATATATTTCTTTTGAGGTGGATTTAGCTCCTTTTGATAAGGAGATTTCGTGTTTTTCATTCTAATAATTTGTTCTATTCCCCTTCAAAACGACTCCATCCGCACCTGGGATATTAATTCTCTCGACTATTGGGAGGGTATATGTTCGGACGGGGGATATGTGCTCTCCTCCCCCGTGAGGTGGAGCGGGGGAGATTGGCTTAAATGCGGCTTGTTTTTGGGAACTACCGGCGGTCTTATGTGTCGGGATGAAGAGATGCGTGATTGGTTTCAACGACGGCGGAGCTCCACATCAAACAGGATTTCTTCGGGGATAGAACCATTGGGCGCTGAGGGGGCTGTAGTGGCATTGGGCACGGTGTATTTGAGTGGATGTCTTTTGCACGATGCAGCATTAAAAAGAACTGCCCTTCTTTGTGGTGAGAGCGCTCTGGTCTCGGGTGTCGTTGTTGGAGCTCTCAAAATTCTTGCCGGAAGAGCGCGTCCTTATAAAGACGAAGGAGCATATTCCTATTCTCCCTTCAACATTTGTGCGTCTTATCAATCTCTTCCCTCCGGCCATACTTCAACTGCCTTTGCGATAGCATCGTGCCTGGCAGACGATTGTGAAAATAAATTGGTCGGGGTAATGTGCTATGGGATGGCTATTTTGGTTGGACTCGCAAGGATCCACGATAACGAGCACTGGATATCCGATGTCTTCCTGGGGGGTGTTATAGGAATCGGAGTGGGAAAAACGATCAGCAAACTACACGGGAGATGAGAGACCCCTTCTTCAGTTTGGTGTCAGCTAAAATTGAGATTTTGCATAAGAAGAACCCTAAAAGGATAGAATGAATGTAAATGAACTAAAGAAGAGAGCAAATTGGCTGATAAAGGCGAGATTCTATGTGATTTGCATTCTTACCGTTGTGGGAGTCACTCAGTCTATAATCCTCAGTCCAGAAGGGTACTTGGAGCTACTCAGACCAGTTTCTTTTCTCGTTCTTATTATTCTGGCGTGTAATTTTTTATACATTACTATTCTCAAAAAACGGAGATGGAATTTAGAGGGTTTGAATATATTTGTGCATGCCCAGCTCATTTTTGATATTATCATAATCACGATATTGATACATTTCAGTGGGGGGATAGAAAGTTCCTGTTTTATAGTATATCTGTTCATCATTTTTGGCGCAAGTTTACTTCTTTACCCAATCTCCACATATTTCGTAGCTACTTTGAGTACGGTCTGTTATGCCCTGTTACTCTTACTGGAGTATCGTGGTATCGTAAGTCCGGTGGCAATTTTGGATTTTCGGGCTTGGGTCTGGAGACCCGGGCTTATACTTTCTACCTTTGTTTTTAGAACGGGAAGTTTTTATATTGCAGCCATCTTTTCGAATTATCTCTCTCGCATATTGAAGAGAAAGAGTGAGGAACAGGAAAAATCATACCAGCTTCAACAACTTTTCATATCGATACTTACACACGACTTGAAAAATTTCCTGCAGTTGATTTTGGGGTATACACAGATGGCGGCGAAGACCAAGAATATGGAGCACCTGAAAAGGGCGCAAGAAGCCGTGAGAAAAATGAATAGTATCATCGATAATGCAAAGCTCTATTCAGAACTCAGGGAAAAGGAATATGAAGAGAAATTTGAAAGAAAAAATCTTTACGAGATAGTGGAGAAAACGGTGAAAATTTTTGAAGTCAAGAGAGAAATAGAGATACATTGTGAGGATAAAAACTGTATCGTGCGAGCCTCTCCAACATTGGAGAATGTTTTTTATAACCTAAT
>DFBT01000011.1 GCA_002366725.1 Caldifarciminota bacterium UBA3073
TGTGGTTAATGCATAATCTGAGATAATATGTCCGAAGGATCCATATGGTAAGGAAACCACAGTCATACGACCCGTATGGGAGGGCACAAAGATAAATTAAAAATCAAAATGTAAATATCAAAATTACCTGCCTACCGCAGGCAGGTGTGGTATTTTTTTTGACATTGGTCAATGGGAGGGAAGGGGGGATTATGGACAGGATAAGTGTATCGTTCCCGGTCGGGGATAAGACCGTAAAGATAGAGAGAGAAGTTGAGAGGAAAAAACTGAAGGAGGAAATAGAGGTTATGCTTCAGGAGGCAGAAGATATAGGAGGAAGCAAGGCAACTTCGGGACAGATGCGGGCATTATATGGAAAGGCACTCGATCAGGGATGGGATAGAGAAAAAATAAAGCTCTTCCTCGAGGAGAAACTCGGTACATCTGACCAGGACGAGATAGTTGGCGTTGTGGAGAGAGCAAAGATCTCACATTTGATAGACGAGCTCGGCTCCCTGCTCGAGGTTCCTGGAAAGGCAACTGTTGGTCAGATGAGGGCGCTATGGGGAAAGGCATTTGATAGGGGATGGAGTAGAGAGAAGGTTAAGAGATACCTCGAAGAGAAACTCGGAACATCCAGAGAGGAAGAGATCGTCGGGAAGGTAGACAAGGATACACTTTCTGATGTTATAGATGCGGTGGGAATCATGGATGAGAAGAGATAGGGAGAGAAATGGGGTGATGGGTTAATGGGGTGATGGGGTAATGGGTTGATGGGGTAATGGGTCAATGGGGTGATGGGATAGTGGGTTGATGGGATAGTGGAGTGATGGGTTGATGGGTTAATGGGGTAATGGGTTAATGGGGTAATGGGTTGATGGGGTAATGGGTTGATGGGGTAATGGGGTAATGGGTTGATGGGGTAATGGGTTGATGGGGTAATGTGGGAAGGTCTGGGGTCAAATCTCGACATTTGACAAGGGAAGGTCTGGGGTCAAATCTCGACATTTGACAATATGCAGGTTTTAGATATTATTTGATCATGGCAAGATCATTAAGAATTCAATTCCCTGGTGCCTTTTATCACGTCACCTGCCGAGGTAATGAGCGAAAGGCGATTTTTATAGATGAGGAGGACCGGAATAAGTTTCTCAAGTTACTTGTAGTTTCCTTGAAGACCTATCAAGTAGTTCTCAATGCATATATAATGATGTCCAATCATTTTCATCTTCTTATTCAAACCAAGAGAGCAAATCTTTCTGAATTTATGCGTCATTTCAATATATGTTATACTGGTTGGTTTAATTATCATCATAATCGTTGTGGACATTTATACCAGGGTAGATATAAAGCGTTTTTAATTGATACGGATAGCTATCTCCTTGAGGTTTCCCGTTATCTTCATTTAAATAGTGTACGGATTTCAAAATTATGTTCAGAGAGTTGCCAGCAGCGTTGGCAATACTTACAGGAGTATCGTTGGAGTAGTTTACCGGGTTATATAAACAAGGAAATGAGTGATGATTTTGTTGATTATGATTTGATTCTTTCGATGGTAGGTGGTCGTCATCGTTATCGGGGTTTTGTGTTAGACGGCTTACAACATGGTATAAGTAATCCATTTGAGGAATTAAAGAAAGGAGTGATTTTAGGCAGTGATGATTTTGTAGATGAAGTTAAGGAGGAGTATGTTGTTGATGGATCACTGCGTGATCAGCCATCATATCGTGGTTTAACGATGGATGTGCTTGAGCCTGAGGTTGTGATGAGTTGTGTAGCTGATGCTTTAGGGGCTGATAAGCATATATTTTCGTTTCGTTTTGGTAATGGTGTAGAGCGTGGTATTGTGAGTGAATTATTATATCGTTATAGCGGTTTGACACAGGTTGAGATAGGGAAATTGTTAGGTGGTATTGATTATTCTGCGGTGAGTAAATTGCGTTGTCGGTTAAAGCGAAAGATGGAACATGATGAGCAGGTTAAAGAGCAGTATACAAAGGCGGAGGATAAAGTCAGGGAGTTATTGTCAAATGTCGAGATTTGACCCCACAAATTCTCACGGGTTTTGTAATTCCATCGTACTCTGTCCTCTTTTAACAATTCCGAAATGCCGATAGGCGAGACTGGTAGCCTCTCTGCCCCGGGGGGTGCGTTTTATAAACCCTTCCTGGAGCAGGTAGGGCTCAAATACCTCCGAAATTGTATCCTCCTCTTCGCCTATTGATGCGGCAAGCGTTGACAGTCCTACGGGCCCGCCGTCGTATTTCTTTATTATCGTCATAAGTATCTTCTTGTCCATCTCATCCAATCCACAGTCATCGACATCCAGCATAGAGAGCGCATACTGTGTTATATCGTTTGTTATCTTACCCTCTCCCTTTACCTCTGCGTAATCCCTCACCCTCTTCAATAACCTGTTTGCAATTCTCGGAGTTCCCCTCGCCCTTCTGGCTATTTCTAAACTCGCATCCTCCGTTATCTCCACTCCAAGAAGGGATGCTGAACGTTTTACGATGGATGAGAGTTCTTCCGGAGCATAGAAGTCGAGCCTGAATGTCAAATCAAACCTCGAACGGAGGGGAGATGAAAGAAGTCCGCTCCGTGTCGTTGCGCCAACGAGGGTAAACGGAGAGAGTTTGAGTTTTATACACCTTGCATTCGGTCCGGAATCCAGAAGTATGTCCAGTGAGAAATCCTCCATCGCGGGATAAAGATACTCTTCAATTACCTTCCCCAGTCTGTGTATCTCGTCGACGAACAGGATATCGTGATTCTTCAGTCTCGTAAGTACACCTGCCAGGTCTGCGGGTCTCTCGAGTGCGGGACCCGATGTGGCGATTATATCGGTGCCCAACTCCCTTCCGACGATATAAGCGAGAGTTGTCTTACCGAGTCCGGGCGGTCCATAAAATAGTATGTGATCCAATGGTTCGCCCCTTCGCCTCGTTGCCTCTATAAATACCTTCAGATTCTCCTTCAGCTTATTCTGTCCCACAAAATCGCCAAGAGTCTTGGGTCGGAGTGCCCTTTCCACCTCTCTCTCGTTCTCTATGGGAAATGGTGTCGTTATATTTTCTTTTTTCATAGGTTCGGGGGTTAAGTTTTTTTCAATGCTTCTTTTATCAGCGTCTCTAAATTACCCTGGGGAACTGATTTCGTAACATTTAAAAGTGCCCTTTTCGCCTCGCTCCTTGTGAATCCCAGTGTAATGAGAGCAGATAGTGCCTCATCCGGGACCGTTTCTTCCTTGAACAGCCCTTTCAGTTCAAACACTATCTTTTCTGCCCTTTTTCTCCCAATACCCTTTATCTCTGCAAGCGAGTCAACATCTGCCCTATCCACGATATCTCTAAACTCGTTAAATTTTAATCTTGAGAGTATCCTCAATGCGGTCTCTCCACCGATTCCCCTCACCTTAAGGAGCGATTCGAAATAGTTGCGTTCTTCTTCCGTATAGAAACCATATAATTCTATCGCCTCGTTTTTGAATATCGTACTTATTAAAAGTTTCAGCCTTTTCTTCCCTATCTGCCCATATGTGGAGATGGGAATCTTAATGTAGTATCCAATACCTCCCGACTCAAGTACAACGCTCGTTGGTGTCGTGTCCGTTACCTCACCTTCTATATGATTTATTAACATAGTTCAGTCAATATCTCCCACACTCAGGCTCCGCAGGTCTTCCAGATTCCTCTCTTGAGGGGGAGTATGAAGCTTGTCAAGATAAAAGATAATCCTTTTACAGGAAGTGCACATGAGGATTAACTCTTCAATGTCATCCTCCATTTCAAATGTGACGGATGCACCGCAGAACGGGCAAATTCCCACAAAAGTTTCAGTTTTCTTCGTCACAAGTCTTCTGAACACCTCTTGTTTTTCGGTCGTACTCTTTTCCTTGTTTTTTCTCCATCTAAGTTTTCTGAATATATTCATATATCCCCCGTTGAATGTGATATGTTAGAGACAATTCTTCACCGTTGAGAGAGACAAGCATTCGATTGCTCCATCTTCCATTGCCCCCACAGGGCACAGGCACAGGCATCCACTATGTGCTCAGAAAATCCCTGCGGAATATTCAGCAGTTTTTCGATCATATATCTAACCTGTTGTTTCGATGCCCTTCCATTGCCTGTTGCAGTCTTCTTTACCTCTGCCGGAGTTACCTCATACATCCGTGTATTATGGGTTGCGAGAAGGATGACTCCCCTCACATGGGCGAGAGAGATAAGGGTCTTAAGATTCTTCCCGTAGAAGAGATTTTCAATAACGGTTAGATCCGGCTTCTCCTTCTCGACCACTTCCCTGATACCGAGATAAACGGTATTTATTCTGGATGATAGGCTCTCGTCTTTACTCGTTTGGATGATGCCATTCGAGGCGATATGACCATCGTGGAGAATCGCATAGCCCGTCGCGGATAAACCGCAATCTATTCCCAGAATGCGCATAAGGAGGAAGAACCAATTTCAAGTACACAAAAGCAGTCGATAATTATCCCAAATTATGCGTTAAGAAACCATTCACCCCGTGAAATAATTTATTTCACAGGGCAGGGATTACACGAGATTATCACCTGCCTACCGCAGGCAGGCAAGATATTTTAAAATAAAGAACATACAAAAATTAAATAAAAATCATTCCATACGGATCCTGCGGACTTTTCACCTAAAAGGTAAAAACTTACATTCTTAAAAATTCCTATATGATCTGTGTTTATCCAGCACCTATGCATAGGTGCTGGGTTTATCCGTGATTATCCCTGCCTACCGGTCCCTACGGATCCGTATGGACAGGCAGGCGTGGTTAATGCATATTCTGGGATTATAAAACCCTGACAATGGGTTTCTGTTACACCGCCTCTTTCAGGAGTTCATCGGGTATATCAAAATTTGCATAGATATGTTGGACATCGTCGTGTTCCTCAAGAACATCCATTAGCTTCAGGATACTTTTGGTATCCTTTTCACCTATTTTTATCGTTGACTGCGGGGATTTTGTCAGTTCGGCAGAGCTGTACTCTATTCCCCCGCTTTTCAGCGTGGATTTCAGGGTCTCAAAATCTTTTGGCGAGGTAATTATCTGGTAGGAGTCATCTTCTGCAATAACATCCTCGGCACCCGCATCGAGTGCAATTGTGAGAAGTCTCTCCTCATCGACTCTCTCCTTATCTATATAAATAATGCCCTTATCCTTGAACATCCAGGAAACGCATCCGTTCTCACCGAGGTTGCCACCGTGGTGGGAAAGAATATGGCGGATCTCGCTCGTGGTTCTATTTTTGTTATCTGTAAGTGCCTCGATAAGAATAGCAACGCCGCATGGTCCGTACCCCTCATAGCTGATCTCCTCATAGTTGATGCCCTCCAGTTCCCCTGTACCTCTCATTATAGCCTTCTTTATGTTATCCTGAGGCATATTTTGTGCCTTTGCCGTGTCCACAGCGGACCTCAGTCGCGAATTTGTTTCGGGATTACCACCACCCTGCCTTGCGGCAACCGTTATCTCACGGATGAGGCGGGTAAATGTTCTACCCCTCTGGGCGTCTAACTTTCCCTTCTTTCGCTTTATCTGTGCCCACTTTGAATGTCCAGACATAGATTCCTCCCAAAATAAATACGGGTTAAATTCCCAGGATTGAAACTGTTTCCAATTTGTTTAAAACGAGCAGTATCGAGTCGATATCTCAAAAAATTTTTCCAGAACCAGAGGTTACCGAACTTTATCCCTGTACCTGAGTATGAGCATCACACCTACAACAATCAAACACAGGGGCAGAAGTTTAACCCAGAATATTCTCAGTGTAAATAAGAGAAATATGAATCCAATTACAATTAATGTCATTCCTCCCCAGAATCCGCCTCTATCGTCCTCTTGCACCTTATTTTCCTCTTTTTTTTCCGCTTTTCCCTTTGCCTCTGAGGAGGGAACCGCCACCCATGCAATTATGTAAGCGAGTATACCCGCTCCGCCCAGAAATGTGAATAAGAGCCACAGGATTCTCACCAGAACGGGGTCAATATCGAAATACTCTCCTATACCTCCGCAAACTCCACCTATGATCTTGTCTTTCTTTGAACGATACAATCTCTTCATTTTTTCTTTTGAAAGCCACCTAAATCAAAAAACCCTAATTGTGGTCAGGCAGGACTCTTCCTTCAGTCTGTTGTCTGTTGTCTTGTGTCTGAATAATCTGTTTAAACCTTAATATCTTACAGCAAACCCACTGAACTCACCCTTATATTCCCGCCATTCTATCTTCAAATCTCTCACATCTGAGGATGAAGGACCAACTTTGAGCATCTTGATGAATTCTTCAATAAGCCCTCTCTCACCCTCAACTACCACCTCCACTCTTGCATCATAAAGATTCTTTACATAGCCCGTAAGACCAAGGGAGTCCGCTTCCTTTCTTGCAAACCACCTGTAACAAACCCCCTGCACGAGTCCCGATATGAGCATATGTGCACGAACCATAGAGCAAAGACCGAAAACATAAGACAAGAGACCAGAGACAAAACGGGATTATTGCAAAATTATCAGTTATAAATTTTGGAATTGCTAATTTTACATTTTAACTTCTGTAGTCTGCTTGCCCCGTTGGAGCGAAGCGACTTTGCGGGGTAGTCTTTTGTTTAGATTTATAGTCCTCTATTGCCTTCCTCACCCCATCCTCTGCAAGAACGGAGCAGTGGAGCTTCTCCTCCGGGAGACCACCAAGTGTATCTACTATCCTCTTATTTGTTATCTCGAGAGCCTCGTCGATCTTCTTTCCCTTTATCAATTCGGTAAGCACAGAAGAAGAGGCGATGGCGGCGGCACAGCCAAAGGTCTGGAACTTCACATCTACAATTCTCTCGTCCTTTACCTTTATGTACAATTCCATAATATCACCGCACACGGGCGATGTCACCTTGCCAACTCCATCGGCGTCTTTAATGACTCCCACATTTCTCGGGTTTCTGAAATGGTCCAATAGGGTTTTCGTGTATTTCATAGTTATTATTTAAATGCTGTTCTTGTATATTATATCATAAAAATCAACCGATGTCAAGAAAAAAAGTGAGGGGGCTATCGAGCTATCAGGCTATTAGGTTATTAAGTAATTGAGTCATTTGGTCGTTGTAGATAGTCAACCTTACCCCGCCGACAGCGCGGTGAAAAGGATTTCCGTTAAGTCACCTCATAACCGTAACTCAATGCTTCAGCCTTGATTCAATTTTCAATCTTGGTGTTCTTTGTGCCCTTTGTGGTGAATAATACTACAATCTGAAATCTTAGTGCCTTTGTGGTAAATAATCTTCAATCTTTCAATCTTCAATTGTCAATTTTATGGGCTGTCATCGCAGTGCGATGAGGATGGATAGAATTCCTATGGCAAAGCAGTAGTATGAGAAAGGCCTCAGGGTGGTTTTCTTCAGAAATGCAAGCAGAAATCTTATGGCAACCAGGCTGGTGAGAAATGAAACGAACGCGCCCACAAGGAGTGCAAAGGTGATGGAACTCCCCTTCACACTTGATATTTCCAACACCGCTGCACCCAGAATTGCGGGTATGGCAAGTAAAAATGAAAAATTTGCAGACGTGGTTCTGTCGAGCCCCAGAAATGTTCCCGTGCTTATGGTGGTGCCCGACCTCGAGACACCCGGCAATATCGCTATCGCCTGTCCAATACCAACTAAAATTGCATCTAAGAATCGTATTTCTTTTCTCTCTCTCCTCATAAAACCCGATAAAAAAAGGATTACTCCCGTGAATACGAGGCATATCCCGATGAGCAGTGGGGAATCAAATATACTCTCAATATGATGGAGTAAGAGAACTCCAAATATCACGGCGGGTATGGTTCCCAGTATCAGAAACCATAAAAGTTTCAGATACTTCACATCCCTTTTGAACGGAGACAGAACTATACGAGATATGTCTCCCCTGAAGTAGACAATGAGCGCAAGCAATGTGCCAATGTGCATCATAGTCGCCATAAGTGTCCCCTCCTCAAAACCTAAAAAACCTCCAAGGAGGGCGAGATGTCCCGAACTGGAGATGGGAAGAAACTCCGTCACCCCCTGTACTATCCCCAGTATGATCGCCTTCAGAATATCCACAGTTATAAAGAGTTATTCTGTCGCAAAGACAGTACCATCAATGGGTATTATGTCTTTATCATCTTTTTGGTTGCCCTGAAATCCCCCGATCGCAGTCTTGCAAAATAGATTCCGGGAGAAACCTTCTCGCCGGTTTCATTTCGACCATCCCATACAACTTTATATTGTCCCGGATTCTTGTTCTCATCCACAAATTTCCATACAAGCCTTCCCGATATATCATAAATGCAGAGCCATACATCCCCTTTCAACGCAATGGTGTAATTTATCGCGGTCCCTTCAAAGAAGGGATTGGGAAAGTTCTGGGACATTGAATAAAGCATCACCTGGTTTGTGTCAGACGGTTCCTCAACGCCATTCCTCCCCCAATACCATTTTCGCCAATAAGAATTATCGCTTTCGTCAGATTCGGACCAGTAATAATCGGGGTCTGCCGTTATTTTAAGTGTATGCCATCCTTCACTAAAAGCATGTGTGTAGTCTTCTCTGACAATGTGATAACCATACCACAATCCTGGATTGGACCAGGTCTCAATTCTACTATTATCAATGTAAAGTGCATATTTGACCTCATCGGGTAGATCGGCACATCCATCATTGTTTATTGCAAAATCTATGTAGGTGGGTTCGCCCGCTAAAAGATGAGGACCACTCGTGTAAGTCCCGCACACAGAAGATGCGATCAAGGGGGCCTCCCATCCGGGAGGAGTATAAGGGGTTAAGTTAGCCTGTGCTCCCGCACCATCTGGAATTTCAAAGAAACTCACTACAGTAAAGGGATTAGAGAAGGTGCCGTCAACCCAGTCTGTCCAGCTTATGTGCCAATGGTTTCTTGAATGTGCGTTACAATAAGCGTTATTCCCGCTCCCACCCACAACTATAACCGAATGTTTGTAACAATCGTCTTCATTGCCAAACATGATAACATCACCCGCACCGATGCTATCTGGTGCATCGGGTATATGCTTATACTTGTATTTATCAATATCAAAACCATACCCCGTGTTAGCACCATCTGTCACCAGTCTTATCTTCACAGTCTCACCATCTACCTCATCCGACCAGAAAGAACTCAAACTCCCCGTATAACTTGATACAAGGTCATCTGATCCATCGTAGATATGAACATAATCGTGATAATACTCCGTTTCAAATTGTAAAAAATGAACCTTCATTTTCAACGCACCGGATTTGGTTATTACCCAGGTGCTATCATAATCGTCGGGATAAGGATGTTGAGAAGAAATATCGTACAATTCGTCATCCCAACCCACGGATTTCCGTGTTAAGGTTACATTTTGGTGCCACTCCAAATTCTCACCCAGCCCCGGGTATGGCTGGTCGCCACATCTGACGATACAATGTCTGCCGTAAATGTTGTAACTGGGCCCATCTTTCAAATCAATTCCACCGGCAATGAGACATTGTGATACGAAGTTGGCACAATCAAGACCACCACAATCGTGGAAGAAGGAATTGCGAGAATTCCACCACTTGTTTGCGTAGCGCGTTGCCTGTGAGACATCGTATGCGCGGGCACCTGTCAAAGAGCCGAGAAACGCCACCGATACCATCAAAACCAAAACGACCCTCAGATTGAGAAGCTTTATGTGAGTGTAAGAAACTATCTTTCACCTCCGGTCTTTTTAATTTTTGGGAGTAAGTTTATTTAGTGCCTCCCTGGCGCGCCCCTTCACCTCCTCATCTTCGCCATACATCACAATATCTGTCAGTACCGAAACGGCTTCTGCTGTTGATAACTCGCCCAAAAGCTCAATTGCTTCGTATTGTAAACCATCCTTAAATCTTTTTTTCTGTTCTTCTATCTCTTCCTCGGTCGCGTTTTCAAGTCCCATATACCCGGCCCAGTCTACCGTCCAGTTTTCTTTATCTTTTCCCTTTGCCAATTTAGTCAACACCACAATTGGGTGTGATGTGTCTCCCAAAACAACGAGGGCTTTGGCGGCATTAAATTGAACATCTGTAATTGTATCATCCAATGCCTCTACCAATGCGGACACCGCCCCATCGTCTTCATTATATTTTTCTATAATCCCCATAGTACTTGCGGCACCCGCTCTATTTATTCCCCTGGGATTGTATGAAAGTACTTTGATCAGAACTGGCAGCGCCCGTAGATCCAGCGCTCTCTCTAAGTCCAGGAGGCATAATTCGAGAGAGCGTGAGTTTTTGTAATTCTGCTCAAGGAATTTTATGTGTTCGGGTACCTTGGGTAAATACATTTTCCTATATTCCTCGACCATCTCTTTCTTCACCTTTTCCATTCTCGCCGAATCGGTATCATCCGCTGTGGGCGTCTTGGAAACCTCGGCTGATTTAGCATTATCTCCCCTTACGCTCGACTCTCTTGCCATCGCAAAGCCCTTTGGAGTTATCAGCAAAACAAATAGACTTCCAAAAATCCCCACCACAAGCAAACTCGCCAAAACCTTCTTGTGCATATTATCCCCCCGAATTGTGTATTTTAAATATTGATGTTGGAACCGCAAAAACGAAAAAAATAAAACCTCGCTTTCTCAATACATTGTAATACATTTTTTTTCTCTTGTCAACTAAAAATTTAAAAAAGTTTGACCATTCCACTTGGTCTGTATAGATGAAGAGATTATTTCAGGCTGTGCACTACTTGCCTGACGCCGCCTTTACGAGGGGTAGACAGGTGTTAAATAATTATCCGCTTAATTCGTTTAATCCGCTGATTTCTCTTTATCCGTGTAAATCCGTTGATTTTTTTCTTGACAGGACGGGATTTTTGTGATATAATAAAAAACCATTTCTATATCAACATTTGTGTCTGGATAAAACTGCAGAGGTAATATTAAATATCAAAATTTAACCCTGTCTGCCGACAGGCAGGTTTGATTTTTGAATTTCTTTGCCTCTGTGTTCTCTGCGAACTCTGCGGTTTATACATAACATCTTAGACCTGGAGGAGAGTTATGAAAGATGGAATACACCCGAAGTATTACGATGCGACTATAACCTGTGCCTGCGGCAATGTCGTACATACGAGGTCCACGGTGAAGCAACTTCATGTGGAAATTTGCTCAAAGTGCCATCCGTTCTTCACGGGGAAGCAAAAACTCGTGGATACCGCTGGAAGGGTAGAAAGATACGAGAGAAGATATGGAAAGAAGGCTAAAACTTGAATGGAGCGGGAACAAATGTAAGCGCAAATGCCACAAGCGATATTACACCTATTGCCTTATGTTTCTTGTCCAGGGGCTCGACCATATTCAACGGTGGGGGATGATGTACCCCCAGTATACTCACAAGGAATGCCCACACTATAAATCCCTTCCAGGAGAAAAAACCAAGAATCAGCAATATACCAATAACGGTCCATCCAACGACCTTATGCCTTTTACTGAACATTGCAAAAGATATGTGACCACCGTCCAGTTGTCCAACGGGAAGTAGATTTACAGCCGTTACAAACATACCTATCCAGGCTGCCCATGCAACGGGATGAAAGAGGAGTGCACTCCCGGAAGGTTCTTTGATAACAATATTTGTGAGAAAAAGGGATAGGATCGAATTGCCGAGTTGAATCGCCGCTCCCTTCTCAACATAACTCGAGGGAACCGTCTCGCTCAAAAGAAGTCCAATTACCATAGCGGGTATGGCAAAGACAAGTCCCGTGAGGGGGCCCATTGCCCCGACCTCAATGAGGGCATTCCTATTCTCCATCGGCGATTTGATACGGATCACGGCACCAAATGTGCCAAGTGGTGAGGGCGGGGGAACGGGAATAAAGTAGGGCAATGTGGCATTTATCCCGAGTCTCTTACAGGCAAAGTAATGGCCGAATTCGTGCGAGCCAAGGATGAATAAGAGAGTGAAGGAGAAAGGAATACCGTAAATGAGTCCTCCCGGAAAGGAAAAATCATGAGGTCTTGCGAGCATCCCACCCACCCAGAGAGTCGTAAACACGGTTGCAATAAACAAAGCCAGGTTTACCCAGTTTCTGGACCTCTTGGGCGGATTCCACTTGTACAGGTACAGCAGAATCTTACCATCTTCCCTCTTTTTAAGTATGGGAAGGAGCGCATATTCTGTCAGACGGTTCTTTAACAGGGAGAATGCATTGCCCGTTCGAGGAGTTACCAGGAAACTATTCTCGGTGAGCTTCTCATCTATCTCCATATATTGTTCTATTATATCTTCGACCATAGTTTTATTATAATACATATCCCTCAATATGTCAAGAAAAAAATTTATCGGCACTGTAAACGGTTCGGCTGAGCGGCTCGGCTGAGCTCACCGAAGGCTCACCGAAGACGGTGCCCAACCAATGCAATCAATGGAAGAGGAATTAAATAAAATATCAAATAAGATAAGGGAAACAGAAAGGTGGATAAAGGGGTTACAAAAAACCCTGAAAAAGGCATTGCGCCTCGCAAAGGCTCCGCTTCAGAATATCTATAAAATAGAACCTTTGATGGGAGACCTCGAAGAGGCACTAAACAAGACACAGTTTGACAAAGATGCACTTCTCCAGGCAACAAGTATATTGAAAGAGTACATTGAAAGATTAAAAGACGATTTCAGATTCGACTTTTCGAAAAGACTCAATGAGGGGCTGCAGGAGAATGGTATGGACCTTCGCGGCAACCTACCTGTACTTTACACGGGTTTTTACAGGATGGAAGTCGATTTCGTCGGCGGGAAGGTGCATATACTGTTCGGACCGGAAAAAATTGGGAAATGCGCGCTCTCGCCGGGGGAAATTATAGAGACACTGCAGAAGATAGATGACGGACTTCAAAAGAACTCGGTACCAGAGGATGAGCTTATCGATAGGTTATTTCAAGCCTGGAGAAGGGCAACACTTATGCTGCAAAAAGAGAGAATACCCGTAACCGCGGTTTTAACTGAACTCGCATTACTCCTTCAAAAGAGACAATTTTACGAAAACCCCTCGAAGAGAAACTACAGAGAGTATTCAAGACAGCAATTTGCATACGACATATACAGACTGAGAAAAAGGGGAATAAGGCAAATATACGGAAGGGAACTCCATCTTATAGCATCTACATTCGATGCCACGCGAAAGAAGATAGATTACATATGGATTCCCACGAACGAAAGGGGTGAAGGCACTAATTACTCTTATGTAACTTTCAAGTAATTCCTCTTCTCTCTGCTTCTTATGCTGAGCTTAGTGATAGTCACATACAATAGTGAGGGCGATATTGGCGAATGTCTCAAATCCATATATGAGAACACAGACTCCATATCATACGAGATAATCGTGGTGGACAATCACTCCCGTGACGATACGGTCGGCATAATAAATAGGGAATTCCCCGATGTGAGATTAATCTGCAACTACGAGAATAAAAATTTTGCATACGCAACGAATCAGGGTATAAGACTGGCGAAGGGCAAGTTTATTATGTTACTCAATCCGGATACGGCATTGAAAAATAACGCCATAGAAAAACTCTACATATTTTTATATAAAAGACCCGATGTTGGAGCCGTAGCACCCAAACTCTTAAATCCCGGGGGCTCCATTCAGCGATCCTGCAGAGAGTTTCCAACCCCCTTTAATCTTTTTACGGAACTCACGGGTCTATCCCTGATCACGGGCAGAACATCCAGGTGGAAGCTCCCGCACTTTGACTACGAGAGAACACGGGAAGTTGACCAGCCAAGTGCCTCTGCCCTTCTCGTAAGGGGAAACTTGCTGAGGGAAATCGGCGGACTGGATGTGAGGTATCCATTGTATATGAATGACATTGAACTCTGTTATCAGATAAAGAGAAGGGGATATAAGATATATTATTTAAGGGATGGGGAAATTTATCACACAAGGGGAAGTTCAACGAAATTAGACAGGTCCAAATCCATCCTCCACTGGCATTTTGGAATGATGAGATACCTGAAAGAGCATTATCCCCGCCACCCTGTAATTCCCTTATATACAATTTTTCTCTTGTGTGGAATGTTCTACAGAACTCTTCTCTTCAAGATAAAAGGCTTGGGTAGGGGATGAACCTTAAATCGGTATGTATATTAAATGGTTCCCCATAACAATATTTTTATTGACCGCCTGCGCGGGGCGGTCGCCCGTGAAATACGACAACATAGGAAGACTGATTGAAATAAGAGAGTACAACGATGCGATAGATCAGTTGACGGAGATTTCTCCGGGCGATACTCTACTTGGAAAACTTTACATACTCGCCGGCAGATATGAGGAGGCATTCTCCCGTGAATTATCACCCTACCAGCTTGCCTGGGTATATCAGAAACTCGGGATGTTCGGGGATGCAATACGCAGTTACAGGAATGTGGATGATATTCTATACGAAAATGCCATGTATAACAGCGGTATATGTGCGGGCGAGATGGGGGGTACGGCGAGTAGCATTGTATATTTCGAGAAGGCGGGAAACTTTCGCGACGCCAGAAAGAGACTCGCCGCCTCCTATGAGGCAGAGCAGAAGTACATCGAGGCATTGTCGATATGGGAAGACATCGGGGATGCAGAGGCACTGTACCACATGGCAGAGATATACGAACTCGTAGAAGAATCCGGAGAGTCCCTATATAAAGAGCTTCTGAAAAAATATCCGCAATCCTCCTTTGCCCTGAAGGCGCTCGGAAAAGTTACTGTTCCGAGGGTGACGATGGCAAATGTACTGTACAAAAACAAAAAGTACGGCGAGGCACTAAAATATACTCCCAAAAAAGCCCACGGGATGCGGGCATCCTGTTATAAGGGCATGCGCAGATACAAAAACGCCGCAAAAGAATACAAAAGACTAAATGACCATCTAAATACCGGAAGATGCCTGGAAAAAGCGGGAGCGTCCGATGCTGCGTTAGAAGAATATCTCTCATCGAGGAGTGATGAGGGATATTTCAGGGCGGGGATTCTGTACGAGAATATGGGAAGATATGGGGACGCAATAGATGCATACGACGAGGTGGGGCCATCCCTCAAGGAAATGGCAAACCTGCGGAGCGGTATCTTGTGCCTCGATGAAGGGAAAGTAGAGGAGGCAAAGAAACGCTTTGAGCACACATTCCCCGTACCGGGTAACTACTGGCTCGCCAAAATAACGGGCTTGCCTTCGTATCGTTCTTATGTTCTGAGTAAGTCCTCCTTCTCCTATTATGTCCATCTACTCGATGGAAAGTTACAAGTTTCGAACATTTCTTCAGAGGAATGGATAGTATCCTTTTGCGACACCGTTTATTCACTTTCGCACGAAGATAGCACAAGACTTTTGAAGGGTAAATTACTTCTCAAGTACGGCATAATAGAAGAAGCAGGGGAAGAACTCTCTGCGATTGGCGAAAACAATCCCCTCTTCAGATACAGGCTTGCACTTCTCGCTCACGAGGGCGGGCTGGATAATCTCGCCCTCTACCTGACAAAAAAAATCATCGACAAGGGGCATCCCCCCTTTCCTTATAAGATTTTAACCCTCGCATATCCATTGAGTTTCTTGCCAACGGTCCTGAAGTATGAAGTGGAAAATTCGTTTCTCTTTATGGCACTTATCAAACAGGAGAGCAACTTCTATCCGGGAGCAGTCTCTTCCTCCAATGCCATAGGTTTAACACAGGTAATTCCATCAACGGGCAGCGGAATAGCGAGGGAACTCGGTGTGGACAACTTCTGCCCCGAATCTCTTAAAGACCCCGAGACAAGCATAAGATTCGGGGCACATTATTTCAACTACTGCCTGAAGAGATTCGATGGAGTTCCCGAGTATGCCCTTGCCGCATATAATGGCGGACCCACGAGGACGGCGAAATGGAAAAGGGACTGTCCCGTGGATGAATGGGTGGAGCGCATACCGCTTTTACAAACACGTCTGTATGTCAAAAAAATTATGGGATTCTATCATGTATACCGCCAACTCTACGGTGACACATTGAGACTAGTCGAAAAAAATTAAGGGGGTCTCATGTTTTTTCTGATTGCAACACTTTTATTTTCTTCTCTTCCGCGGGAGAAGGTCTGGGTCTACTTCACCGATAAAGGCATCCGGACCGAGGAGCAAAGGAAGGATGCCTTGAGAAGTGCGAGGGAGGATCTGTCGGAAAGGGCACTTAAAAGAAGACTTATGGTGAGGTCATCCGATGATGTGGTGGATTATTCCGATATTCCCCTGCACGCGGAGTACATCAGAGAAGTAGAGACTCTCGGGGGCAGGTTATGCGAGGTGTCAAAATGGCTCAATGCGGCGACCTTTACAATACCTTCCCAAAAAGGTAAAGAGATAGAAGAACTCCCCTTCGTGAAGAAGATAACCCCGGTGAGAAAATTCCGTGAGAGGCTTGTAGAGAGAAGAAAGGGGATAGATTACGGGGAAGAAGGTGAATCGCAGATAAAGCTTCTCGGGCTCGATAAAGTACACAAAAGGGGATATATTGGTCAGGGAATATTGATGGGGATACTCGACACGGGATATAAAAAGGACACCCATCCCGCCCTGAGGGACATAAATATAGTCGCCGAACACGATTTTATATCAAACGATTCACTCGCTCGATACGACGAAAATGATACGATAGATATGAGGGATAAACATCAGATAGACCACGGTTCCCACATGCTTTCCCTTATGGGCGCAAGGGCAACGGGACAACTTGTTGGGGCTGCATTTGGGGCAGATTTTGCGATCGCGAGAACGGAACTGGTACACAGGGCACCAAACGATGAGGGTGATATTATCGCGGAGGAGGGATGGTGGATAGCGGGTGTTGAGTTCCTCGACAGCGTCGGTGTGGATATAATCTCCTCCTCACTCGGATATAGGGAATGGGCTGATAGTCCCGACTCCTCCTACAGATATGAGGATATGGATGGGCATACTACGCCGATGAGTAAGCACGCCGCCATCTGCTTGAGCAAGAACATTCTACTTGTCACCGCGATGGGAAATATATCTCATAAAAACCCCACGTCAAGACCCGATACCTGTATAAAGGCGCCCGCAGATGCCGATTCTATAATTGCCTGTGGCGGAGTTGACGAGGACGGAGAGTGGTTTTGGCGGGAGAACTGGGGCAGTGCAATTGGCCCACCATACGACCAGATAGGAGTCAATGAGCGAACGAGATGGAAACCCGATGTATGCGGACCGTGGCTTGCATATGTGGCTAATCCGTGGAACGATGAACTAAACTCGTGCTTCAAAACGGGAGGAACATCCTGCGCCACAGCAATGGTTGCCGGGGCAGCCTCCTGTATCCTTTCGGGGCACAGGAAGGATGGAGTGGGATGGAATGCCGCAAAATTGAGGGATGTAATACTTAAAACTGCGTCCCGGTCCGAGAATCCCGACGATACATTGGGATATGGTGTGCTAAATGCGTATAAGGCATTATATTATGAGAAACCCATAGTCTTCCCTCCTCCACTTGATGAAGATAAGATTCTGTACTCGTCTCCAAATCCGTTTATTCCCGGTGATGGCAAATCTCTACATATATACTACAGATTGGTGAACAATACCTGGTGTATGAATATCTATATCTTCACCCTCTCGGGTAAACTGGTCAAGGAATTCACAAAATACGATGTTACACTTGGTAACGGTTATGTCGAGTGGAATGGCAAAGATGAGGGGGGAAATACTGTGGCGAGCGGAATATATATCTGCTTTCTTAAAACGGGAACGGGAAAATCGATTGGTAAGATCGCCGTTATACGATAGTGGGCCGTCATTTTTCAAAAATTTTCAATCTTCAATCGTCAATTGTCATTAGAGGCATATGTATTCAACACTGAAAAACTATATCATACTTGTTGTAATACTTGTACTCGTCGGTTTTGTGATGTATTCCGAGTACATGATGAATCAATTGGAGAATGAAACAGAGACAGTCTCAAGGATATATGGAAGATTTATAGGGAGTGCGGGGAGTGAGGATACTGAACTAAATATAATCTTTGACGAGGTGATTCAAAAGATAAAATTCCCCGTTGTGGTGGTGGACACCGCGGGAAGGACAATAGCGTCAACAAATATAGAGCGGGGTAAGGAGAGGGAAGCGATTTCAAGACTCGCAAACATACACCAACCCGTAGAGGTAAAATACCTTGACATTCCATTATGCACAGTTTATTACGGCAATACAAAGGCAAGGTCTTTTCTGAAATGGGCGCCATATCTGCAGATTGCCCTCGCATTTCTCTTGCTCCTGATAGCTGTACTGTGGTTTCGGGGGGCAAAAAAAACAGAGGAGAGTATGATATGGGCGGGTATAGCAAAAGAAACCGCACATCAACTTGGGACCCCACTCTCCTCGCTGATGGCATGGACCGAGTTTATAAAGGATACGGAGATTAAAAATGAGATGATGAAGGACATAGGGCGGTTGGAAGAGGTGAGTGAAAGATTTTCGAGAATTGGTTCTATCTCTTTTAAGAGCATTGACATAAACGGTATCCTCGCCGACAGTATCAACTATGTCAAGAAAAGAATCCCCCACCTTGAAAACAAGGTAACCATAAATGAGGATTACCGCACGGTTCCACATCCAAAGATAGATGATGGACTCATCTCCTGGGCGGTGGAGAACATCCTAAAAAACGCCGTAGATGCAGATTCTACACGAATAGATGTAAAATCAGAAAGGCGTGGCAAATTCATCAGGTTATCCATAAAGGATAATGGTAAGGGCATAAAGAAAAGAGATCTAAAACGCATATTTGATGCGGGTTTCACCACAAAAGAATATGGCTGGGGAATGGGATTATCCCTCACTAAAAGAATAATAGACCTCCACGGGGGAAGAATATTCTGTGTCTCGAGAGAGGGTAACGGGAGCACCTTTGTAATACAATTGCCCATCGATAGATAGTTAGTTTGTTAGTTTGTTAGTTAGTTAGTTGGTTGGTTGGTTGGTTGGTTGGTTTTGGAGTTACATTATGAACATACTCTGGATAGATGATGAGATAGACCTACTAAAACCCCTCATAATGCTGTTAAAAGAGAAGGGTTATAATGTGACGGGGGTTGCGTCGGGAGATGACGGAGTATCTCTGCTCAAGAAGTTTCCATTTGACCTCGTGCTTTTAGATGAGATCATGCCCGGTAAAGACGGACTCGCCAGCCTCCGGGATATAAGAAATATAGATACCAACATACCGGTGGTGATGATCACCAAGAGCGAAGAGGAAGAGCTAATAGAAAAGGCGTACAGTGTGAAAGCAACAGATTACCTCGTGAAACCCATAAAATCACAGCAACTTATTTCCACGGTGAAAAGGATACTCGAAAGAAAAGATATCATCAAAAGAAAACAACCAGAAGAGTACGCAAAGTTTTACTCATCTGTCAACAGCAGTATATACAGCGACATCGGAATTGAGAAATGGATCTCCATCTATCTCGATATTATAAAATGGGATATAGAACTCCACAAGTTCGGAGATGAGGAGTTCAGGAAGACCCACAACGACCTTCTGTGGACGGCAGAAAGACAGTTTGCAAGGTACATAGAAACCGAATATCCGAGGTGGCTTCTTGAGGGCAAGGGTCCCGATCTATCGCCGGATATAATAAGGAAGTATGTTATGCCAAAGCTATTGAAGGAGAAGCGGGTTTGTTTCATATTGCTGGATTGTATGAGATATGACCAGTGGCTCACCATAAAACCCATACTCCAGGGCGATTTCAATATTGAAGAAAATCAGTATATATCGATCCTTCCATCAGCTACCCCCTTTGCCCGCAACTCGATATTTGCGGGTGTATTTCCCGATGAAATATCCTGCAGATTTCCGAAACTATGGGACCCCGAGGAGAACAGATTTGAGAGAGACCTTCTTGCCATGCAGGTTGAGGAAATCAGAAATATGAAAGGACCGGTATATTTCAAGATAAGAAATATTAAAGAGGCAGAATCTCTTGAGGAGAGGGCACGGGCATACAGGAAAGCGAGGTTTGTTTCCATTGTGGTAAACTTCCTCGATATACTCATCCATCAGAGGATGGAATCTCAGGTGATAGAAGAGGCTCTTCCGGATGAAGATTCCCTGAGAGAATTCACGAGAATGTGGTTCATTAAATCACACATATATAACCTGATAAGAGAATTAAGGGACATAAAGGCAACAATAATAATAACTACAGACCACGGCGCCATAATAACGCATAAACCAACGATAATAGAGGGTGGTAAGACCATTTCAAGAAACCTTCGTTACAAATACGCCCCCGTGCTTAAAACAAACGAGCGCAATTGTATATACATAGAGGAGCCCGAAAGGTATAGACTGCCCAACGGCGGGAAGAAATATGCAATAGCGAAGGAAGACTACTACTTTATTTACCCGTCGCACCCGGAAAGATACGAGGCGGAATACAAACATACATTTCAGCACGGCGGTGTATCCATGCAGGAACAGATACTGCCCATATCAGTCCTCACACCCAAGTAACGACAAGAAGTGACATAAAAACCAGAATTCCTCAAACTTCTTACATACGGGATGTTCCTTTCTTTTCCATACGGATTCTGCGAAGCTTCTTTTCTTTTAAATATTATCTCAAACGCGCCCCAAAGAATTATGGGAGGCGAAAAATGGTGTTGCTCTTATGTATGCTTTTAGTAGGCTCGAGCAATGAAAAGGAAATACGGGAATCAAAATTTTCAAATTTCGGAGAATTCAAGCGGTTGGAATGGCTCGACCCATACGGCAGAAAGCCAAAAAGATACAAAAAATGGGTCAAAGATAAGCAGGACCTTCGGTGGCTAAAGATTGGAACAGCTTCTTTAAGCCCTAAGGTGGCAGATACAAACCTGGTGGATATAATAGTGGAATGCCGAATTTATCATAAAATTTCATCGGAGATAGAACAATTTTCGACAGACCTCACAAACGAAGGGTATGCTGTTCAGATTGATACGGTATCGGGGATGAGCCACGAATTATTAAGGGCACATTTAGCGAGTTTTCCTGGCTTGGTTGGAGCCATCTTCGTGGGCGAACTCCC
Organism: Caldifarciminota bacterium UBA3073; assembly: GCA_002366725.1. Taxonomy (GTDB): domain Bacteria; phylum Hydrothermota; class UBA3073; order UBA3073; family UBA3073; genus UBA3073. The sequence continues at coordinate 21,074 of DFBT01000011.1, forward strand.
CACAGCCTGGTATGAAATGGATGTGTGGGGAGAAGAAGAATTTCCAATTGACCTTTATTTTATGGATTTAGACGGTGAATGGATCGACACAAATGGAAATGGACTGTATGATGACCATACGGGAAATTTTGAACCCGATATATGGGTGGGAAGAATTTACGCGCGCCAACTACTCTGGGATGATGAAATAAGTCTAATGAAGCAATATTTTGAGAAAAATCACCAAAATAGAACTATTGGGTTGGGAATCCCAAAAAGGGCATTGGCTTTTGTGGATGATGATTGGAATTATTTTGGAAGTTGTGGATTAGATACGGTATACTCTGATGTCACGGTAATTAATGACGACACAGCAACCATAGCGAGTAGATATCGGGAAGAATTATATGAGGGCTATGAATGGGTACAGTTATGCGCTCATTCGTCACCCTGGGGACATACATTTAGGGTGCCCGATGGATACAGTGGAACCATTTTTAATTACGAAATATTTATTTTAAATCCCGTTGCTATTTTCTACAATCTATTTTCCTGTTCGGGAACAAGATTTGTTGAAGAAAACTACTCTGCCGGCTGGTATATATTTGGTGACTCTTATGGACTAACAATAATAGGAAGCACAAAAACCGGGTCGATGCTTTATTTTGATGACTTTTATAAATGGCTTGGGTGGGGCGATAATATTGGAGATTCCTTTAAAAAATGGTTCATCCAATGGGGTGAGGACAGTCGACCGTGGTTTTATGGATTAAACATAATTGGCGACCCCACACTGAAACCTTTGATTGGGGCTAAATTGGCTTTAACTCGTCCATCAATGAGTATGTATTCTTCAAATGGGTGGTCAACCCCGGAAGTAGTATCTTCCAACCCCGAGGCAGATGGTAATCCCGACATAGCTTCAATAGATGGCAAACTCTGGTTTATTTTTGAATCGGGCCGTTCCAGCACTAACGGGAGGTCTGACATATACAGCATTTACAAAGATGCAAGTAGTTGGTCGGGAACAATGAATATTGGTCCGCATGTGTATTGGGACTTTAATCCTGCAATTGGAGTTCATGAAGGAGAACCTATCGCGGTGTGGGCAAATTTTGGGTGGGATGGATATGATCTTAAATACAGCAAGTACAGATATGGGAGCTGGATACCATCCAGGATTATATCAAGCGACCCGAGCTGGGATTTAAAACCGAGCATTGCATCAGCCGGGGATACACTGTGGCTTACATGGCAAACGCGAAGGGAATTAAACTCCGACATTTATGTTTCCTGTCTCAGAGACACCGTATGGTCCACACCTGAAAGGGTTACTCAATCTGAGAGCGACGAATCTTCTCCCGCAATTATTATTGATAGGGACAATATACCCTGGGTATTTTATCACAAGTTTGTCCAGGATGCATCTCAAATCTATTGTAGTCATCGGGATGGCTTATCGTGGACAGAAGACGGACCCATTTCGGGGGCTCAGTTAAGTGCCTACAGTCCTTCCGCTACAGTTGATAGCGACGGTCGTATATGGGTAAGCTGGCAAGCATTCGACGAAGGCGAGGGGAACATATATGTCAGTTATTACGGCGACGGGAGCTGGAGCTTACCGGTGAAAATAACATCCTACTGTGAAAATAATATATTCCCAAGTATGACCACCGATTCCCAGGGAAAATGCTGGATTGCGTGGCAGGGAAAATCAGCGGGTAATTGGAATATTTATGTTTCTTGTTCACCGGATACTTTATGGGCAGCGCAGGAAGTTATTGAATTGCCCGGACCCGACATTAATCCAAAGATAGTGTCTGATTCGAACGGTGTCTGGGCTACATGGCAAAATTATCAATCAAGTAACTGGGATATATATGCATCAAGTAGAGCTTTTGTGGGAATCAATGAGAATTATGACGGGGCGCCAGATGTCTTCTGGATATCCCGGTGTCATCCCAATCCATTCACCGAGTTTACCTCTATTAATTATTTTCTCCCGACCAATGATAAGGTATCATTAAAAATTTACGACATTACAGGAAGAGTCGTTAAAGTCCTGATAGACGAAGAAGTTAATGCTGGCTATCATACAATAGGATGGGATGGAAAAGATGCTTCAGGCAATAAGATAGCAAGTGGTATCTACTTTTGTAGAATTGAGGGGAACAAGTTCAAGGCAGCAAGGAAATTGATAGCTTTGACCTTCAACCGATAACCAAGACTTTCTCTCTACCCTACCTACCCTACCTACCCTGCCTACCCTGCCTACCGGCAGGCAGTTTTCTACCTCTCTGACTTTGCCCATTGAAGTTGTGCAAAAACAACAGCGCAACAAGCTGGGGTCAATCCGTGGAGTTAATCCGTGGAGTTAATCCGTAAGGATTTTATATAAATGGTAGCACTATGCAATAGTGCTCCATAAAAGGCTGACGCCTTAATTCCAAAGCCTGCCCTGCCTACCGGTCCCAACGGATCCGTATGAACAGGTAGACGTTGATTTTTTTGCTTGACAAAGTGGCGATTTTGTATTATATTATATATAACACGAAAAAATTCCACTTATATCTTCGCACTGCTTAAATCTCTCAGTCACTACGCCTTTGGCGGGGTCAGTAGTCGTTTTATTTGCGATATTTTCTTTAAAAAAGGAGGTGTTATGCTTGCACTAATGTGTATCGTCCTGTTGGGTGGCTACTCTGTCAATGTGGCTGTCCTGGACGAGGTTGGCACCAAGAGCAGCTCCACCCATTATGAAGTGTGGGGTGCTGGCTGTCAGTCTTCTGTCATCGGTGGCAGCACATCCACTGCCTACAGGGCAAGGTATGGGTTTTTCGGACACTTCGCAGAAAGGGAGCTGGGTGTGGAGGAGCACCAAACCGAACCGATTGTGACTGCACTGAAGGGGATAAGACCGAATCCAGCCAATGGTCCCGTTCATATCAACTACACATTGGCGTCAAATGGGTTTGCATCCCTCAAGATATACGATATAACGGGCAGGCTGGTTAAGGTGCTGCTCAACGGCCGCATAAGGGCGGGTAAATACGAACTGAGATGGGATTGCACGAGCGCACACAATAAGCTCGTTCCCGCCGGCGTGTACTTCTATCGCTTTGTGGTTGACGGTAAGCCCATCGCCACAAAGAAGTTGGTTCTCGTCAGGTGAGTTTTTTGAAAGGAGGAGGTGTCATATGTTAACATATCTGGTAATGCTCATATTGGCTGTCAATGTGACGGCTGTGGAAAAAGTTAGCTCAATGAGGGTAGCAAGAAGGGAAGTCGCTCCCATCGGCGTTATGGATAAAGCGGCTATACCCCAAGAGATCAACTTTCAGGGTTATCTTACAGATGCGGATGCGGATACCGCACTATCGGGCAATTATGATATGGTGTTTAAGATATACGATGCAGGAACGGGCGGCAATGTGCTGTGGAATGAGTCATGGACAGATGTCTCTGTTGACGGCGGCATATTTAATGTCATACTTGGTGAAACTCAATCCATACCCGACTCGGTGTTTTTGGACTATACCAACTTGTGGCTCGAGTTACTGATAGAAGGGGAAACGCTTACTCCCAGGCAAAAGATCGTCAGTGTCGGTCGTGCTTACAAGGCAGCCCACGCAGATACCGCCAATTATGCTGCAAATGCGGGTGCATCTTCCACTTCCGCATATGCCGATTCGTCCGGAATATCTGTTTACTCCTGGGACGGCTTGCATGCAACTCACGCAGATACCGCCGATTATGCCCTTGCTGCAAATGTCGTGAGTGTGGATTCAGCCACCTATGCAGACACTTCAAATTATGCCATCAGTGCGGGAACCGCATACACCACCGCTTACGCCGATTCAGCCGGCGTGACTGCCTATGCCCACGAGGCAGGTCACGCAACCTATGCAGATACCGCACAGTACACAATTGGCGGCGGCAGCACTGCCTATGCAGATTCCGCCGGTGTGGCTGCTTATGCACATGAATCGGGACATTCGGTCAATTCAGACACTGCTCAGTGGTCACTCGGCGTAGGAAGTGTCTCCTGGGCAGACTCTGCAGGTCACCTTGTGGTACCAGACTCTTTGGAAGCCACTGTTAACCAAGGTCTCAATGGGGTATTATGGCTAAAAAATAATGGAACTGGCAGCGGTATTATGGTAGACTTGGCTGGCTATGCGGGTGTGTATGTAATGAATGCCGTGAACTCTGGGTATCATGTGTACAATGCAGGTAAAGTGGGTTTTGGTGTACAAAATGCAGATGTAGGATTTCGCTCATTTGATACTGATACGGGAATTTATGCAAAGGGAACACACCTTGCCGGCTATTTTGATGGCAATGTGAAGGTGGCGAGTAATGTTACCTCTGACGATTTCTACAGGGGTGGTGTCACTGCCGATAGTGCACTGATGACCAGGAAATACATCGACCAGCAGGTCGCATCTGCTGGTACTGGTAGTTACCATGCACCGACACTAACGGTATCGATGTCCCCCGATTCAACTGGTGATTGGGTCTGTGATGGCACTTCAGATGATGTAGAAATACAGGCGGCGCTGGACCAGATTAACACCCTGGGTGGTGGTGTGGTTTATGTGAAGCAGGGAACATACAACTTAACGAATTCGCTCGACGTCCATTCCAACACTACCCTCATGGGTACTGGACCCGGTACTGTACTTAACCGCACAACTGGAATCGCTATGCATGTTACTGGCGGGGAACGTGTAGTTATAGAAAACCTGCGTGTAACCGGTAGTTGTGGCTACGGGATATTCTTTTATGATGCGACTGACGGTGAGATAAAACAGTGCTGGGTAGAGATTAGCGGAGATCATGGAATAATACTTGCGGGTTCAGGTGGGGTGAGTAATTCACACTACAATGTGATTGCCAACAATATCTGTAACTGCAGTGGCGCCTATTGCATACTAATAGAGGGATATGAGAACATCATTCAGGGTAATAACTGTCGTAGCGTCACTAGCGCCTGCATATATTTATACGAAGCCGAGTCTAATGTTGTTGTGGGCAATGTAGTGGATGGTGGAGGATCTGCTTATGGAATTGAATTAGCGGGCAACTCAATGGATAACACCATTACCGGCAATACGCTCATTAAGGGAGAACTCCGCTTGAGTAGCTCAACCTGGAATACTGTGAGCAGCAATACTGTATTTCAACACCAGATATACCTCGACAACGGCGATTGGAATACCGTTGTTGGCAACACAGTTCGTGGACACATGGGAGGTACGGGAATAGTTCTCTCCGCTGGAAGCGACTTTAATACGATCAATAGCAATATCTGTTATAACCATAGCACCCATGGTATATACCTGTTCGCCAGTTCTAATAATACAGTGACAGACAATGTCTGCACCAATAATGGTCAACATGGGATTTCAATAACGGACTATAGTGACTTCAATGTTGTGAATGACAATCGCTGTGTTAGTAATACCTCTTACGGCATCCGTATTGCAACCTTAACCTGTGATGAGAATGTGGTTCAAAACAACATGCTTCAAGGTAACACTGCTGGCAGTTATTGGGATGCTGGTACAAACACCCGTGACGACGATGCCGGTGCTACGGGAGGAATTGGTGGACATATTACAGGCGGCACCGCTAACTATGAATAAGAATACATGATTCTGGTACCAATACTCGAGCGCTGTGTTGTTGGGAGTTACCGGCAGGCAGTTTTCTACCTCTCTGACTTTGCCCATTGTGGTTGTGCAAAAACAACCGTTGCACAGCATCCGTATGGAGCAACAAGCTGGAGTTAATCCGTAAGGATTTTATATAAAAGGCTGACGCCTTAACTCCAAAGCCTGCCCTGCTGGCAGGCAGGATTGATTCATCCATTGATTTTTTTTGCTTGACAAGATGTCAGTTTTATGGTATACTATATATTGGAATGCCAAAAGAAATCGCTTAGATCTCCATAAGAAACTTTTGCCTGGCGGCCTGAAATTACAAGGAAGGGGGTGAAGCCTTTAAAAAAGGAGGAGGAAATGAGACACAAAGACATAAAGTTGCTGACCGTGGTCCTGGCGGGGGTGGTCGTAGCCATGCTCGTCGGCTGTTCTACTGTAACACATGCCGTCGTTGGTGGCGCGGCGTCGGGTCTCGGGGGAGCCGTATCGGAACAGGCAGAGCAAGCCGTGTATAAAAGAATGGCTCCCAAAGAACAACTGCCGCCACCATCTTCACCGGGATGGGGTAATTTCATGGCAATGCAAGCTCAGATAATGTTTTCTTACTCATTTTCGATTGGGGGATTATGGATCGGACAAATCGGCTATAAACCCGGAGAATGGACAAAGTTTGAGCTTGCAGAAGCAGCCGAAAACACCCCCATAGTATTAGAACGGGCATTCCTGAAAAGGGAAGATAACGGCAATGAGTGGTGGCGAGTATCCTGGTTTGAAGATGAAGAATCATGGATATATGAAGCACAATTTTCTCCGACAGAAGGGCGGTTGCTGCGCCTTCGCGGCAAAGATGCAGACGGTAACGAAGGAGAAATTCCCATTACTGGAGAAACCATCTATATGCCGCCCACAGAAGTAACCGATGAAAGTATTCAGGGTGCAACCGTTGGAAAAGAAACCATCACAACTCCGGCGGGTACTTTTGATACGGATCATGTAGTTTACCTTGCGACAAATGTCGAAGGCAATATAGAGTGGTGGACTACCGATAAGGTGCCGGGTGGTGTGGTAAAGTATCTATTAAAGGATAAAGAAGAAGGTGTCGTCTGGACCAGTACCCTCAAAGCGAAAGGCAAAGATGCAACTACCGTGCTCGGCTCGTTTTAAAAATATGGGTAAGTAAATGGAATGCTCCACCCTGGTGGAGCGAAACAAAACTTATATTATCTAAAACGACACTCCCGAGTTCAAATCGCTTAAGTGAAGAACGGAGATATGGAGCGGGCTTTGGCCCAGTTCAATCAGAAAGGAGAAATAGATGGAATATAAGATAGAGGGAGATAACTTGCAGGTGGTGAAGGTCACCCTCAAAGGGGGTGAGGAGGTTTACGCCGAGGCGGGCAAGATGATGTTTAAGACATCGGGTATAAATATGGAAACCCAAATGAAGGGCAAGGGAATCGGCGCGAAACTATTCGGTGCCGTGAAGAGAAAGGTTGCCGGCGAATCGCTTTTCACCACCCACTTCACAGGGGATGGAACCGTCGGCTTTGCGGGCGACTACCCCGGCAGGATAGAGGTAATTAAGCTGGAGGAGGGAAAATCATTCCTCGCACAGAGGGACGCATTTGTATGTGCCGAGTCAACTATCGATTTCTCCATAGCATTTCAGAAGAAGATAGGCGCCGGTCTCTTTGGTGGCGAGGGCTTTATCCTCGAGAAATTCACCGGACCCGGAACTGTCTTCATACACGCCGGTGGTGATTTTCTCACCTTTGACCTGAAATCCGGAGAGAATATTCAGGTTGATACTGGCTGTGTGGTGGGCTTTGAGGATGGTGTCAACTACGATATTCAGTTCGTCGGCGGGATAAAAACGGCTGTCTTTGGTGGAGAGGGATTATTCCTCACCACCCTGACAGGCCCGGGAAAGGTTATCCTCCAGACCCTGACATTGGCGAGATTACGGAGGGAACTGGGAGGTTTCAAAACGGGTGGTGGCGAGAAATCCGGTCTCGGCGGCATTGTGAGCAGTTTTATGGGCAGTGACGATTGATGCTTGATCCCGAATTATATGTCAAAGAAAAAATTGGACGCAGATGAACGCAGATTACCCATGATGTTTTTATTAATGTGGTTGTCGGGAGAGATGTCATTGCGAGGGATATCATTGCAAGCCCGTATGGGCGAAGCAACCCCCGAAGCAATCTCCATCTGACACATACTCGAGACTATGACCTGTTGTATAGTTTCCTGTACGATCAAGAGCCATTCACCCCATTAGATACAAAATTATCTAACAGGGCAGGGATTACACCTGCCTACCGGTCCCTGTGGATCCGTATGGACAGGCAGGCGAGATCATCATCTCAAGATCCGTATGGACAAGATACAAACCACCAAGTTATTATGTAATTGAGTGTGGTCGTTATTTCCAAGTGTGTTCTTTAATTACTTAATTACCCAATAACCTGATTATTGTTTTTGGTAATAATCTGTGGATATCTGTGTTTATCTGTGGTTAAGTCTTTTACAATGCCTATAAACTGGAGGTGAAAATGGAAGAGAAAAAAACGACGGAGACGGTCCCCTCAGAAGAGGAGACAATCGAAGAGGGGAAGATCTTTGCCTTTCTTGGATACTGGGGTATCCTCTTTCTCATACCAATTCTTGCCAAGAAGGACAACCGCTTCGCGGTATTCCACGGCAAACAGGGGTTGATACTCTTCATATTAGAAATAATAGTCGGGATACTGGGACTCATACCTTTTATAGGCTGGTTCGTTATCCGTCCTCTGGGTTACATCTTCTGCGGAATTATGTCCATTATAGGAATGGTTCAATCTCTGAGCGGCAAATACTGGAAGATGCCGTGGCTCGGTCAATATGCAGAAAAAATAAATATCTAAGTATCCGACATAAAAACCAGAGAAAGGGGGTGTAAACATGAAGGCATTAAGGACGCAAACCCCGGTAGTTACTCTTGTCGCAATCTTGCTGGTATGTGCCTTACCTTCGTCTGCTGAAGGGGGCGATGTGAAAGGCTTCCCAGGGATACCTATATATATCGGTGCAGACTTCCCCTGCGGAACACAAATGGAAAACTTGGAGTGGGCGGAACAGCAGGCGGAACAGACGCTGCAAAAGGAGGGATACATCTGGTATGAGTTTGGAGAGAAGCTCGCAGAAGAATACGATAAGGATGCCAGAGGTGTAGACGGAAAGATTGTGGATTTTTATAAAAAAGAACTCGAAAAACGGGGCTGGAACTATATCGGAGAGGGTGTTCGCATACATCACTGGACCAAAGGAAAAGAGGCTATCGGTATAAGCTTTCCCGCTGACTGTACGATAGAATATAAACATATGAGTAGCGAAGAGGCAAAAGCCAACATTGCCAATCTGAATGAGGAAGAGTTTATCGAGGCGTTTGTGAAATGCGCAAAGGAGGCACAGAAGGTTTACGAAAAACACGGTATTAAAACATGGAGTGACCTTGAAGGTAAGTCTTCCGAGATTATGTCTGAGAAAGGCTACGAAGAGGCGGAAAAGTTTGCTGAAAAACTCAACCTCGAGGTAAAGGAAACGATCGGGAAAACCCTAAAACCCTTTGGCGTCTCAGTAAACAGGTTCAAGGAATTAAAACCTCGTTATGAGGATTTAATCCCACAATACTTTGAGCAACATGAAGAAGAGTTCACAGAAAATATATTGGGATTTTCCGCAATGAATTAGCTTTAAGAATATGGGAATTTTGCGAATGGGTGGATGTGCCGATGAAAGGGAATAGGTATTCTAATAACTAAAGAAAGGGGGTAAAGATGCTGGAAGGAGATAAGAAAAAGAGAAGCAGGGTAAGATTTTATCGCCTTGCTGTGATAGGCTTTGCGTTAATGGTAGGCATCGCAAGCAATGCTAACATTGTACTGGCACAGGAGTTGAGCGAAGATGAAAAAGAGGTGGTGATGATACAGTACACCTTGAAATACCGTTTTGACAAAGACCTTAAAATTGGAGACTGGGTTAAGTATCAGTGGACACAAGAAGGCGGGGAACCCCAAGAGCATGAGATAAGAGTAACCGAAAAAGAAAAGGGTGGTGTATGGATTGTAGAAAAATTTGAGGATGGTGAAATCCACTTGCTTGTTGATTTGAAGAGTATGAATCTGCTGAAAGGCTTTGGATTTGATGAAGAAGGCGAGAGGCATGAGGCGAGCCCACTGAGTGACAAAGAGCTTTCTGAAGCAGTTGAAATGATGCAAAAAGAAATGGAACAACAAATGAAGGATTATCCAATCAGTGGCTGGAAGAAGGGTACGAAGAAAGAAGAAGTGGAGGTTCTCGCCGGCTCTTTTACCTGTAGTTACTTGGAACCTGAGTATTCTGAGAAGCATATCAAAGCAATGCAAGATTATGGAATGTCTCCCGAGAAAATTAAGGAGACAATGAAAGAGATGAGACTTTACTTTAGCGAAGATGTACCGAGGTTGTTACCCGTGCAAATAGCCGGAGGCTGGGCGCCGTTCATCGAGGCCTTTCAGGAAATAAAGGGTGGACTAGTTGAATCGCCGCAAATGGGCTTAGAACTCACTGCTTATAGTGGGCAGAAATAGAGCAAAAGATTGCTATATACCGTTAGCCATAAAAAGTCAACACGGAACAAGGAAAGGGGTCAAGCCCAGCTTGGCCCCTTTTCCCTCGTATCTACCTCCTGTATATCTTTAACCTGTCTCCCGCATATATATATTTTCTCCTTGCCTTCGGGTTCCATTTTCTTATTTTACCTATACTGACACCGTATTTTCTCGATATGCGGCTGAGGGTCTCTCCCCTCTTTATGATGTGTGTAACCCACCTCTTTCGTCTGTATTTGTTTATCTGTTTTTTCGTCAGGTATCTCTCACCCTCTGGAAGCTCCTGGAGTGCTTTAAGAAAGATAACACCCCCGCCGGGTGGAAGTTTAAGGAGGTGTCCCCGGGGTGGGGTTATCTTATCCCTCAGCTCGGGATTGAGCTCTTTTAATCTATTTACCTCCATTCCCGAGAGTGATGATATTGTCTTGAGCCGCATGGCGCCGCTCAGTCTCACCGTATCGAGAATTTTATCCAGGGTGTATTCTTCAAATCCGTAAACCTGTGGGTCGAGGGCGATAAGCAGCGTCGCATAAACCTGTGGAACAAAATTTGCGGTCTCTCTCGGCAGTATAAGTTCCCAGTAATCATCCGTTCCGGAGCGCGCAATACTCGAGTTTATATTACCACCTCCCCAATTGTAAGCGGCGAGCACGAGTTCCCAGCTTCCAAACCTCTCATGGAGCTGCTTCAGATATCTCGTCGCCGTCCTCGTTGAGGCGTATACATCCCTTCGCTCATCAATCCACTCATCCATCCTCAATCCGTAAATCTTCGCCGTACCCGGCATAATCTGCCATAAACCAACGGCACCAGCAGAGGAGCGGGCATAGGGATGGAATCCGCTCTCCACTATCGGGAGATATGCCAATTCATCGGGCACACCCCCCTCCTCAAGAATGGGCATTATTGTGTTTACATATCTTGCACCCCTTGAAAGTGCCCTCTCAATATACTCCCTGCCATCGGTTGTGTAGTATTCTACCCATCTGTCAACCTCTCTCGTATATTGGAATTCTCCCGAAAGGAGGGAAGAGAGGCGGCGGGTTGCAATTTTCTTCCTGTCAAGTTTTGCCCTCGTAATACAGATTTCGCCGATGAGACTGTCGACGGAGGAATCGTCTGCAAAGGGTAGAAGCATACTCAATGCCTTATCTATCTCCCCCTTTGCAAGTGGAATACTATCCGTCCCGAGCGCCGCATTGTAGTGCTCGATTCCCAATGATATTGGGTCCTCTACTACATAGTCAGTTTGAATGGGCTGCTTGACCGCGCATCCCGTCATCAGGATGAGTACAAACAAAATCCTTCTATTCATCACACCTCCGCTAAAAATCCCCGTTGTATCAAATATCAACCGCAGCTCGCCAAAGGGGAGAACCTGGAGTGCATCAGCTTGCTGATGCAGCCAGCAGTGGCCCCGCAGAGGCGGGGTATAGTCACTTCTTGCAAGCATCTCTCCAGATAACTGCTAACGGGTTGGTAATTATATCATAAATAAGAGCCAATGTCAAGAAAAAAGATAACTTTGATCTCAAGATCCGTATGGACAGGGATTTAAAGAGAACTTATCCATACGGATCCGTAGGGAAGAGATAAAAAATAAAAAAAAGTCACTTTTCCGCGGGATTCTGTGAACGATCTCTTTCCTGCCTGCCCACCGTACCGACAGGCGGGCATCAGGCAGAAAATCCCTGTTAATATATAGTTTCCTGTACGATCAAAGGAAATCTTGACAGGGAGAGAAATCTGTGGTATAATTACTATGCTATGAGAATGGTGAGAATGGTGTCAGGAGAATGGTGTCAGTTCTGCGTAACCCTTTGCAATTAAATAAGTTATGAGCAGACTTCTATCACGACAAAAGTCTTGATGTAACCCTAAAAGATATAAAGAGTTAGAGAGAACTGACACCAATTTCCAACACCAATTTCCACTATACGACTTATCAAAGAAGGTAGAAAATGGAAAAGCAATGGGAAAGCAATAAAAAGGTATCCCTTTTGGTGATGGTGATGTTTCTCAGGGTAGTCAACTTACTTGCTCAGGCCCCTGATACCCTCTGGACAAAGATATACGGAGGGACTGATTTGGATGTGGGCCGTTCGGTCCAACAGACCTCTGATGGGGGATACATCATTGCAGGTTATACATTTTCGTTCGGTGAAGGTACGAGTGATGTTTGGCTTATAAAGACTGATGTGAACGGGGATACCCTCTGGACAAAGACATATGGCGGGGAATTTGAAGATTATAGCTATTCAGTCCAGGAGACCACCGATGACGGATTCATAATTGTAGGGCAAACACTGTCGCTCAGCGGAATTGGTATTTATATTATGAAGACCGATGCAGATGGTTATACCCTCTGTGGATATTGGTGGATATTGGTGTCAGTTTATCGTAACTCCTTATGGTGGATATTGGTGTCAGTTCATCGTAACTCCTTATATATCAGGAGATTAGAGAGAGAATTTTTTTCTTGACAAAATGCAGTTTTTGTGGTATGATATATGATATGGGGAGATTGCCAAGGGTT
>DFBT01000013.1:0-7144 GCA_002366725.1 Caldifarciminota bacterium UBA3073
ATACAGTGATTTCGGTGAATCTAATATCTCACATATCACTCCACTTAACGAATTTTCTTACGACAGTGGAAGTACATATTTAGAAAATATCTTTCTCAATCCGGTATTCGAAGAAGGTGAGGTAACGGGCAATTTGATAACAGAAGGGACCCAAATGCCCACCGACAGCGCAAAGGTAGTATTAATAGGAATTGATGGCTCGAAATATGTAGATGTTGACAGTGTCTTATCCAAGGGTGATGGAAGTTATTCATTTGAGAATGTAAGAACTGGAAATTATTATATTCACGCAGATAAAATTGATACAAGTTTAGATTCTACAGATTATATTTATGCCGATTGTGATTATTTTTACTGCGATGGAAAAGAAACCTTTACTGTTGACACGCTGTTTTTATGGTTTTGGCCCCAAGTTAAAAAACCTGCAATCTACATCTATCCGGAGGAAAACGACCGGTTTCAAGTCAAACTGAACTTGAAAAATGGAACAAAAATTACTGAAAGTACCCCGGAATACAAATCTGGTTGGGATGTTTCCGTGGAAAAGTCCGGTAAAATAGACGGCAAATATGATTATCTCTTTTACGAGGCTTCAATAAAAAAGATACCGGATGTTCCTTGTGGCTGGTGCATTTCACAAGAGAATCTAAAGAATGAACTCGATGATTTGTTGATGAAAATTGGATTAAACGAGCAAGAAACCGACGAATTTCTGGATTATTGGTTAAACAGATTGCAAGATTATAAGTATTACAAGATCTTTCCGGTTGTTAATCGGCAATTGGAAGATTTTGTAGAATTAGAGATAACTCCACCGGCAAAGACATCCTTCAGGGTCTGGTTCTTCTTCCAGGGTTGTGATAAGTTCGAGGAGTTGCCCTCGCCCCATATCGACGAATTTGTACGAGAAGGGACAACAGTAATTGAATGGGGTGGAGTGATGCTAAATTGAGTTTCAAATACAGGATTTTGGTGTTGCCTTTCAACAACTTGTTAGACACCGATAACAACAAATTAGTCTATATACCTATGAACAAAAACTTCTATTGGTTAGCATTGAGCAAGGTAAATGGGGTTGGAAATAAAACCCTACTAAATATTTCTAATAGGAATAAAGAGATGGGTATTGGCATTGAAGAATTTTGGAATTTAGCGGAGTCCAGAGTGAGTGAACAGTACGCAATTCGTAAGCAAGTTATAGAGGAAATTATCAGAAAGAGAGAAGATAGTTCCGATGTTAACGCCTTGCAGGACGAACTTAACACCAAAGGAGTCAAGATTATTACCATTGAGGATGAGTCATATCCAGCACAATTAAAGGAAATGGATGAACCGCCATTTATTCTATATGCCTATGGAAATCTTGATCTTCTTAATGAGAATCTTGTGGCTATTGTAGGGTCAAGGGATATATCCAATGAAGGGTTGGCATTGACCTATAAATTCTCTAATTTATTAATGGAGCAAAGGATTACTGTTTTAAGGGGCGACACGAGAGATATTGATACTATTACTCATATTGCCACAAGGGATACAGAGGGATTTGAAATAATTGTGCTGAGTGATGGTATTCTGGCAAACCTGTATAAATTACGAAAGGGTAACAAGCAGATTGATGAATCAAAAACACTCATACTTTCCTTCACTGACCCACATTTACACTGGACACCATACTGGGAGATAAGAAGAAATCAGCTCATATTTAGTTTGTCAGATAACATAATAGTGGTAGAGGCACGGGAGGGGGGTATAATTATGGATGAGGGTACAAAAGCCCTTGAAAAGGGCAAGAAATTGTTTGTGTTAAGATATGAGGAGTATCCCAAGAGTGCCTCTGCAAATAAATTTTTAATTGAAAAAGGGGCAAAACCAATCAGCAGTGTGGCGTCTACACAAAATCTCAGGGAGGTAATAGAATCAGTTACTGGTGCAGAAACAATTGAAAAAACTGAGCAGAAGAAGGATTTGGGTCAGTATTTCACTCCTCAAACCGTTGTAAAATTTATGTACGACATAACTAAAACTCTATGCCAAAAAGAGAACCCCAAAATTATTGATCCAGCGTGTGGTGAGGGAATATTCTTAAAATACGCATTAGAAGAGGGGATTACTGATGGCGATAATCTCTATGGATGCGATATAGATAGATGTGTGCGAGAAAAATGGAATGCACTCGAGCTTTTAAGTAAGATAAAACTTTTTATCCACAATGGGCTTCTGGATAGTAAAGAGTTGGGAATAGAAAGAGATAAATTTGATTTAGTGATAGGTAATCCTCCTTATGGAGGAATAGGTCTGGGTGAGCTTGTCTATATATATGAAGAAAGCAAACCTAAATCCAGGACGGATAAAACTGCTTTTTTGTTTGAAAAAGAGAAAGAGATCGGAAAAAAAGAGTTAGTAGCTGAGAAAGAAGCAGTTTATCCATCATCTCCAATCACACAGGAGAGAAAAAAGGAGTTAATTCTGTTAGCTAATACTCTGGGTGAGTTTTATGAAACTTGGAAAAAAGGGGATATAACCGAGACAACAGCTATGGGGAAACAAGAGTCTGTGGGGACCAGACATTTTGAAGGTTTTGAAGACCTCAAACCTGGCAAAAAGAGGGTTGACTTAATTGTAGAGAGAATTCAAAGGACCAAACTTCTTGGAAAGGCTAAAGAACAGCTCCATCTTTTGCCAAAAGAGTTAAAAAAACTAATCTCCTATCCAATAGAGATTTTGTTTATTGAACGCTTCTTACAACTTGCCAAACTAGGTGGATATATTGCCATTATAATTCCTGATGGAGTTCTGGCTAATATAAATCTTCAATATGTAAGAGAGTGGATATTTGAGCAGGCGAGAATTCTTGCCATTGTTAGTTTGCCAAGAGAGACCTTTAAATACATTGGCACAACAGCAAAGACCAGTATTATCTTTATGCAAAAGTTTAATGTAGGTCAGACTCTTGAGTCCACCAAAAAACTTCCAATATTTATGGCTTCCGCTGATTATGCAGGTATAAATCACGAAGGAAAGAACGATTTATCTGCAATTTCGAGAAAGTTTAAAAAGTTCTTTCAGGGTAAAAAAATCGTGGAGGGACATATGTCTCCAATGTTTACAAGTGCAACTGGTAAGGATGTGTTAAAAGTCCACCGCCTCGACCCAGAGTACTGGGACCCAAAATATGAGAAACTAATCAAAGTGATGGAGAAAACTTGGAAAACAAAAGAATTAGGTAAATTTGAGACCGTGCAAATTATACCTTCGGATCATGTTAGGAAATCTAAGGGAGAACATGAGGGACCAAAATATTCAATAAACTATTATACACCAGCGGGATTTTTAGAAACAGGATATGATACTGTAAACATACCCAGGTGTTCTAAAAATGCATATGAACGTATGAAGAGAACACAAGTCGTAAAAGATGACATTCTATTGGGTGGCTTTGGAATGGGGCCGACAGGAAGAAGCCTGCTAATACATTTTGAGCCAAAGAAATCAATTGTGGGCAATATTTTTATCATCAGAAGTTCAAATCCAATTCCACATTTTTTGGTAACTTTCCTAAAGTCAAGATATGGAATTAGCCAATTAGAGCGAATGAAAGCAGGGGTTGCGTTTTATAGCCTGAGCTCTGATGAGGTCAAAGCTTTAAAGATTCCTCTATTTAGTCTTGAATTACAAAAACAAATAAAAAAAGGATATAAAGAAATGCTCCTATGGCATGATAAGGCGATGGAGGTTAAGAGGAAATTGATTGATGGGGGGATGTCAAATAAAGAGGCTGAAAAGGATGCCAAGTATCAGAGAAATATCAAGAAGGCTGAAGCAATGCTCAAGGATTTAATCAAGAAAACAGAAGAAATTATTGAGGGTAAGCGAAAGGAGTTATAAATGGTCTCTCCCAAGAAATTTCAGGACTTAATTAAGACCGAATATCACAATGAGACCGAATACTGGGAGAATGTAGTCACTCCAGTATTGGACAGGCTTGGAGTGCCAAAAGGAGCTTCTGTTCGCAGAAGAGAATTTCCCATCACTACACACTGGGGAGCAAGAAGTGCAGATTGGTTAATATTTGTAGAGAACCGCCCAATGTTGGTGATTGAAGCAAAACAGTTAGAAAAGGATTTTGAGAAAGCAAGGGCAGATGCCAAAACCTTCGCTATCAATTTTAATCCCGCAAAACAAAAAGACAGGGAAGCCATTCGTGAAATCCGTGCCATACCATACATCTTTACACCTTGTGGAACAAGATTGATAATGTTTAAGTTGACTATTTTAGAAGATGGAATCACTCCGGACATGCAGCCTCTTAAAGAGTTACTAACCTATAAGGAATTGGAACAAATTGCACAACGCTCTATTACATTCACCGGAACAAAACCATTAGAGGAAAACCTTCTATCAACAAGCCAATTTCGTATAAATTTTGAAGAAATTTGTAATGCAATTGAAGAAAGGATGATACCCAAAGCTAAAGCAAAGTTACCAGGTGCTAAAGATTTCGTTGTTCTCGTTATGAATGAAATCCTATTAGCCAGTTTCCAGAAAAGGGATAAAGAATTAATCTATAAAAACTATAAATTTACCCAAAAGGTAACCAAACAGATTGAAGAAGTTCTTGGTCGTTATGACTTGAAACAGATTGAGGGTCCCGATTTAGCGTATGCTTACAGGGATTTCGTAACTCGCAACTTCACCGGCACTACTCCACTGTGGGCAGGTAAGGGAGGAAAGGAGGTTGGTAGATATTTGACCCCGTCTCCAGTGATAAAATTTATGGTAGAGCTATGCAATCCCACACCAAAGGATAAAGTCATCGACTTTGCCTGCGGTTCAGGTGGTTTCCTGGGAGCTATTGCCACCCGGATGTCTTCCCGTGTAGATATTCCTGAATACCTATCGGAAAACCTCTTTGCCTGTGATGTAGACCCATTTTCAGTATCTACTGCCCAGACTTTTATGGAACTGCTCCTCCCGGGCAAGCAGACATTGGCTCAAGTTATTGAGGAATCGTTTTATGTTACATCTCTCCAAAAAGACTCCCAGATAAGCATTGACGATGTCCACCCAAAAGTAGGGATAGCAAAACCACCGAGGTTGGGATTTCGTAAAAGAAAAAGGAAAGGCATACTCAATATTTTTCATCACAATGGACTCTTTTCAGAAAAAATCCATTCCTGGGAATACGACTTGAGTCCTATTATTCCTGAACAGAGTTTTGATCTTGTTATTAGTAATCCCCCGGGAGGCGCAGATTACAATCTGGGGCACGAGGATGAATTGAAGAAAGTCTTTCCATTAGAGAACAAAAGCCTACAAAATGCACCTCTTTTTATCCAGAGGGCTATTCAGTTAGCCAAAAACGGTGGAAAAATCTGTCTCATTGTGCCGGATGGAGTATTGGCAAATATAGAACTTCAAGAGCTTCAGGGATACATTTTTAACACCTGTCAGGTAAAAGGAGTAATCTCATTACCCCGTGGCATCTTCCCAAATGTGTCTTCAAAGATGAGCATTCTTTATATGATAAAGACAGAAACCCCTTCCATTAAGAAGCCGATTTTTATGGCGAGTGTTGAGGATAGAGAAGAAATTGACCTTGAATCCGAGCTGAGAAAAATATTGGAGAATTACAAGCGGTTTAAAAATAACTAAGAGATTTAGGTGTCAGTTCTCAACGAGTCATTATAATACAAGAAAGTTTTAGACAACTTCTTGATAAGATACTATTTTTATGGAATGATACAAAATATGGGAAGATTATCAAGGCTCACTTTTCATGACTTATTCATATCAAAGTATCGGTATAGGACTTTGCTAAATAAGAACTTGGAGAGAACTGACACCAATTTCTGCTTTTTACATAATTTTGTGCTCCTTCCGTGAATCTCCGTGTATTCCGTGGGTTTACGCATAATTTGGGTTTATAATTCACGGAGTTCAAAAAAAAGATTGCACAATTTTCTAAAAGTAACGTGCTTCATATTAACTCTGGTTTATACTTGTACGGACAAAGGGAAAAATAAGAAACTTTTATGGCCAAGGAAAAGGAAATAAAGAGAGAAGAAATCTGCTATCAGATCACGAGAGATTCCTATATCTATCAAGCAGTGGAAAGGTTTATTGAAACAACACGGCGAATAGACAAAAGTACTTCTATAAGCAAATACACGAAGTTTCAATATTTCCTCATAAAGAGGGATAAGGATAACAAAATCCTCTCTATGAAAGAGTATCCGTCGATTAACTCCTTGCTTAAGGATTTTAAGCACAAGCATGATCCTGAAGGGGCAGTTATGAAGGCACAATGTGCTTTATGTGAGGTGCCTTTAATAAAGTTCTATGAAAATTATCCAAATCCTGTATGTCGGGAATGTGATAGTAAAGCAGTCAATTTAAGAGGCGAGGAACCGAAATGGAATTCTTGGGCCGATGAGGGAGAAAATCCCGTTTTTATCAACGGAAAAAAGTGCTGGCGGAGGTATCGTTTTGGTGGTTATATTACGATGTTCGATCCTTATGATTCTCGTGATGAAGCCGAGTTTTATGAAAAATCAGGTTTCATTAAAAAGAGGAAAAGAAGGGAAGTGTAATATTGGATAATTTGCTTAATATATCTATTAACAATGTGGCTTTTACCGTTTTGGATGTAGAAACCACAGGACTGGAGACATACCTTGGTCACAGGATGTGTGTGTGGAGGATATTGGTGTCAGTTCATCGTAACTCCTTATATATCAGGAGATTAGAGAGAGAATTTTTTTATTGACAAAATGCAGTTTTTGTGGTATGATATACGATATGGGGAGATTGCCAAGGGTTATTTTTTCAGGACTTATCTACCATGTAGTGAACAGGGGTAATAATCGGCAGTATGTCTTTGAAGACGATGCCGATTTTGAAAAGTACCTCGAGCTTCTCGGGAGATATAAAGAGCGGTATGGTTTCAGGCTCTATCATTATGTCTTGATGAATAATCATATTCATCTGCTGATGGAGACCTCGTAAGAGAGACGGTATAGGGAGTTTATTCAGGATGGGATACCCGAAGAGATACTCAAGCAGATTCGCCACTCAATAAAAGACAATCATATCCTGGGACAGGACACCTTTGTTAAAGGGATCGAGAACAAGTTTTACCTCAAGA
>DFBT01000013.1:7208-28696 GCA_002366725.1 Caldifarciminota bacterium UBA3073
GACACCAATTTCCCACAATTGTGCAATCATCGAATGGACTTATCCTGCATTGCAAGAGCGACGAACTGATTTAAGCACCTAGATTAATCTCCCTCGTGAACTTGAAGCATCTGCAGTGTTGGTTTTGATTTCTGTCACCTACTACTCACCTCAGCCTTACTTTGCCCTCGGCGTTGGCGATGAGCAGATAAAAAAATGGCAAAACGCCACAGATATACTTACCTCCTATTATCCTGGATGATTTTATAATGGATGAATATCGTGTGGGGTATTCAGACAAAAAACTTGACTTTTTAGTGTTTATAGTGTATAATTTATATTGAGGGAGTGGTGTATATATTTGTACAAGATGGGGAAAACCTTTTTCTCTATCCCAGAGGATTAAAAAGGAGGTGATAAAAGATGAAAATATCAGAGGCAAAAAGACCCTCTGAGGAGGTGTTGGCAAGGATTCATGCTCTAAAAGGGAAGAAAGGAATAATCGCTGTCATAGAACCAGAAACCGGCGATTATTTCCTGGGGAAAACCTTAACAGAAGCACTCAAAAAAGCGAAGAGAGATTACCCTGGTAAAGTATTTTATTCCATTCGTATTGGATACAACTTCGTCCACGAGCACAAAGGAGGGATCAGAAGAAGAAGTTAAATTGTTGGAGTAGGAATTTGTTTTATTCTCTATATATTCTGGTGGTTTCCAGATTTTGTGCGAAATGGTTATCTATTTTATTCATTAGCAAAGGAATTGCAATGAAAAAGGTTGTTGGCATATTGGCTTTATTGCTCACCCTCGGTGCCCAGGCAGTTCGTGCAGATAGGGGTTCTATTCCCTTCAGACCCAATGTAAAGATATTTGAGCCAATACAACGCGCGATGCTCGCTTGGAATGGTAAAGAAGAAATTCTTTTACTGTCGACAGACCTGAAGGCGTCGGATTCAACCAGGGTTCTCGAGGTTATACCTTTACCATCAGAGCCATCTGTCAAGAAGGGGGATGTGGAGGTATTCAAAAAAGCAACCATACTCATCAATAGAAAGCTCCGGGAGCGATATGCCCGAGCTTTCGGTAAAGGGCATACAGAGAGAATCGAAAGACCACCCGCCGGTGAAGTAACCTTTCACAAAAAAATCGGCGCTCACGATATATCTGTCACACATGTATTGAACTGCCAGGGCTTCATAAGATGGGTTGAGAAGTATCTCGGCTCGGTCGGAGTTAAATACCCAAGGATTCCAGAAGCCATGAAAATTGTGGTTGGCGAGTATCTCGATGAGGGATTTTCGTGGTTCGTATTCGATGTTGTATCATTAGATGAGGCACCGAAGACAAACGAGGCAATTCAGTATCGATTTAAAACGGACTTCTTATTCTATCCCGTTAAGATAACACGAACTGAAGAGGGCTATACCTCGATAGATCTACTTGTGCTGACCCCCGAGCTCTTGAGTGAGTTTGCGGGTATCCCCACTGAGGAGGTGAGGTTGCGTCATGCGCCCGTCTCTATCAGCTCGAAGGAATTACGCAGTTTAAGCGAAGAGATGGATGATCTTCTGGGGCACCGTGAAGATACGAAACTTCGTATCTGGCAAATTCGAGGAAAGCTCTCGTCATTCGAGAAAGACTTGATAGCAAAGTAGATAGTGAGGTTGAATGTAAATTATCGTTTTATAAAACAAGAAGCCGAATAGCTGAGCCTGACTTCAATCCGAGAACATTTTGCATGTTTGTAATGCCCTATTTTAGCGCATTATCATCATTTTACCCATACATGAAGCTGACTTCTCGTATGATTCGTTAACTGTGCCCGTTACTTCTATCTTGTAGATGTATATCCCGTTTCCGACCCTATCTCGAAACTCGTCCCTTGTATCCCACTCCTTACTATTTATACCCGCCCTCACATTCTGAAGGTAGAGGGTCTTTATGAGTCTTCCCGATATCGTGAATATCCTTATTGTACCCATTCCATCCCTCGAAGAGTAGAATTCTATTCTCGTCTTCTCACCCCTCACGGGGTTTGGATAGTTTATGGGATTCTCGAGCACGATCTTATCGCCAAATGTCTTCTCAACCCAAAACTTGAGTTTGGATTCGTTACCGACATTATCCCTGACTATGAGTGTAAGCGTATCCACCGTGTACATCGTTTGTAATTCCACATCTGTAACCAATTCTCCCCTTGTTGAATTTCCGATGTCGTACTCAAACTTATCCTCCAGTTGATAATATGAACCGCCCGTTATCTCGAGTCTTATACCCTTACCCTCCTGCAACATTATGCCCGATTGGTCCTGAAGAATGGCACTCATTGTAAACTTTTTGCCAACCTTCACGGATTTGGGCATTTTCCTGCCGTTCACGAAGACCTCGATCTGGGGACCGGTGGTATCCAATACTGTGGTATCCCTGCCAGTAATCCATGTTGTCTTGCCCATTCTTCCACCACATCCCTTATCCCAGAGATACCCGGATACCTTCCCCACACCCGAATCGAGGTCCATTGGTGTAAAAAAGGATATACCAAACGCGCTGTCCCCGAGTGTGGTTAGACCCCTGAATATGACATCTCCCAACTCACTGAATGTCCTTCCTTCGTATGTTCCCCATTCTTCCCTCCCGTACGCGGTGATGTACACATACCCACTCTCGATGTCCCCCGACCTCCCCGTTACTTCTGTCTGTAAACCACCTATGAGGGTATCGGGAGTAACTGATAACGCACTATTTCTGTAACAGGACATGTCGATGTCGGTCAATGGATCGCCAAACAGTATATACTGGTGTGCCCTGTCGCACTCGTTGACAGAGAGAAAGAATGCATCCCCGATTTTTTCTTCCGGCTCCACGACAATGTGTTCAAAAAGAGGGGTTCCCATGGATGTATTGTCACCGTGGTAGGTTGAGCGTGTGGCGGCGACGGTTGCAATTGCACCCTTTCCCTCTACAATCTGCATCAGGTCTGCAGTGCATCTCGTATAGGGACGGTCGTAAGCGGCGACGCCGCAGGAACCGTAAAAGAATATCGTGTACTTATCACTGTTCGAAAGGATATATACATCCCCGGGAGAGGTCCATATGTTCTCGTGTGCGAGATACTTATAGTTCCCGTGACCTATGTACATTCCATAATATATTCCCCTGTTTAAGTAATCGATCATATACCGATTGCCCATCCATCCACGGTCCTCGGAGGGATATTTAACGAGATACACCTTGAAAGCATCGTAGAAGATGGGGGTAATGGAGTAGAGCTGTTCTGTATATACTGTAAAAATATCGTCGTTATCTGCACAGAGAAGGACCCTTCCCCGCCAGGGACCGAATGATTTTTCGTAATCAATAACTTTCTTTACCGCAATCCTTGCCTCTTCCCTTGTCTCCGCAGTTATCCTTGCGATCACCATATCCGGATGGTTATCATCGCCACACACCATAGCAAACCAGTTATCGTAACAGGGGTTCTCCGATGGAGAGAGACCGAACTCTCCTATGTGGTATCCCTCTTCCCAGGGGGGTAGTATATTTTTTGCAATTTCAGAGCGGTAGTCATAGGTACCCGAGCCCAGAAGAAGAAGATAACTCGTATTCCAATTTTCGTATGCGAATTTGAGAAAATTTCTAACGCCGTAAGGATTTTTCAACCCAAAGGAGAAATTGTCATATATATCGTCGATGAATACAACGAGTACAGACACACCGTCCCTATCTTCCCGGTATCTTGCCAGCTCCTGGGCAGAATATTTGAATTCCTCGGTGGTGATAATTACATAATCAATTGTATGTGCATCGATATTTTTTATGTTGTTGGGGTCTTTTACTGCAATAGAAATAGGTGATTTAAATGTAGTGGCGGCAAAATAGGGTCCCCTTTTTGTAGATTGAAATACCGCCTCTCCCCCTTCGTATCTTATATCCGTGACCCTCAAGGGGGATAATTCGCTCTCGATGTTGAATATTAAAGGGGAACTGCCAAACCCCGACAGGTGAAATTCTACCGTATCGCCCTCATCTGCTTTGAATCGCAATGTGCCATTATGTGCATCGTAACTCAATGCGGGTATGAGTTCGAAGTAGTCAAAGTATATCCAATCTATCGTATCAGCCTCCGGTCCTCTCCACAATTCTATTTTTACCTCATTCTGCCCGGAATGCAAGTTGGGAACGGCGTCAACCATGGTATGGGGCGCTTCTGAACTACCCCCAACCCATGATTCCTCCGCGAATAAAGTTCCGTTCATATAGAGTCTAAGGTAGTGTGACCAATTTCCTCCCTCTGGAATTAGAGCATCCTTATAATATCCATAGATGGTAAATTTGCCCAATCCATTGCCGTTGGTAAGTTCGGGTAGTCCAAATGAGATAGTGGATGAGCGAGATAATATATGCACCCGTTTCAGCTCAAACCATGCCCATCCTCTCCCCGATTTTGCAGGGCATATGTGGTCTTCTTCTATGTGAATCGTGTCCCTGAAATCTTGAGGGATAACGGGTGAATTCGCCCCCAGAGCACCGCTTATACTGTCTCTTCTTCCCGTATCTCCGTATGTGAGCCAGTATACATTCGTATCCGTGAATATATCGAGATATGTCGTATCCGTGGATACGCTACTGACATATCTTGGCGTGAAGTTCTTCTTATAGCCGTCTGTTGATGTCGCATAGAAGTATATGGCATTATCCTTTACATAGATCGGGACCTCTTTCAGTGTATCATCGGGGGGGATCTCCATCATTCCACCCTGTGTAAAGAGCCTGAAACTGACGGGGTTTATGAGGTCCGGTTCTATGCCAATCTTTTGCAGGTCATTGTAGGTTATTCTGTATATTCCCCTCTCTTTAACCTCTATTTTTACCCAGGGATTATTATTATACTTGTATCTGCTTTTTGTGGTTCTTTTTCTCCAATTTCTTGCCTTCTCGTAGTTTACGAACATCTTTTTGAAGATGCCCTCGAAGTGAGGGTCTTTTACTTCTGCTCCCCGCTTACCACCGCTGAAATGCACCGTTATCTTTAACCTGTCGTAAACAGTAACTATTCCCTTTTTGGGGTTGTATCTCACGGGCTGGAGTTTCAGCATAATAAACTCCTGTCCCCTTATAAAACCCCTTTCTTTTATACTCACGAGTTCAGGTGGATATAAAACATCCTTTTCATATATAGATGGGTCTTTCTTGTATTTGCAACTCCATTCATATACCTCTGGAACGGGCAGTATTTCCATCGTCCTCTTTTCTCTTATTCGCACCTCTTCAACATAGACCTTAACCTCGCTCTCAAGTGGAATGGCGACATACACATATATCTCCGGAAGACAGGGCACACCGCTTTTATCGGGATACCCCGCACCCTGTATCTGCACAATACCTCCAAAGGATATTTGGGGCGGGGAGTAAGAAATAGTTACCCCGGTTTCGTCCGAGTGAATAAGGCTTAGCCCGGGAGGGATCAGTGATAGAGTCAAAAGAAGAAGGGATAACATTTCGCTGTATTATACCACAATGTTCTGTCTATGTCAAGTAAAAAAATATCGGCACTTTGAAGAGTGCCCCACCAAACCGTAGGTCGGCCACCCCCCCGCCATAGGCGGGTGATAGCCCGGCATCCCTTCTGAAGGTCGCAGACTCGTATGAGATCCGTATGGATATGAAATTATAAAAAATTTTATTTTAGATAACAGTGAACAACGGGAGGTTAAACTCATTCGGAAGGCAATTCAGAAGATTTTACACGAACTTAATAAGCCAAAGGAACATCCCCTCGCAAATATCTCGTAATCGTTACCATCAAATCCTTCCCATACTATCCATATATAATAATTACACAGGCAGGTAGTTACTTCGGGATTGCCGAGACTATCGACTGATTCTGCTACTCTTGTGATGTCACCATATCCCTGGTAATATGTACCAAACATGCTATCCTGCACGCCTTGCCATACGAGATGATCTAATGTTATTGCGGGATTTCTATTATATCCAATTGTGTCGGGATTTAATCTCATCTGTGGAGACCATTCACCTATCTCATAAGAAGTAACAAACACAGAATCCTCGCAAATCCAAAGCACCTTTGGGTTCCCACAGAACATAGCCGCATCGGGCGTCATATCACATTGGGTATTGTCGGTAAGACTATTCTCTTCCTGCCACTGTGCTTGTAAAGGGAGTGCAAAAATCGCTAAAATTAATCCAATATACCTGTACATAGCCACCTCAGACGAACCTTATAAGCCCTATGTAAATAAAAACATAAGAATAAAATTGAAACATCTCCTAATGCAATACAACAACCTTTTCTGTTGTTTCCATTCTGCCTGCTTTCAACACAACAAAGTATATCCCATTTCTCACCCTCTTATTGTACAAATCTTTCGCGCCCCAGATTACCGCATGGTTCCCCTTATTCTGGCTATCATTTACCAATTCTTTTACCAACCCGCCGGATATGTCGTATATTCTCAGGACCACTTCTTGAGAAGATGGTATGGCATAGTGTAGTTCCAAGCTGGAGAAAGCGGGGTTTGGGTGTATTCGTAACTTTATCCTCTTAATAGCCTGGTTGTTTCCTTCAATGCCTACAGAAGATAATGCCTCAAGAGCATTTATCCTCCCGTGTCCAAGTTTTCCCTCATAACCGGGATTCAGACTATCTATATTATCACAGGTCTCAAATATTCGATGTTCTATCCAAAAGTTAGAGGAATCGGGATTTTGTGCCCTCAACAGAGCAACCAGCGCCGCAACCTGTGGGGCAGCAACCGATGTGCCAGAATAGAGCCCATAGCCACCCTCAGGAATTGTGCTATATATATCCTGCCCGGGTGCGCATACATCGATCCAATCTCCGTAATTCGCGTTTCCCAATTTACGATCCGAAGAATCTGTAGCAGTAACCGCTATGACATTCTCATACCCCGCCGGGTAACAAATAACAGATGAATCACAATAAGTTCCGGCAGATGCAGTTATAACCATACCAGATAAATGAGATGCCTGTATAACATCGTTCAGCACATTGTCATATCCACAACTACCCCAACTCATATTTATAACATCCGCACCCATCACCCTGGCATAAACTATCGCACAAATTGCCGCCCAGGTCGATATTGAAAGTGGCTCCTCGGGATGAGTACATCTTAATGCTATCAACTTACAGTTATAAGCCGCTCCGGCGATACCCTCATTATTGTTGGTCACTGCATTCGCAATTCCACCGCACAAAGTACCGTGGTCCTCGCCAGTAAATGTTGGAGCTGGGTCGTTATCATCGTGTGTCCAATCCCAACCGATAAGGTCATCGATATAACCATTTCCGTCGTCGTCTTCACCGTTCAGGTCATCGGAATCAAAAACCACACCATCCCCATCTAAGTCCTCACCCGGATTTACCCAAGTATTGTCACACAGGTCGGGATGGCTCCAGTCGAGCCCGGCATCGACCATCGCTATAGTAACCAAAGGGTCTCCCGTCTGATGGTCCCATCCATCGGTGAATTTTGCCTTGCGGAGGTTCCACTGCTCTGCAAAGAGAGAGTCATTTGGGTCGCAGAAGAGTTTGTACAGGAAATTTGGCTGCGCATATTCTATCGCATCATCTCTCGCTATATAGTTGATAAAATTAGCAACGGGCTCCTCTTTACTGAATCTGAAGAGGTACAACCTGTCCAGGTGGTGAATCTTTTCTATATTATCGGGTTCCCTTCTCGTCAATCTTTCTATGCTATATACCCCGAATTTTTCCTTAAGTGCGTTGCGTGATGGAATAGTTTCCATCCCTCCCCGTACATCCGCACTCATACATACAATCGCCTCGCCGGAGACAAAAGCTCTCTTGCGGCTGGCACGGCAGATATGATACCCGCTTTCCTCCTGCAATTCCGCATTAGTAATGGAAATTAAAGATACCAATGCGGCAAATATAATAAACAGTTTCTTCATATAAAAAGAAGAATCAATTCTTGCTTTTCTTGCCGTGATTCTATTCTATCATAAAATATTGTCATTGTCAAGGAAATAAAAATTTTTAACTCGTTCTCGCATCCTTAAATCTTCTATCTGTATACCCCGCTTGTCCTTCCGTGAAATCTGTGGTTTTTTATAATTCTAAAAAAAATTCTTGACTTTTAGATAGAAGTATGGTATAATCTTTTATGATCTACCCAATTTTGAGTTAGTTAGTTAATTGGTAAGTTGATTAGTTAACTAGTTGAATAGTTAATTAGTAAGTTATTATGGCATTGTTTCCTGCCGGTAAAGCGAGGGCTTTTAGAAATTTTGATTTTTGCATTTTGATATTTAATTTTACTATGGGGGTTATATGAAAAGACTCCTTTTCATCCTGCCTCTTCTTGTTCTCGGATGTGCGAGCAGACAGGTGGTGAAAGAAGAGCCGGGAATCACTTATAAAGAAAGTGAAGAGATAAAGGGACCCAAGAGAAAGGTCGCCGTTATTGACTTTGAAAACAAGACGAGATATGGAGAGAGAAGGCTCGGCGAGGCAGTTTCAGATATCCTCATAACGGAACTCGGTAAGTCCAACAGGTTCATACTCATAGAGAGGGAGAAGTTCGACAATCTCGTAGCTGAACAGGAACTCGAGCGGAGTAAATACTTCGCCCCCGACCAGCAGGCAGAGATGGGAAGAATGCTCGGGTTGAACGCAATCGTAACGGGAAGTGTATCACAGTTCGGGGTACATACAGAGGGCTCAAACTGCCTTCTGTGGAGCACAAAGAAGCAGGTTGCGGAGGCGACCGTCGATGTGAGGACAGTTGATGTGGAGACGGGGCAGATAACATACACCGAGACGGGAAGTGGAAGTGCCGAGAGGGATTACACCCAGGTTCTCGGCATTGGGACATCGGGTGGCTACGATGAACTCCTGGGACAGAAGGCATTTCGCCAGGCGGTCGTGAAATTTGTGAAGAACCTCGAAGAACAACTCTCCAAGACCACCTGGTATTGCAGGGTTGCAGAATTTGAAGGAGAGAAGGTGTATCTCGACGCGGGGCAAAGGTCCAACCTTCCCCTTGGCACAATCCTCACTGTGAGAAGACCGGGAAAGGAGATAAAGAGTCCGGAGACGGGAATAGTGATAGGCTATACGCAGGAAGATGTGGGAAAGATAAAGGTCACGGGGTATTTTGGAGATGACGGCGGCACCGCAGAGGTAATAGAGGGAGTATCCCCGGAGGTGGGTGACTACGCGGTGCTCCTTCAGGAGAGATAGACCCAGACAAAAACGGTAATCAGGTTATTAGGTAAATAGGTTATCGGTAAGGTGTCCACAGGTCACAGACTCGTATGAGATCCGTATAGATAAGCAAGGAGAAGTGGAGAATGATCCACTTCATGGGTACCCCGAAGGAGAAAAATTTTGATTTTTGATACCTGCCTGCCGGTCCCTACGGACCCGTATGGGCAGGCAGGTTTGATATTTTTTATGGGTGTGTATTCATACCTCCTGCAGATAATGAAAAAGAGAAGAGCCGGATTCCTCTTCCTGCTCGACCCGGACAAGACGGATATAAAACATATAAGAAGTGTAGTCCCCCAGGTTGAAAGGGGTGGTGCGGATGCCATCCTCGTGGGTGGAAGCACATATGATATTGACGGTTTCGATGACTATTTGAAGGAGGTCAAGTTAAATACCACCCTGCCCGTAATACTATTCCCCGGCAGCCATTTCCAGATATCGAGAAATGCAGACGCCATCTTCTTTCTGTCACTTCTCTCGGGTAGAAATCCTCTCTATCTTGTGGGTGAACAGGTACTGGGGGCACCACTTATTAAAAAATATGGGATAGAGCCCATCCCCTGTGGGTATATCCTTGTGGATGGTGGACATCTTTCATCCGTTATATATATATCAAACACCCTCCCGATTCCCAGAGACGGGACGAACACTGCGAAATTCCACGCCCTCACGGCACAGTATTTCGGCATGAAATTCGTTTACCTTGAGGCTGGAAGCGGTGCAGAGGTCCCCGTACCCGATGAGATGATAGGCGGTGTGAAATCATACATAGACATACCCGTCATAGTTGGTGGGGGTTTGCGGAATGCATCCCTCGCAAGACAAAAGGTGGACGCGGGGGCTGACTTTGTCGTCATAGGCACCGCTTTCGAGGGAGAGGCGAAGATAGGTGAGATGGTGGGGGAGTTTGCCAGAGGCACACATAAGTAGAGAGCTTTCTTGAGGGCGCTTTTGAAAAAAACTATGAAACCACTTATAGGTTTGACCACGGGCATAACTGCATCGAGATATTATACGCTGAGCAGATACATTACCGCAATAATGGAATGTGGCGGTATTCCACTTCTCCTGCCATCCGTTGATATAAACGGTGACGATAATATAATTCTCGCTACCCATATGTTATCGAGAATTGACGGGGTTTTATTCACCGGCGGCGGGGCCATAGACCCCATATTTTACGGCGAACACAGAATGACGCATCTCTCAAGGGTATACAGGGGGAGAGACAGCTTCGAATTTGCACTGGCAAAGGTTGCCATGAAAGAGGGATTGCCGGTGCTCGGTATCTGCAGGGGTTGCCAGATTCTGAATGTTACGGGTGGAGGCACACTCAAGCAGCGTGTAGAATCGCACTGGCAGAAGCTCCCCAGAGAAACACCCTCGCACCGCATAAGGATAGAGAAAGGCACAAAATTATTCGGTATCTTAAAAGAGGAAGAACTGATGGTGAACAGTTTCCACCATCAAGTGATAAAGGAACTCGCATTTGGATTTATCATATCAGCCTATGCAGATGATGGGGTAGTGGAGGGCATAGAGAGCACAAAACACAAGTTCGTAATTGGAGTTCAATTTCATCCCGAGAGCCTCTTTCGAGAGAGTCCCGCAATCAAACGTCTCTTTTCCTCATTTATAAGTGTCTGTAAGGGTGTGCTGTAAATGGACAGAATAGGAACGGATGAATCGGGTAAGGGATCTTACTTCGGACCGCTCGTGGTGGCAGGGGTGAAGGTCGGCGAAGATGAAGAGAAGCTGTTGGCGGATCTTGGAGTGAGGGATTCAAAAAAGATAGCGGTATCCAATATCAGGGCATTAAGTGAGTCAATAGTCACAAACTGTATCCACTCGATCGTCCTGGTCACACCGAAGAGATACAACGAGTTATACTCCAGCATGAGGACTATAAATGGGTTTCTTCTGTGGGCGCACAAGACGGCAATAAAGAATATTCTGAGGGAGACCGAGTGCAAATACGTTGTGGTCGATGACTTTGGAGGAGCAAAACTGATAGCGGCGGCATTTCCGAGGATTGAATTCGACATAAGAAAGAGGGCGGAGGACGATATTGCCGTTGCTGCAGCGAGCATAATCGCCCGCGATAGATTTCTCAACTGGTTTACAAAGGCACAGAGGGAATATGGAATCGCTCTCCCCATAGGCATAAATGACGATACTATCAGATGTGGAAAGATGCTCGTGGAGAAATATGATAGAGATGTGTTGAGAGAGGCGGCGAAATTTCACTTTAAAACCACGGACAAGATACTGGAATGACTCTGTTAAAGGAACCGTATGGGAAGCAGATGCACGCAGATATTCATAGATAAATAAAGAAAATAATAATTCATTGTAATTCCGTGTTGTTCGGTGGTAAAAAAACCGTAGCAAAAAAAGTAACTTAGTTTTAAAAATTCAACCCGGGAGTTTTCATGTTGGATTTTGTTAAAAAGAGGGATGGATATAAGGCGCCTTTTAACCCATTCCGCATACAAAACGCCATAATAAAGGCGGCAACCGCCACGGGTGAAGAACTCGACGCAAAGGCACTCACGGACGAGATTGTAAAGACACTTGCAAAGTTCGAACAACCTCCCCACATAGAGAGGATTCAGGATGTCGTCGAGAAGGTCCTGATTGAAAACGGCAAGGCTGCTACCGCCAAGGCGTACATACTGTACAGACAGAGACATACCGAGTTAAGGAAAACCAAGAGGCTCCTTATGGATGTAAGTGATACGGTTAACGGTTATCTCACAGAGGATGACTGGAGAATGAGGGAAAATGCAAATGCGGACTACTCCCTTTCGGGACTTATGATGCACACGGCGGGTTCTATGATTGCAAGCTATACACTCGAGAATATATACATATCGGAGATCGCGAGGGCACATACCGAAGGCGACTTTCATATACACGACCTTTCCATGGGCATTGCGGGTTACTGTGCGGGATGGTCACTGCGGCAATTGCTCTTTGAGGGCTTTAATGGCGTGCCGCGGAAGGTAGAGGCGTCTCCCCCAAAGCACCTCGAGACTGCCCTGGGCCAGATGGTAAATTTCCTGGGAACACTTCAGAACGAGTGGGCTGGCGCTATGGCATTCAACTCGTTCGATACATTTCTCGCCCCGTTCGTGAGAAAGGAAGGATTATCATACGATGATGTTTATCAGGCTATCCAGACATTTGTATTTTCCGTAAATGTCGCCTCGAGATGGGGGGGACAGACACCATTTGTAAATCTCACCTTTGACTTTACGATCCCAGAGGATTTGAGGGATCAAAAGGTCACCATAGACGGTGACTATGCATCTGATTTCGGATATTACGGTGAGTTTCAGAAAGAATCGGACATGATAAATAAGGCATTCCTGGAGGTCATGCTCAGCGGAGATAACAAGGGAAGAATATTTACTTTCCCCATACCCACCTACAACCTCACCCCCGACTTCAACTGGAATAATGAGAATGCACACCTTCTATTCAAGGCAACATCCAGGTACGGGCTCCCCTACTTCTCCAACTTCATATCCTCAGACCTCAAACCATCGGATGTGCGGAGTATGTGCTGCAGATTGCGGCTGGATTTAAGAGAACTCAGGAGAAATGTCACCGGAGGACTGTTCGGTTCGGGAGATTCAACCGGTTCTGCGGGTGTAGTGACCATAAATATGCCAAGACTGGGTTATTTATCGGAGACCGAAGATGAATTTCTGGAAAGACTCTCATCCCTTATGGACCTCGCAAGGGACTCGCTTGAGCTGAAGCGCAGGGTTGTCGAACAGAATATACGAAGAGGGCTTTTACCCTATACAAATAGATATCTTGGTACACTCGTAAATCACTTCTCCACAATCGGGCTTATCGGAATGAACGAAGCCTGTCTGAATCTCTTTGGAGAGGATATAGGAACTGAAAGAGGAAAAGCCTTTGCAGAGAAGGTACTTGATTTTATGCTCGTGAAACTGTCGGATTTTCAGGAGGAGACGGGGAATATATATAATCTTGAGGCAACACCGGCTGAGGGAACCGCCTATCGTCTCGCGCGGTTGGACAAACAGAAGTTCCCGGATATAATCACGCAGGGGAAAGAGGCTCCGTATTATACCAACTCGACAATGCTTCCCGTGGGCTATACGGATGATGTATTTGAAGCATTCATACTGCAGGAGAGCCTACAGTCAAAATATACGGGTGGAACCGTTATACATGCATATCTCGGCGAAGAGATAGACGATGACTATGCCTGTGCTCGCTTTGTAAAAAGGCTCGCAGAGAATTTCAGAGTCCCGTATTTCACCCTGACACCCACATTCTCTATATGTGATGAACACGGATATATAAGAGGAGAGTACTATACCTGCCCCCTGTGCGGCAAGCAGACGGAGGTATACTCGCGAGTGGTGGGTTACTATCGCCCCGTCCAGAACTGGAACAAGGGCAAGAAAGAAGAATTCAAACAGAGAAAGGTATACACCGTAGCCCGGTAGTAGCTAAAACTAAAAAGACCCAAGCCATCTTCAGTTCTCGGGATGGCCATTCTTGACCACTGCATGGACAGGTTGATTTTTGGGTATACATCGTAGCGTTGTCTCCCCTGTTTTTAAGGGGATTGCAAGGACAGACCCCCTCTATGCTTACCTATTCAATAGACCCGGGTCCCCCCATCGTTCTTGTCTGCCTTCAGGGATATATCCTGAAGGATTTTTTTGTGGTGTCTGCATTCGAAGCGATAAAAGACAAAGTTGGTGAGGGAAGGGTTACAACCTGTACGAAAGGAAGGATAGCAAGATTCATTGCCCCCGATGAACTCCTGAATAAAGAGCTGAGGCGTCACATAGAACTCTCAGATACAGACATAGCGAGATTTTACAGGAAGGGACATTTTCAAGAGATGGTGGAAGTCACTGCAACTGTACAGGCAAGAGAGGATGTGCTGAATACACTCTCTTTGCTCCAGAAAATTGGAAAGGACCCAGATTTTGTGGATGTCGACCTTAATGCCCTCTATAGGATATTTCAATTCTCTTATCCCGGCAGAGAGGGATACCTTCTCTGCGACATAAAAGAGAACACCCTCAATCTCGTCTACGACGGGTACTACGGTGAATACATACCGGTTAAGGACACCGTTCAGAATGAACTCGAAAAGAGAATTACACATTTCGGTAATATCAAGGGGATTATGGTTACGGGCGAGGTCGAAAGGGCGCTCGGCCTCGAAGAAGAATTGGGAATATCCGTTGAGATATTGCGTCCACTGAGAAGGATTTATCCACTCAATTCCAATGCGGTGGAGAAAAGCAACTACCTCTCAACTGCCCTGGGGCTTGCGATATGAAAAGGGCTTTAACCACAAAGGCACAAAGGGCACCAAGAACATAAAAGATAAAAATAAGAATTTATCCAAAAACATACTTTGTGCCTTGGTGGTGAATAAAGAGTTGACGACGAAGAACACAAAGTTCACAAAGAATAAAGAAATATAAAATCTTAGTGTCTTCGTGCCTTGGTGGTGAGTTAAAAGAATTTAACCATGAAGGAGGTTTTATGGCGAGATACAGGATAGCGTGGATGCCCGGGGATGGGGTGGGAAAGGATGTGATGGATGCAGCGAGGATAGTACTCGACGGGATAAATCTAAATGCAGAATATATATCCTGTGATGTCGGCTGGAAATTCTGGGTTGAGGAGGGCAATGCCCTCCCGCAGAGAACCATCGATGTCTTAAAAACGGTTGACTGTGCCCTTTTCGGCGCAATTACATCGAAACCGAGGGAGGAGGCAGAGGCGGAACTCTCCCCGGAGTTGAAGGGAAAGGGTCTCACATACTACAGTCCGATAGTTGCCTTGAGACAGATATTTGACCTCTATACGAATATGAGACCCTGTAGGGCATATCCCGGCAATCCCCTAAATTACAGGGACGAAATAGATATAGTCGTGTTCAGGGAAAACACAGAGGGACTGTACAGCGGGGTTGAGTTTTATCCCACACCGGAAGAACTGAGGAGTTATCTCCTGAAACACCACGCCAAGATGGAGAGATTTAAGGATGTGCCGGGGGATGAACTCGCAATATCAATGAGGATATTTTCAAAAAAGGGATGCGGAAGAATCGTCCGGAAGGCATTTGAATATGCAAAAAAGACGGGCAGGAGGAAGGTTACGGTCGTGGAGAAGCCAAATGTGATAAGGGAGACATCGGGAATGATGGTAATGGAGGCGAGGGAGATCAAGAGAGAGTATCCGGATATTGAACTCGAGGAGACCAATGTGGATGCGATGTGTATGTGGCTCATAAAGAATCCGCAGAAGTATTCCGTCCTCGTTACATCAAACATGTTTGGGGATATAATCTCCGACCTTAGCGGTCAATTGGTAGGTGGACTGGGATTTGCCTCATCGGGCAACATAGGTGACGGTCTCGCCCTATTTGAACCGACACACGGTTCCGCTCCAAAGTACGCCGGGCAGTATAAGGTGAATCCTATAGCGACAATACTTGCGGTGAAACTTATGCTCGAATGGCTCGGGGAGAGAGAAGACGCCGTGAGGCTGGAGAATGCCGTCGCGGAGGTAATAAAAGAGGGAAAAGTAAAGACATACGATATGAGAGGAAATGCATCGACCCTCAATATGGCAAAGGCGATTACGGATAAGATAAAATAATTGCCTACCTCTTAGCCCTGTGAGAGTATATGGGACTTCTCCTCTCCCAGTCCACGACCAGTCCCGCCACTATAACTATGGATGAATAGGTTCCGATTACGACACCGATGAGCAAGGTGAGCGTAAAGTCTTTTATCATCCTCCCACCCAGAAAATAGAGTGCGAGGAGGACAAAGAATGTTGTAAGGGATGTGTTTACCGTTCTTGCGAGGTTCTGATTTACGCCCGAGTTCACTATTTCGGCAAAACTTTTCCTGCCTCTTTCCCCCTTCAAATTGTCTTTCACCCTGTCTGACAGAACTATTGAGTCATTTATTGAATACCCTATTATGGTGAGGAGTGCCGCAATGGTGGCCGACGAGAACTCCGCCCTCACGATGGAGAGAACCCCTACGGTTATCAGAACATCGTGGAAGAGTGCAATAACAGATGCGGTGCCAAATCTGTATGTAAATCTTACGCTTACATATATGAGAATGATAAACATACCGAGCAGAACCACCCATATCGCCTTTGCCTGTAACGCCCTCGATATCACCGGACCCACCATCTCTTCCCTCTCAATTCTCACACCCTTCCCGGGAAATTTTTCACTTAGAACACGATTCAAGACTGTCCCGATACTCTTTCCCTCATGCCCGGTCAGCTGTGTTCTTATAATATAATTATAATTCACCTCACTGACCCTCTGTATAACGGCATCTCCAAGTCCTATCTCTGATATTACCGAACGCATGGTCCCGATGTCAATGTTCTCGTCGAAATGAACCTCAACGAACGAACCACCCGTAAAATCCAGTCCGTAATTAAGCCCACCCTGAACGATAACTGAAATAATACCCACGATGAGCAAGGCAAGTGATAACATAAACCCTTTGCGTCTGAAATCTACGAAGTCAATGTTGGTTTTTCCAAAGAAATTTATCATAGCTTCCCCCTTATATTGCTATTCCCCTCACTCCGGGTCTCGATGTAATATAATCGAGCGTGAGTCTCGTTATGAATATAGCGGTGAAAAAGTTGCATATTATACCCAGGGATAAGACAACCGCAAATCCCCTTATTGGCCCCGTCCCAAAATAGTAGAGCACTATCGCCATGAGTAGTGTCGTGACGTTCGCATCCAGAATAGTTCTGAATGCCCTCCCATATCCAGCGCCTATTGCCGCCCTGACGGTCTTACCCGCAGTCAGCTCCTCTCTTATCCTCTCGTATATCAGGACATTAGCATCCACGCTCGTACCGATGATGAGGACTATACCGGCGATACCCGGCAGGGTGAGGGTGGCACCAAGACCCGACAGTAAGGCAAGCAAAAAGAATATATTCAGCATAACGGCAAAATCCGCAATCAACCCGCAGCTTCTATAGTATATCGCCATAAAGATGAGAACGAGGATAGTGCCCAGAAGCATCGCCTTTGCCGACTTTCTCACCGAATCTGAACCAAGTGTCGGTCCAACCGTGCGCTCCTCGATGGTTTTAAGGGGTGCGGGGAGTGCACCCGCCCTCAATACAAGTGCGAGGTCCTGTGCATCCTTGACATCGGCGCCGGGCATCTCTATCATAGAATTTCCAGTTGCTATGCGCTCTATAACCCTCGGTGCAGACTGAACAACCCCGTCCAGCACTATGGCAATCTGCCTGTTTATATTTGCCCCCGTTATCCTCGCCCATTTTCTCCTTGCCTCGGGCTTCATCGTGAGGTCAACCCTCGCCGCTGTGGGATTCTTCGCCGTTCCGATTCCCATCTTCGCATCAACGAGTGCCTCGCCCGTAAGCACGGCTTGCTTCTCTAAGATGTACAGAGTTCTATATTTCATCGCATCCTCTTTCCTTGGTTTTGAAAAGAGAAATTCTATATTCTTGGGGATAACACTCTTTACCCCTTCCAGCGAGAGATATTTCTTAAGGGTTGGCAAATCATATTCCGCAACCTTTCTACTGTAAACGAGTGAGAGGAAAGGATTCTGGGGGATTAGGGTACTGTCGTAATTTACCTGTTTCAGCTCGTAGTCATATACAATCCCGTCAATATTCCTGAGTATACCCTCAAAATTATCGGGAGATTCCACGAGTTTGAATTCTAAAAGGGCGGTCTTTCCTATGATTTCTTTGGCGCGTTCCCTGTCCACCACCCCGGGAAGCTGGATGACGATCCTATCCTCCCCCTGCCTTGCGATCTGCGGTTCGGCAACACCGAACTGGTCTACCCTGTTTCTTATTATCTCCATTGCCCTGTCTCGCGCATCCTTCGCACCAATGCCCTCGGGAAGCTTACTTCTATCTACCGTGAGAACTATATGCATGCCTCCTTTCAGGTCGAGCCCCAATTTGAGCGCCTTTTTCCCCATCTTTTTCACATAACCCTCCGGGAGCTCCTCTTTCTCCTCGGGGGTGAGAGAGAGGTTCCTTATTGTATATGAAAGCTGCCACAGGGAGAGTCCCACGGCAATTATAACCACCGTAAATTTCCATGTAAGGTTACTTCGCATCGTTCCTCCAAGGTAAATAAGGAAGAAATGTCGTCAAGAATCTGGCAAATTATAACATAAATATTCCCCTATGTCAAGAAAAAAATGGATAGGTGTGGCTGGCCAAACCAATTTTTCTTATCTCTCCCGTCTGTCTCCCCTTACATTCCCCTTTGCCCGCAGTTCTATTATCTTTCCATCCTTTATTAACATCTCCATATAATCGCCGCTAAGGCTGTCATTCTCAGTTATGACAAGTGGTCTGCCAAAGAACACGAGGAGGTCCTTATCTATATAATATCGGAGTGTATCTGAATACACCTTAAATTTCGCCTTTGTGAGTGTATTCCCCCTCGCCACAACGAGTGTGTCACCATACACCCTAACGGTATCGGAGTTGAGTTCAACGGTGTCTTTCTTCGATTTAAAAAGAACCTCGCCCCAGATGACACCCTCTCTCGTCTCAAAATTATAAGAGCCCTCATCCCCCTCTATGCTCTTCCCCTCACTCCAGATGACCAGTGAGTCTCTCGCATACACCTCGTTTCTCTCCTCATATAGTTTCCCCCTTCCAGCCGTGAGGGTATCTTCTCTCCTCTCTGCCCTCATTCCATTCTCTATATAATATATCCTGTCAAAGAAGTATCTACCCAGACCTCCGTATATTATGAGGTCCCCCTTTTCTATCTTGAGATCGCCCCATACCCTTATGCTATCCTCTGTCACAAGTGCCCTATCGGATGTTACAGTTACGGTGTCGAGCACGAGTTCCACATTATCATACAGGTATGTATATGGCTCTATGTATATGGAGCTGTCTGCCTTTACCGTGTATGAAAGTAGGAAGAATAAGAATATCACCTCTGCTCTCCTTTCGCCTTCACCTCCCTCATCTTTATCTCCGTGAGATTCGGGTTCGACTCAAAGCAGTTTCCCTTTACCACACCGTCCTCCGTTATTATCGTCACACTGTCCTCCGACACGATCTTCTCTCTCTTCTGTTTCCAGTAAAGTGTCTCCGTTTTGAGTATTCTACCCGATTCCATGGAGGTTACCACGACATTGCCCTTTGCCAGCATGTCGCTGGAGGGAAATACATAACCGGAATCTGAAGTGAGCACGGAGGAAACTTCTCCATCCATATCGTAGAAGGAGAGATGGACATTGTTTATAACTGTGGTATCTCCGTAAACATACGCCTTCTCTGCCCCAAGTTTCCACAATACCCTACCCTTCATCGTCTCGACCACCTCAAATTCGCTTATGGTCTTACCCACAGGATGGGTGTCAATCTTTTCTGCTTTCTTCTCCCTCTTACAGGAGAGAAGAAGAACCAACAACAAGACAATCCCTATCTTGCTCATATTACCCTCGCCTCCCTAGATTGCTTAAAACAATATCTCCCTCCGGGTATTTCCCCTTGCCTATGAAATACGAGCCGGATACGGCGAGTCCAAGGGTTGTACAGGATATTACGAGTTGTGGAATAAAGAGAAGTGATACAAATTCACCCTTGCTGGCGGGTCCAAGCACTCTGTTCAGGACAATGCTCACTCCGATACCAAACAGAAGGCAAAAAACCTGGGTGATTATTGTGTGAAGACTTTCTTTGAAGAGGTTCATTTATCATATGTCCCGTTTAACAACTCCCATTCCCTGAAATTTCTCTATGCGTTTCTTTACGAGTTCCTCAACGGGTATCCCCGACAGCCTGTCGATTTCGCCCAAAATGAAATCCCTGAGGATGGACGCCGCTTCATTGGGGTTTCTGTGTGCTCCACCAGATGGTTCGGGTATCACCTTATCAACCACGCCGAGTTCGATGAGGTCCTGAGCAGTTACCTTCAGCGCCTCCGCCGCCTCGGGAGCCTTCGACGCGTCTCTCCACAATATCG
This sequence comes from Caldifarciminota bacterium UBA3073, assembly GCA_002366725.1. Classification (GTDB taxonomy): domain Bacteria; phylum Hydrothermota; class UBA3073; order UBA3073; family UBA3073; genus UBA3073. The sequence continues at coordinate 27,506 of DFBT01000013.1, forward strand.
ATGCACATCCCTCGGGTGATATCACGGAATAATAGGCATACTGCATTATGGCAATGACATCGCCAACACCTATCCCGAGTGCTCCACCACTGCCACCCTCACCCGTGATGACGACAATTATGGGCGTGGGCAGATGAGCAAACTCTTTTATATTTACCGCAATTGCCTGCGCCTGTCCCCTTTCCTCCGCACCTATTCCGGGATATGCCCCCGTTGTATCAACGAGACAAACCAGTGGCTTCCCGAATCTTGCGGCAAGTCTCGCCACCTTCAGTGCCTTTCTATAACCCTCTGGATGCGCCATTCCAAAGTTCCTTTTTATCTTCTCCTTCGTGGTTCTTCCCTTCTCCTGTCCGATGAGGACAACGGACTTCCCCTTTATCCTGGCAAGCCCGCAGATGATTGCGGGATCGTCTCTAAAGCATCCATCACCGTGGATCTCCAAAAAATTTTCTGTTATGTACCTCACATAGTCAAGAAAATAGGGTCTTGCGGGATGTCTTGCGAGTTGAACCCTCTGCCACCGTGTGAGGCTTCCGTATATATCGTCCTGCAGTTTCTTTAGTTTTTTCTCGAGACCGGCTATCTCATCTCCCAAATCTGCAATTCCCTCTTGCTGGAGCAATTTCAGGTCATCTATCTTCCGCTCCAACTCCACTATGGGCTTCTCAAATTCAAGAAATGTTCTATTCATTGGTTAAAGTATACCACAAAATCAAGGAAAAGTCAAGTTTTTTGAACTATTTTTCCTTGACTTTTGCCATATTTAATGCTATAATCTGATATAGAAAGGCGAAATCAGCTGGGGTCAGGTCACAGACTCGTATGAGCTGGAATCTGGAAAATAAAACTCGACATCGGATGAGAAGTATGGTATAATCAAATTAAAAGGAGATGCAAATGGCTCGCAAGCCACGCATTGAATATCCGGGAGCTTTTTACAATGTGGTGTCCGATATTGGTGTCGATATTGGTGTCAGTTCATCGTAACTCCTTATACACCAGGAGATTAGCGATATTGGTGTCAGTTCATCGTAACTCCTTATACACCAGGAGATTAGAGAGAGAATTTTTTTCTTGACAAAATGCAGTTTTTGTGGTATGATATACGATATGGGGAGATTGCCAAGGGTTATTTTTTCAGGACTTATCTACCATGTAGTGAATAGGGGTAATAATCGGCAGTATGTC
>DFBT01000075.1 GCA_002366725.1 Caldifarciminota bacterium UBA3073
CATTAACCCATTACCCCATCACCCCATTAACCCATCACCCCATTAACCCATTACCCCATCACCCCATCACCCCATTACCCCATTACCCCATTAACCCATCACCCCATTATTTTCCCTATCATCTCGCTGATGTGCTCGTAGTGCGTGCCCTTCCAGTATATCCTCCCGCATTCCTTACATCTGCCGAATTCATTTTGTGTTTTGAAAACATGCGGTGGTACTTTCTCTTTTACATCTTCTTTATTCACCTTCTCAATGGGGAGATTGCATACCGCACATCGTGTAAAGGGTCTCGGTGAGAGGTTGAATACCTTGACCACCTCTCTCGTCTGCTCAAGAGGTTCATCCGTTTCTATGATATATATGTCACTTCTTCTTGGAAAACTGTGGGCTCTCGTGAGTAGAATTCTTCCCCCTTCGAGAGTGCGAGTCAGTATATCCTTTCTGTTCAGATGTCTGATATACACGGTGTCAAATCCAAGCAACCGCAGATTTCTGGCAAGTTTGCCCAGCATAAAATCAACTATAAATCTTGGCGAATCGGGCGACATAAATAAAGGACCGTTGAGAAACAAATGATTTTCTTATTATATTCCTTTATGGTGGATTCTATTAGGCTAACTTTTGGTACTATCGCAGCATCGTGAGTCTTCGCGTAGTCGTAAATTTTCTCGCTTCAAGTCTGCAAAAATAGATTCCTGCAGGTAGTTTTTTACCTCTATTATCTCTGCCATCCCAGATGATTTTGTAATATCCAGAAGGTTTATTTGCGTTTAACAATTGCCTCACACAACGCCCAGCAAAATCGTAAATCTTCACCATGACATGGCAATCGGTTGGCAACTGATATTTTATTACTGTTTTGTTTACAAATGGGTTCGGAATATTTTGCATCATGCTGAATACGGTGGGCTTTAACTCAATCTCCTCCACACCTAATGTACCACAACCAAGAACCCTTACCTGTAAAAGTGGTTCATCTGGGTCGTTTGAATAAACCTTGATTAAACCTTCTTCTGTGCCTGTATCCTGTGGTGCAAATCTGATGTATACATCAATACTGTCAAAAGGAGTGATAGTATCTGGAAATAGCGGCGAAACTATCTCGAATACCACATTATCCAAGACAAGGCTATCAGCTATGAGATCAGCATTTCCCCTATTCTTTATAAAGAGATGCCAGTAGGCTGAATCACCCAGAAAGACATCGCCAAAGTCATGCAAAGTATCGGATAATTTAATATCTGGCATTATCCCTCGTCCTAAAAGGTGAATATTACAAATGGGGTTGATGGGATCACTTGAGTAAATAGAGATGCTGCCAGAAATTACTCCTGTGTCCTGGGGGGTAAACTGAAGAGTTACACCCATGCTATCATCCGGCACCACTATTTGTGGGAACCCGGGTGAGACAACTCCAAATACGGGCTGTGTGGAATGTAAACTGTCAATTACAAGGTTAATATTTCCCCGGTTCTTTATTATGAATGACCACTCCCTTGAAGAATCCACTATGACATTTCCAAAGTAGTGGAATGTATCTGAAAGCACAATTTCTGGTCCAATCCCTCCTTTCAACTTAATATAAAGAGCCCCTTCATCTGGGTCATTAGAATGGATAGTAAGTGTGCAATGCTGAATTCCCGGTGTGCTTGGTTTAAACCTTGTTGTAACTTCAACAGAATCAAAAGGTATTATAGTTTGTGGAAAACTTGGCGATACAAGGCAAAATTGAAGGTTATCTAAAACTATACTACCGACTACGAGATTTGTATCACCTACATTTTCTATAATAAATGTCCAATCAAGCGAGTCTCCTATCGAAACGCCACCGAAATCGTGACTCGTATCCGAGACTATAATATCGGGATCAAGTATTTGTCTCGTTGTAGAGAAATAGATGTTCCCTTGCCTCTCCCAAAGCACCCAGATATGGCCAGAGTCATCAGAGACTGTTTCTGGACGAATACCAAAAGAAATGTATTCTGGAATTTCCCAACCTATGCTATCCCTATGAGAAACATATATGCCAGCACCATCGCTCCATGCAATCCAAATCTGATCGGCTGTATCAATGGTTATGGAAGGAGACCCCCCACTTGTAATGGAATAATCCTCGTGCCAAACTCCTGATGTATCTCTATAATATATAGAAATCCCTGTATCAACAAATGCAAACCAGATATTCCCAAGTGAATCCGCCGCAATATCGGGTTCCATTCCACCTATTTCATAATAATACGTAACATTAGAGTCTTCTATGTCGTAAGACACTATGGAGCCGCCTTCATAGTGGCTTCCCCCACTACAACCAGAATATTCGTATGCTATCCATACAAGAGAATCATAGATTGCGAGAGAGTGTGTAAAATTACTCTCCCAAGTGTCATATCCTGGCCAGCAATAGCCTCCAACAATGGTTCCAAGTGTCGACCAGGTATCATTAATGCAAGATACTAAGTCAACATTGCAATAAGGACATCCGCTGTGTCCCCACACATCGTATCCCACGAAAAGTTTGTTCGTTTCATCACTGAATGCCAGTGGAACCCAGTCGCCGCCTGTCCAATCTATCGTGAATGGCTCACTCCAGCCACAATCATAATAGCTCACATTAAGTCCAAAGAACTCCTGTTTTTCGCCTTTCACAGGAACTGGAGCCTCACCAAATGTTACCCAAATCTTACTCCATGCGTTTGCTATTCCTGGATGCAGATATTCTCTGCAGCCGTAAGACTCACTCGGCGGAAGAATCTCCATGGGCGCGACCCATTCCCCTTCGGCAAAATAGCTTGCTACTACACTAATATAGTTTGGCCATCCTACATCTTCTTCCTGATACCATACTGTCCAGATTCGGTTAAAATCGTCAACTGTCGCAGCAACTGCCCAGTCATCTGTTGATGTCATCGCCACAGGCCTCGGTGTGCTCCAACTTCCCAAGGAAATATCGGCATGAAAAAAAGCCAATACTGCCGCCAAGAAAAATAATCTGGTCATTCTGAATAACTTCTTGCTTATCACAAGCTTAACTGATATTTTTGGGCATCTGTGATGCTGATTTCCCTCCCACTTTATATAATACAATAAAAATTCCGATTTGTCAAGGGAAAAAACTTTTGCGAATAGGAGGCATGGAGGGGTCGGGTCTTCAAATTTCAGTTTTACTGATTTGACCGAATAAAGATGTGGGGATGGGCTCAACTATTCACTTTTTGGTTGACAAAAACGATATTTTATGGTACAATAGAATCGTGGCAAAAAGAATTAATGAGAAAAAAATGAAAACAATTGAGACGGTACCTACGAAGAAAGCGAGATACATTTTCCCAGAATATATAAGGACTTTCATGAATAAGAACATAAAGACCATCATCCACAAAATTTTATTTCCGGTGTTGGGAGGTTTTCCTCTGCTCTTTTTTACCGGTTGTGTTACGGTCCCACCTTTATACGAGACTTCTACAATAAGGAAAGGATTCACACCTCAATGTGGTTTTTCATATGAGTGGGCTGATTATAAAGGGGATACGCTCACTTACAGCTACGATTTTCTCAGAATGGATTTACTTGGTAGTTACGGGTTTACAGACCGGGTGTCTATCGATGCCAGGCTCTATGGAGCGGTTGGAAAAGGACGGTATTCGACACCTACTGAAGATGGTGAAATTCCATATTACTTTGGAGTTTTTGGTGGTATAAGGCTCTCTCCATTTCCCTCCGAGCGTATAGTCCCGGCAATACAGGTTGGGATTCAAACATTCCTTTTTATACCCATGATGTCGAGTGCTCTCCTCTTGGGAGTAAAGGATGAGGAGGGACATGAATTCTTAACTCTTGGAATTCGTACTCTCTCTTATCTGCCGGAATATGTTGTTCCATATGCAGTTTGTGTATCATTACACCCAAAGGTATGGTTGAACCCCGCCTCCATCTCCTTCGGGATGTCCCTCTTTCCCCTGAATGAATCAAAACCCTTTAAAAACGGGTTGAATCCACAGGATTTTTCTGTGGGAATAGGATTCAATTTCTAAAGGTCCCACCCCGAACTCTACAAAAGTTCCACCGAAAACAGATTTTTTCTCTTGATTTTTGAGAAAAATTGTGGTATAATGGTAAAACACCAAATTATGCTGGAAAATGGAACCGTAATAAAGACGGAAGGGACGGACGCCTTTGTACAGGCAGCCGGGGATAGCTGTAAATCCTGTGCGGCGAGGGCTTTTTGTATGGGTGGAGAAAAAAGAATCGTGCGAGTGGAAAACAAAATTGGAGCAAAGGAGGGTGACAAGGTTATACTGATGATACCAAAAAGAAGTTTTTACCTCTCCCTGACCCTCATATTTATCGTTCCGATAATACTTCTGTGCGGTGCATTTCTCTTTTTCAATCGTCTACTCGGTGAAGCCGCATCGGGTCTCATTGGACTACTCTTACTTGCTTTGTGGTTCGTCATTTTGAGGTCGATAGACAAAAGGCAGAAGAACAACATCAATCTGAAACCAAAGATAGTTAAAACCATAGACAGCGATGAACACTGATTGCTTTTATTTTTGGACGCCGATTTACGCTGATCACACTGATTATTTTTAGCCACGACCTCCCTTTGGTATGTTATGAATTTAACTTGTTATTTTATTTCAAAGATTTTTATCTATCTGTGAACATCCGTCCCGCCTCCTTCGGGATAAATGTTCATCCGTGGTTAATTTTTTTTCTTGACACAGATTTTAGATTGTAGATTTCAGATTGTATTATTCTCATAGCGTGATAGCCCGATAGCGTGATAGCCCGATAGCTTGATAGCCTTATAGCCCGATAGCTTGATAGCCCAATGACTAAATTACTGTCTTTATCTGTATTTGCGTCCAACAGTTAGTGCATACTATGATAGTAATACTCGACGATGATACCATACAGAAGATCGCCGCCGGCGAGGTCGTGGAGAGACCGGTATCTGTTGTAAAGGAACTGGTTGAGAATTCAATAGACGCCGGTGCGAAAAGAATATCAATATCTTTCACCGGTGGTGGGAAGGACTTTATCTCCGTGGCGGATGATGGAGGGGGGATGACGGAAGAGGATGCGAAACTCTCTTACCTCTCCCACTCGACGAGTAAGATAGGAAGTATCGAGGACATAAAAACCCTCTCCACGCTTGGATTCCGGGGAGAGGCACTCTCAAGCATTGCGAGGGTATCGATAATGGAAATACATACGAAAAAAGGGGGAACCGGGGGTGCGTATTTGAGAATAAGGGGTGGAAATATTGAGGAGGTTATGCCGAAACCGCGAGAGGACGGAACTACCGTAACCGTAAGAAACCTGTTCTTCAATGTGCCCGCGAGAAGAAAATTTTTAAAATCGGATTATGCGGAGGCGGAAAAGATCAAGACAATGATAACTGCGACCGCCATTGCACATCCCGAAATCTCCTTTTCTCTATTTCACAATCAAAATCTCGTCCTTCACCTCGAAAAAAACACATCGGAAGAGAGAATAAACGAACTCTTCGGAGACGAGGTAACAAGAGAGATGATATACATAGAACACGAAAAAAACGGTATAAATCTTTCTGGTTACATATCCCTGCCGCAATATTTGAAAGAGAGGGGAAGGCTGGAATATATATTTGTCAATAAAAGGCATATAAGGAACGGTCTCATACGAAGCGCCGTTAAAAATGCGTACGGAATCCCAACGAGAGAAAGGTCACCCTCGTTCATCCTCGATTTATCCGTGGATAAGAAGATCGTGGATGTAAATGTTCATCCGAGAAAGGAAGAGGTCAGATTTGCAGCCGAGAATCTCGTATACGGCACTATATTTGAGGCGGTAAGGAAAAGAATTGGCATAGGAATAGAAGGTGGGATAAGAGAGAGTGGTTACGAATGGGAAATGGAGCCAACAGCTTTCTGGCAACTTCACGACTCGTATATATTCGCTCAGACAAAAACCGGTGTCCTCATACTTGACCAGCACGCCGCACATGAAAGGATACTTTACGAAAGGATTATGAAGGAAAAACCCGCCTCACAGAAACTCTTATTTCCCCTGATAGTTGTTCTCTCTGCAAAGGAGCACGAGATCTTCATGCGGCTCAAAGATACCCTTATCAAATTTGGATTTGAAGTTGAGGAGTTCGGAGAGAGAACCATCAGGATAATCAGTATATCCTCTTTTTTGAAAGACATCACCGAAGACGAGTTCAGGGAAATCCTTTATGAAATCAGGGATGCAAAGCCTTTTTCGGACATTGCGAGAATACTCGCCTGCAGGGGAGCAATCAAACAGAAAGAGAAATTAAGCCCGGAGGAAATGAACGCGCTTATAGACAATCTCTTTGCAACCGAGAACCCATATTTCTGCCCACACGGTAGACCCACAATGATAAAATGGAGTATAGAGGAACTCGCGAGGAGATTCGGGAGGTAGCATATGCGATTTTTTGCGGACTTGCACATACATTCTAAATACTCGAGGGCGACATCAAAAGAGCTGGTTCCCCTGAACATAGCGCGGGCAGCAAAGGAGAAGGGTCTCTCTCTCGTTGCCACAGGAGACTTCACACATCCCCTGTGGAGGGAGGAACTCAAATCTGCACTCACCCCCCGTGCGAATGGCATATTTATGTACAACGATGTCTATTTCATCCTCGAGACCGAGGTGAGCAATATCTATGTAAAAAAGGGTAAACTAAGAAAGATACATAACTTGGTGTATGTTCCATCATTTGAAGATGCAGACAGGGTAGCCAGAGCACTCTCCAGATATGGGAAGCTCAATTCCGATGGAAGACCCATCCTCTCACTCCCATCGGACGATATGGTGGGGCTCATTTTTGAGGCATCAAAAGATGCCTTTATTGTCCCCGCTCACATATGGACACCTCACTTCTCACTGTTCGGGGCGTTCTCGGGATTTGACACCATTGAGGAATGTTTCGGTGAGAACACGAAGGAAATATTTGCCCTTGAGACGGGACTCTCATCGGACCCACCGATGAACTGGCGTATCTCGGCACTCGATAGGTTCACCCTCATCTCAAACTCCGATGCGCATTCTCCTGGCAACCTGGGAAGGGAAGCAAATTGCTTTGACTGCGACATAGATTACTTTGAAATAACCGACACGCTGAAGAAAAAAGACAAAAAGAGATTTATGTACACGGTCGAGTTCTTCCCGGAGGAGGGAAAATACCACTACGATGGACATAGAAAATGTGGGGTGAGGATATCGCCCGATGAGGCGATCTACCACGATAACATCTGCCCCGTGTGTGGTACGAGGATAACTATTGGGGTACTGCATCGCATACATCTCCTATCCGATAGGGAAAAGGGAACACCCGCACCCAAAGATGCGATACCCTTCAAACACCTGGTCCCATTAAAGGAGATAATAAGCAATGTATTCTCAGTGGGTGTAAAATCTGTGCGTGTCGAAACGGAGTACCGTAAACTCATAAATAAATTTGATAATGAATTCGCCTGTCTCATCGATGTGACATATGATGAACTCGCTTCCGCAGCGGGGGATAGACTTGCGGATGCGATAATAAGGGTAAGAGAAGGTAAGGTGAGCGTGTTACCGGGATACGATGGCGTATACGGAGAGATAAACATACTTGGAGAGAAAAAAGAGAAAAAGCAGCTATCACTATTCTAAAATTTTGCATTTTGATCTTTGATTTTAAATATTTCTTCGGGGGGTTATATGAAATGGTTCATTGGGAATGACATCGGTATAGATCTCGGCACGGCAACAACATTGATTTATATCAAGGGAAAAGGAATTGTATTAAACGAGCCAACGGTTGTTGCAATTGAGAAATCCACAAAGAAGTCGATAGCAATAGGACTTGAGGCAAAGAGAATGCTCGGCAGAACTCCGGAAAGTATAAGTGCAATAAGACCAATGAAGGATGGTGTTATAGCCGATTTCGAGATGGTTGAAGAGCTGATAAGGGTACTGTTATCAAAGGTGCAGGCAAGAAGGCTCTTCATAAGACCGAGAGTAGTGGTATCGGTTCCATCGGGTATAACGGCGGTGGAACGCCGTGCGGTGAGAGATTCCATAGAACATGCGGGTGCAAGAGAGGTATATCTCGTTTCCGAACCACTCGCCGCCGCCATAGGAGTGGGATTACCCATTGAAGCACCCTCGGGTAATATGGTGATAGATATTGGGGGTGGCACCACCGAAATTGCGGTGATAGCATTGTCGGGTATAGTGACAAATGTCTCCGTGAGGGTGGCGGGAGATGAAATGAATGATGCCATCGTGCAGTATCTAAAGAAAAGGTACAATCTGCTCATCGGAGAGTCAACTGCGGAAGAGGTAAAGATAACTATAGGCTCCGCCCTGCCCTCCTCTGCGGAGGAAGAAACGCAGGTCAAGGGGATAGACCTCGTTGCGGGACTGCCGAGAATCGTAAAAGTAAATTCTGAGGAGACGAGATCCGCACTCCACGAACCCCTGGGAAGGATAATCACAGCTGTGAGGGATTCACTGGAAAAGACCCCGCCCGAACTTGCGTCAGATATCGTAGAATCTGGAATCGTTATGACTGGTGGTGGTTCACTCCTGCGAGGTATTCCCGAAATCATATCAAAAGAAACCGGGCTTCCCGTGAAACTCGCCGAAAATCCTGTTGAGTGCGTGGTTAAAGGAACGGGTAAAATACTGGATAGCTTTGAACATTACTACAAAATTCTGTCAAAAGGAGGAAGAGAAAGGTGAGTTCCAACAAGACATTCTTGATACTAATAGCTATATCAATACTTCTCATAATATGGGGAAGCACCAGATATGGCAAAAGTTTCCAACTTGGCTCTGCCAGGATTATATCACATCTACAGAAACCGCTGACCTCTGTCGTGTCCATCCTGGATGCAAAAAACGAAAATCGGAAATTACGCAAAAGGCTCGTTGAAATTTCGAGGGAGAAGGAACTATACCAATCATATATCGAGGAAAATGTGCGACTCACAGATCTTCTCTCCTTTAAGGAAAGATCATCTCACTCTCTTCTCTGTGCAGAGGTTATTGGAATCTCTCCACATCCGAATAAGGGAATCATCATTATAAACAAGGGACGGGCGGATGGAGTCAAAAAGGACATGGCCTGCATAACTCCCCAGGGACTTCTGGGAATAGTAACGGGTGTGGAAAGGGATGTTTCTTATATCCAGACAATCGAAGAACCGGGATTCAGGGCATCTGCCATGGACTCTCGCACACGAGCAGTTGGGATAGTGCGCCAGAAGAATGGACTTATTCTGGACAATATAGCAATGGGTTCACCCCTTAATACTGGAGATACGGTAATTACCTCGGGTCTGGGAGGGGTGTTTCCAAAAGGGCTATATATCGGAACGATAAAGAACATCAAAAAATCACGCGATATGTTATTCCATGTGGCAAGGGTCCTCGCATTTGTGCCATCGGTTGTTGAATATGTGTTCATTCTGGAAAAGGAAACGCCCGAAGAAGCCCCCATCAGCATACAAATCCCGGAAAAGAAGATTAAAAAACCAATAGCTCCAGAACAACCGTTGAGAGAGCCCATAATCCCTGAACCCAGAATAAGGATACTTAGAAGAAAACCATAAAAGTCAAAAGACATCTTATAAAGATCAGATGTCTGATTATACAGATTACAAAAGCAGATTACACGGATTCAGGTAAAAGGATTGGCTTTTAATCTGTGGCTATAATTTTGATTTTTGATTTTGGTAGTGTCAAATAGAATATGTCCGAAGGATCCGTGCACAGCATCTCATACGAGCCGTAGGGCCGTATGGACATGGAAAAGAATATGTTCGCAGAATCCGTATGGAAAAAACCACAGAGGTCACAGAGGTAATATTAAACATAAAAATTTAAATATTAAATTGACGACTTGCCTAACGCCTGCCTACCGGTAGGCAGGGCAGTCAGGAATCAAAATTCAAAAATTCTCAGAGCCCTCTGCGTACTCTGCGGTTTAAAAG
>DFBT01000032.1 GCA_002366725.1 Caldifarciminota bacterium UBA3073
CACGATTTTAAAAAATATCTCTCCTACATCCACGAAGACTTCGACATATTGGTATTTTACCAGGACGAGAATATCGTGTATTTTGCAGTGAGGGTGGTTCCAACCTGGGCGGTACTGGACTNNGGACTTGAACCAGTGACCTCTTGCATGTCAAGCAAGCACTCTAAACCGACTGAGCTAACCGCCCAAAAGATTTTGATCCGCATCAAATTCTTTATTTTTTAACGCCGATTAACGCAGATATACACTGATTGTTTTTTTTATTTCACAAGGATTTAATTTCTTAATATATCTGTGTCAACCTGCGTGTATCTGCGTCCAATTTGATTTCTTTTCTAACGCTGATTTACGCCAATATGCAAAGTCATTAAGTTATTAACAGATTGATTACTCAATGATGCAGATAGCCAATAACCTGATTACCCAATAACTTAATTACTCTCTTTATCTGCGCCCAACAATACAAGCGGCAGACGGGGGTCGAACCCGCGACGTCCAGCTTGGGAAGCTGACATTCTACCACTGAATTACTGCCGCACATTTAGTGCGGGATACCACTGAATTACCGCCGCACTATTCTTGTCGAACCTTCCTGATTATACAACAAAATTTGAATTTTGTCAAGGAAAAAATTTAACCACACTCAATGTTAATTTTTTTCTTGACATTGTTTAACTTTTGTGATAAAATAACAGAACATATAATAAGAGGTTTATGGGTATGTTTATCAAATGGAGGTTTTTCCTCTCACTTTGGATAGTTCTTTTCTACTTCTTCATTCCGGGTGAACTTCGCTCAACCTCACTGTACGAGACGGTCGGGACAGAAATCATCTGTACTGCAAATTGGTTTCTCCTGTCCGGTAGTGCCTCCATGCGGGCAGTTGAAAGAACGAGGCTTCGAGGAAGAGAAGTTATCCTTTGGAGAGGGAAGGTGGATAGACCCGGGGGTGTATTGGGGTTCATTGCGAACCTTTTGAAGGCATATAAAGGTGCAACTGTATTTGATTCATACATTGATATCGAAACCCATCTGCCCATAGAGTGCATCGAGTATAGAATAAGTAGCGAGGGAGTAAAAGAGATACTCGGACATATACTCTACGATAGGAAGAACTGTTCTATAAGGTCTCTCGTAAAGGATAGCGTTTTAACTGGTGTACCCCGCGATGTTCAGGACGGTGTTTCAACCCTCGTGTATTTTCTTAACGGTGTCAATATACACAAAATGGCGGTTGGCAAAATCTTAAGAGCAAATATGAATGCGGGGATGGAGATCGATGAAGTTGCGGTGGGGGTGACGGTTATTGAAACAACAGAGAATGGGGTGCTCTACACATTTACATCCCGAAAACTCCCGAATCTATTGAAGTATCCCACTGTATTGAGTGTGCAATTGTTGGACGATGGCGTGAAGAAGGTTCCCATCAATGGGGTGGGGTTCGTTCGAGTTCCCGTAATCGGAAAAGTCAAACTAAAGGGGACATTGACAACATCGGGTATATGAAGGTGGTTACAGCAACCAATGTCTATTATCTAATAAAAACGGAAATTTACAGAAAGGTGGCTAAGAAGTGAGAAAGGTGGGGCTTGTTTTAGGCTCGGGGTCTGCAAGGGGGCTCGCCCACATAGGTGTATTGAAAGTGCTGCACAGAGAAGGTATCCCCATAGACCTGGTGGTGGGAAGTAGTATGGGTGCACTGATTGGAGCCATCTATGCCAAGGGTATACCACCTGATGAAATGGAAAAAACCTTCCAGAGGTTAACGAGAAGGTGGACGATTACATCCTTCTTTCCAACACCGCATATCTCGGGTTTTGTCGGGGGAAGTATGCTGGAGAGATTTCTGCACACATTCCTCGAAAACACGGATTTCTGTGATATGAAGATTCCATTCACTGCGGTGGCAACGGATGTGGAGACCGGAGAGGAAATAATGTTGCGAGAAGGTTCTGTGAAAAAGGCAGTGAGAGCGAGTATGTCCCTCCCGGTCGTCTTTGTTCCCGTTCGTTACAATGGGCGGATCGTGGTGGATGGTGGTCTGGTCAATCCCCTTCCAGTTAGTATAGCAAAGGAGATGGGTGCGGATGTAACCATCGCCTGTCGCACAATGCCAAATCCGAAGGAAAATGCAAAATCCATCAAATTGAGAATGAAAAACTGGAAGATTCCCCTGGATATCTTCGTTAGAGATGGCAGGATTCGTCTTCCGAATATGAAGAAGATGTTTTTTCAGACCCTGTCCGTTATGGAGAACGAAATCCTCGATTCGAATTTGCAGAAGGCGAATCCAACGGTTCTCATAGAGTTGAAGGGGGGCTCTTTCAAACCTGCCGATTTTCACAGGGCAGATGAGATAATCAGGATTGGTGAAGAGACGACAGAGAGGGTAATCCCGACCTTGAAAGGGATACTGAAGGGTTAAGATTCTCCCGGATGATTTCATCGCCAATTCACAAAAAATGCAGAGGAGAGATAAATTGTGTTCGGTGCTAACTTAACATTTTGATATTTAATTTTTGGGAATGTCCCAAAGTGTTGTGACGCATTAAAGCCCTTTGTATGGATCTTAACAAGTTTCATCTCAACCTGTTTACCGATCCCTACGGATCCGTATGGATAGTTAGATAAGAGGGTTTATTGCCCAGAATTTATCACAAGGTGTAATAGTGATTGTCGTGCTCATTTGCAATAACACAGATCTAGTCTGTCATTGCGAATCCGTACGGATGAAGCAATCTGACCCATAGGGTCATTCCGAGTGAAGCGAGGAATCTCAATGGGATTGCTTC
>DFBT01000041.1:0-23545 GCA_002366725.1 Caldifarciminota bacterium UBA3073
GTCAGGCAGGGATATTCACAGATTATATAAAAGTCTTCAAGACTATGAGCGTTCACCTTTTGGGTGAAAAATAGGTTTTGAATTTAATTTTTGTCCATACGGATGCTGTGCATAAGTTCTTTATTGACCTATCTTGTGATAATCTCGTGTAATCTTGTGGTTTCTCAACGCATATTTTGGGATAATCTTAATAATCTGCGTTTACCCTGTTAAATAAGCCACTGCCGATAATTACTTAATTTAATTTTATAATTATTTAACAGGGTGAATCTGCGTCCAGATTACTTAATCACCAGAAATTTTCCCTTCTTTATCCTCCCCGTTTTGTGGTCCTTAACGCAGAATATGTAGAGCCCCGTTGCCACAGCCTGTTCCCTGTCGGTGATGAGGTCCCATACCGCCTCGCCTCCCGGCTCGTTTGCCACCGTGCCCTCATGTTCTATTGTTTTCACAAGATCCCCGGCGAGGTTATATATATATATACTGGCACGCTCCGGCAGGTTACAAAACCTTAAAACCCTTCCCCTTGGAGAACCCGTATCCCACATAGAACTTACCCTGTATGGGTTGGGATAAACACCAACCTCTTCATCCGGTTCGGATGTGGGGGGTGTGCCCGGTATGACCTCCACCATATCTTGCCTCAATGACGATTCAAGGGGTGGGACTCCTATATCGGGGTTTCCCACATCATAAGATGTTACGGCATAATAGTATGTAAAACCATTTCTCACATCGGAATCCACGATCTTATACCACCCTTCATATTCACCATCTGTCTCCTTCCCGGGCATGCCTGTGTTAAAACCCTGGGAGTGGTCCACATCCTGAACAGTATCCTCGGGTGTCTTATCAAACTGATAGAGAAGTATCCACTCATCCGGGTCTACTAAGCCCGTTTCACTCCTGTATATCCTGTATCCCTCAAAGTCTCTCAAGTTTGGTGGTGAAGGGTCTCTCACGAACTCCGGGGAATTATCAAAGTAGAGAATAACCCTTCTCGAATCGGGTATTGCCACAAGCCTGGGAGATGGAGGGGGAGCGGGCAAGACATAATTTGCCTCATACGCCCTTTTTGCCCAGCCGAAATTGTGATACAACTCGTTCTCTGTCATTCCACCACATAATGCAAATGTTACCGTGAGTGAATCCCCGCGATTAAGATATGGTATAGGTCCAGCAGAGAGGAGAGGCATGGGGTCAGGATAGCCATTCTCCATTACATATCCATCGTCCATATCGGGGTCCCTCTGGCCGTTTGACATAATGCTATACCTGATGGAGTCTTTTACCGTTCCCTGCATGTCTCTCCAGGACCACCAGTTAAATGAGATTGTGAGGCTGTCGAGGTCCATACGGACTGTGTCCCTTTCCACACCCACCAAACCTATCCCAAATACACCTTCTGCGAGGTAATCATATCCATCGTTTTTCTCACACACAAGGTGGAGAGAATCCTCGTAGAAGAGACGTTTATGTTGAAAGCAGGGGGTTCTATTAAAGTCATCACCCCAGAAATCCCTGTTTGCCGAGACAAGTTCGCCGTATGTTCCAATGTAAACATTCTCAAGGTCGGCATCCCCAATGTTCTTTATGACAAATCTTACGGTCACAACATCGTCTATATATGAGTACGACCATACATATGATACCTGAGACACCTCGAGTCCAAGTGGTGTGTGGTTTACCACATAGGAGGTATCGTAGTAGGTGGCATAGAAATCCTGCTCCGATACGGCGTCGAGTGAGTAATAGGAGGAGGTCATAAGACTGGATTTCTCTATGACCACATCGTTCTGGTCTCTTGTGGGATAGAACTCAAATCCCTCACTCGAACCGGGTGTTATTGTGGTCGCATCATTCACGCCCGTGGTAACACAAATACCCTGTGGAGACATTGCCCCTACCCAGGGTCCGGTCCTACAAAGATGCTCAGTTTTGGTTCCCACGGGATACTCACACGATGGTTGGCGTTCTCCCGTTACCGGGTCCCATATCCTGAACCCCGTTCCCAATACCCCGAAATTTGTGACCGTGAGGTAGATATTCCCCGCGGTGGTGTATTTCGAGTAATCCGTCTTGGCGAATACGGCAAGGGGCAAGAGAAATATTATAAGGAACTTCCTCATGAAACTCCCCACGGTCATCAGGTAATTAGTCGTAGGGGCGAATTGCTATTCGCCAACAATTGTTAACAAAGTTCGCAATGACATGTCATTGTCCATCGGACTCTGTGAGCGAGGAATGTCATTGCGAGGCGAAGCCGAAGCAACCTCCGAAGCAATCTTGTAGAGATGTGATTGCTTCGCTCACTTTGTTCGCTCGCAATGACTTTCTTCCTGTTCGTCATTGGTCATCAGGTAATTAGGTCAATCGCAAATAGTCAATCGTCAATTATCAATCGTAAATCGCAAATCATCAATCGTCAATAGTCAATCGTCAATAGTCCTCCTCCCTACTCCCCTCCACCGGGTGTCTCGGGTCTTTTGTACTTCTCTATCCTATCTGCAAAACCGACATAGAGACTTCTGCCATCGCCCGAAACTGCCACACTTACGGGACTCTCCGAAAGTTCAGTTTCCACAATAAAATTCCCCTGACTGTCAAACTTTTGGATTCTCTGGTTACCGCCGTCTGCCACATAAACACAAGCCGAATCGTCTACCACCACATCCACTGGATCTATGAAGTATCCGGGTAGTGTATCACCCTCGTGTGTTTCTCCCCCAAGGTGTAGAAGATTAACTCTCGGAGTATCTATGGATATTGCCTCAACCCAATTCTGTTCGGATGACACGACAAAGATTTTACCTTCCAAGATATACAGGTCCAGTGGTTCATCAACATTTAGAATGCCCGCCCCATAGGACGCCACCGTATCTATAAGATTTCCCAGGGTATCGTATGATAAAACGAGGTCTCTCTCGCTATCTGACACGAAAATCTTCTCCCCTTCGGCTGCTATACCAGATGTTACGACAAGGGATGTATCCCTGAAGGCATAAATTGAGTCTCCGTCCCTGTTGAATATCCTTATCGTTTCTCCATCTGCTATGTAAATATTTCGCTTTCTATCCTGATGAATTGCCGAGGGAGATGAGAGTCCGTCAATAACCACCCTGTTGAGCTGCCCATTTTCGAATAGTTTCTTTACATCTCCCCCCGTCAAGGCATAGATAAATCCATCTTCCCCGACAAGCACATCGGCTACAGCATTCAACTCATATCCCATATCCCCGGGCCATTCATCCACGAGTACATAGGACTCCTCAGGAGGAAGACCGTAGTCATACTCGGGGGGTATGGGATACTTCTTACCACAACCAAGCAGAAAGAGAAAAGTCAATATGGGTATAATGAATCTCATAATTCCAAATCGCCCGTTAAGAAACCACGAGATTACACCAGATTATCACAAGATGCTAAAGACCAGAGACACAAGACCAAAGACATTTTATATTTCTTTGTGCATTTATTTGTCATTTTAGTCTGCGGTCTTCGGTTTGTAGTCTTACGTTTAGATTTATACTCTGTGAACATCTGTGCTCATCTGTGGTTATTTTTGGGGTAGTTTCAGGCTCACCCCTACCCTGTGGGTGTCTCCGATATATCCCATCTCGCTAAATGCATAGTCCACAAAGAGTCCCTCTCCATACCACGGAAGAACAAAACCAGCACCAAACGAGAGACCACTGCTGCCAGGGCTTTTTGCATTAAACCTGTATCCACTCCGCAACTGCAGAAACGAAGATAACGAATATTCACACCCAATCTTAAATGCCTCAACATTATCCGAAGGCTTATCCATCTCCACTGCAACAAGTAGATTCTTGAAGAGTTTTCCGGAAGTGCCAATTCTGTAAACAATTGGAAGAGGATATGCCTCATAACTATGGCTTATTCCATCCACCGTGTATTTGCCTTTTGGTCTTGCATCAGCACCCATATTTAACAGGGACATTCCAATTTTTATGTCCCTGTAACCAACATTGTAGATTGTTCCTATATCCAGCGCAAAGACATAAGAATTAATTTCCGCCAGAGTCTCCATTATTCCTTTCGCACCAACGCCTATAGCAAACCTATCTGTCATTCTAAATGCATAGGTTAAAGAGAGAAGATTATCTGCAAACCTGAAATATCTACCCGTGCCAAGGGGATGGAG
Source organism: Caldifarciminota bacterium UBA3073 (assembly GCA_002366725.1). Lineage (GTDB taxonomy): Bacteria > Hydrothermota > UBA3073 > UBA3073 > UBA3073 > UBA3073. The sequence continues at coordinate 4,166 of DFBT01000041.1, forward strand.
CTCGTCTGTCTCCTCAATATAACCACTCGAGAGATTGGAGACTTGAAGGGCAACCGCACTATTTCTGAAATTCTTTACCAGACTCAGATAATCGTAACCTACATCTGCAAGCCATAGGATATGGGAGAATGTCAGACCACTCGTTGAAGATATTGCATTTGCGGGGTTAAAATATACCCCCGATGCATCCCTCGATGTGGAGACGAGGGTTTGACCCATTCCCTCCGACCTCGTATCAACGCCTATCTTTAGAAAGGTGAGTGATGTAGTTCCCACCTTCTGCCCGCCCAGTATTTCAAAGATACCCGCACAGAGAGAAGGGGTAGAAAGAAATATTGACAAAAATACGAGACTTGTTTTGTATCTCATCACTGGTTTTTTTAACCCCTAGGATTTTTGTGGGCACAAAGAACTAAGATTACAGATTTTAGATTGTAGTATTATTCACCACTAAGGCACTAAGAACACCGAGATTGAAAATTAAAAGATAAATGCTAATTGCTAATTGAATATTTTAATGACCTAATTACCTAATGACTCAATGACTATCTTTGTTAATCTGCGTTCACCCCGTTAAATAACTCAAAAATAAATGCCAGACTGATATTTCTATAACGCCTCTATTTAACGGGGTAAATCTGCGTCCTAAAAATCTTCATCCTCGATTCAAAAATTAAGACCGAGTCCGATTTTGACACTCCTACCTTCCCTGTATCTTGCGGGGTTGAGCATATCCTTTTCCTCGGTATATGGGGGCAGTGGATCACCCGATCTGTAATCTCTCCCCGTCACGGGATTCACATAATAGACATTCCTGCGGCCGAGGATGTTTCTGCCCTCGAGTTTAAGCTTGAATCCCAAGCCGAAAACCCTAAATCCTTTTTTCAGCTCCACATCCACTCTGCTCCAGTAAGGTCCGACACCCGAATTAAGTTCTCCCTTGTTTCCAATCGTATCCTGAGGGGTATATCTCCTGCCCGATTGCAGCGATACCGACAGGTTGGCGTCTAAATCACCTGGCACGGCAAGTCCGAAAATGTTCAGTCTTTCACCATCTTTCAGCATATATCCGAGGGACCCAAAGAATTTTAGGGGTCTATCCCACTTTAGATACCACTCCTTAAGACTCTCTTCCTTTCCTCTCCAGTATATATCCTCTGCGGTGGATGTCCTGCCTTTGCTCTGCGAGAGGGTGAACTCAATATCTGCGTACCAATTTCGGGAGAGCCTCTTTTCAAAGGTCACCTCAATTCCCAATGACCTCGAATAATCTGAATTAAAATACATCCAGAAATCGGGATTCGGGGGAATACCCGGCACCTTCTGCGCGGTGGGATAGTTGAAGACATCCTTGTAGTACGCCGTGGTTACGAGTTTTATGTACTCTCCAAAAAGGTGCTCCAGACCGAGTTCATACGCCACGGTGATTATTTGGTCGAGGTTGGGATTTCCAACGAGTTCGTAAGTTGAGGTAGCCCTTCTTCCAAGTTTGGAATACACAAACTTTCTATCGGGGAGCTGTGAGAAATGTCCATAGGAAAAGAAAAATTTGTCTCTATTCGTAACGGGATATGATATACCAACCCTGGGAGAGAGATGGGGTTTAAAGTGATAGTCTGTACGGGGTATTGTTGGCGTGTTGTTGATATAGTCGTTGTACTCACATTCCACTATTGGGGGTATGTCCTCTTTTTGGAGTGCATTTTTTACCCCCTCCTCAAGATACCTTCCGGGTATCCAGAAGTCAACCCTCATTCCGAGATTCGCGATCATGCCCGCAAAGGTTATCTGATTCTGAAAGTAGATTCCACCATCCAGTGACATTGCTCTGTATATATCGTTATTCAGACCCAGACCGCCCGGCGAAGCAAACCACGGGTAGTGAATATCTATCCACTGAATCTCCGAACCCTGTAAGAGAAAACCCGTTTTGATGTTATAGACGGGACTTATCGCCTTCGTTATATCAAACTTACCCGTATATGTCTCAACATAGTGGTCATGCCAGTAGGGGGCATCGCCAATGTCCCAGAATTCATCACCGCGGGCGACCATACTGTCTCCCGGAGGATATATGTCCAATAATTCGTCATACTCCGACCAGTGCTTTCCCGCCACATCTATGTGGAGGTTTGTGAAGAACCTCGAAAATTTTATATCGTAAAAGGTCTGTAAATTTGGAACATTATGGTATGATAGGGTGATCTGGTTACCGTCCCTCGTGAATGTAAGGTAATTATCGAGAACATTCTTGTACCTGTACGGGAATCCATAGGCAAATGGATAGTCACCCCTCGAGAAAAAATAGCCCTGGTTTATCTCTATAGACCTCGAAAAAGACAGGGCGAGCTTTTGCTTACCTCCTGGAGACCATGTGAGTTTCAAGACCCCCGATAGCGTATTTTCCTCCTTTGGGGAGAGTGCGGAAGTTCCAAACACACTTGAGTATAAACTGTCGGTATGGGGCAGATATGTATCGGAAAAGCGAAGATAGAGATTGGAGAAGAAGGAGACCTTCCCGGGTATACGAAAACCGATATTGGGCAGGAGTCTCTTCGTTATGTATTCGGGTCCCCCCAGTTGCAGCATCACCGTTTCGTCAGAATACCAGAAAGGCCCGGTCGATGAAAATGTCACATCTCCGTGGTAATTATCACCACCCTCTCTTAATTTCACATCCACAACCCCCGACATCGCCTGACCGTATTCTGCATTGAAACCGCCCGTGAGCGCCTCTACTTCACTTACAGATGAAACGGGTAGATACATTCCAAAGGCGGTTCCCGAAAGTGGATCTCTCACGGGTATACCATCCACTATCATGAGAATCTCACTCGCCCTTCCCCCTCTTATATGTATATCGGTGCCCTCTCCCGATACTCCCGCACGGGTTGTAAGGGCACCCCTCACATCCTGAACTGGAAGTGCCTCAAGCCTCTGTGTATCCATAATTCTCTGAGACGCCGTAACATCCTTTTCTATCATTGGCCTCTCCCCCACCACCTCTATCCCCTTCATCTCTACAACGGTCTCTTCGAGATAGAAATCCACCCTCACCTTTTTCCCCTCTGTTGTCTCTACCTTGTAACTCTTTTCCTTATAACCAATCATAGAGGCGGTGAGTGTATATATCCCCGGTTGAACATGAAGAATATTAAAGGCACCGTCCATATCTGTGCTTGCCCCCTGTGTTGTTCCCTCGAGAATAAGGTTAACACCGGGCAGACCGATACCAGTCACTGCGTCATACACATATCCCACTATACTACACTCTCGGGGATAGGATAGGAGAACACCCCGAAACAGCAAGAGAACGGCAGAAGATAGAACAATATATTTTTTAACTCTCATCTCTACGGCGCTTTTTTATCCGGTAATTTCTTATATGATAACATAAAAATGTCGGACTGTCAAGTTTTTTTTAACCACTCAACTAAGTAAATCACAACGGTTATTTTTTCCTTGACAGGGACTCTGACGAGACTTTTTAAGAAACGGGAACGTTTCTTTCTCTCTTACCTGCCTAACGGCACGCAGGCAGTAATCAGGTAAGTCCCTATTATTCTTCTATTTTTTTAATAAGGACTGCCCCACCATTAGAGGAATCTCGTTATTGCGGTGTGGGAGGAGACCTGAACGAGAAGTAAAGAATAAAAAAATTCTGTCTCTTAAGAGTCTCTTATAAGTCCCTGTTAAATTAAAAACCTCTTTCTCTCTGTAAACTGTGTTCTCTATGGTTATTTTTTTCTTGACAAACACGCAAAAATAGGATATAATTTAGCTATGATTTGGATTCTCATATCTATTCTAATCTTCTCGGCAGACTATACGGGTAAACTCGAGAAAGTGGAGAAGGAGCTAAGAGAAACACAGAAAGAACTGAAGACAGTTAAAAAGAAAGAGGGAAGTATACTGGGAGAAATCGAGCAAATAGAGAGAGAGGCAGAAAGACAGAGGAAAAAACTCTTGCGACTGAAGAAGAAGGAGAAAAAGATAAGAGAGAAGATAGACCTTCTAAGCGAGGGAAGCCTTACGATACAGGAATCCATAGAGGAAAGGGAGGATAAGTTCAATAAAGCGATCCTTTCGCTTTACAAGCACCTTTCCATTCCACCTTCCACCGACATCATTCTTTGCAGGCAAAAGGAAGAGAACATCTTTTACCTCAGAGAATTTTCGAAGGCTGAAAAATCTGTCATCGACAGTCTCTCGTACAGAAAGGATTCACTCCTCGCGAGTAAAAACATAGCGAAGGATGAACTGGAGACTCTACTTAGCCTGAAAAGGGAAGAGAAAGCTGTAAGGAATAAAATTCTCGCTCAAAAGAAAGCCAAAAGGAAATTATTAAACTCCGTCAAAACTAAGAAGGGAGAACTTGCAAAACTTATAGAAGAACTCAACCGCTCGAGAGAAGAGCTTGAGGAATTTATGCGGAGAATGGCAAAGGGTAAGATAAGGGGCAAGGTTGAGAAGTTCATTTGGCCCACACAAGGCAAGGTCGTTTCAAATTTTGGAACCGTGGTGGATCCGGTGTACGGGACAAAGCTCTTGAATAACGGGGTAGATATAAGGGCAAAGGGAGGGAACGATGTGGTTGCATCGCACGATGGAAAGGTCGTATATGCAAGTAGATTCTATGGGTACGGGAATATCGTAATCATTGACCACGAAAATGGATACCACACGCTTTATGCACATCTCTCAACCATTAAAGTAATGAACGGAGAAAAGGTAAAAAGGGAAGAGGTGATAGGATGTGTTGGAACATCGGGTACTGTATCGGAGCCAACCCTACATTTCGAGATAAGGAGGGATGGAAAAGCCATCGACCCATTGACCCTGCTGAAGTGAAATATAACCCCAAATTATGCGTTAATAAACCACGAGATTACACGAGATTAACATCTCAAGATCCGTATGGACAAGATACAAACCATTAAGTTATTAAGTAATTGAGTCATTAAGTTATTTCCAAGCGTGTTCTTTTCTACCTGTCGGTAGACAGGAATTACTTAATTACCCAATAACCTAATGACTGTTTTTGATATAATCTGTGAACATCCGTGATTATCCGTGGTTAAGATATACTTTGAGATTATGTCTTTCAACGATATCATAGGACAGGAGCTTGCGAAGGACATCCTTCGGAAAGATATAGGAAAAGAGAGAGTGTCCTCTTCGTATCTGTTTGTTGGACCAAAGGGGGTGGGCAAGAAACTAACAGCCATCAGCCTCGCAAAGGCACTCAATTGCTTCAAGGGGGGTGTGGATTCCTGCGATGAATGTGCAAACTGCAGACTCATAGATAAGGGTAACTTTCCGGACTGCATCACGGTCTCACCGGATGAAAAGGGAAGTATAAAGATAGAAATGATCAGGGAAATAAAACAGACTGTCTCTCTCAGAACTATGGGAAGGAGGGTTATAATAATTGAAGACGCAGATACAATGACGGAAGAGGCTCAAAATGCGTTCTTGAAAACACTTGAAGAACCCCCACTCGACACAACCATTATACTAACATCATCAAAGCCCAAACATCTCTTTCAGACCATAATCTCAAGGTGCAAACTCGTGAAATTCAGACGACTGAGCAACTCGGAAGTCAAAAAATTACTTGAAACCCGAAAAGTAAAAAATGCTGAATTGCTGGCAAATCTTTCGGGGGGGAGTATGGAAAGGGCATTATCCCTGTTAGAATCGGGCGCCAGAAAAATTGCTTTCAAATTTGCAAATCTGACAGTCAGAAAACGGCTTTTTATCGTCGGCAATCTCAGGACTACACCGATAGAAGAATTTCTGGATTCTCTCTACATATTTTATGGAGATATGCTCGCCAAACATTTTGGTCTACAGGTCAGAAATACCGACCTCGAGATCGTGGATAAAGAATTATCCTGTATTTTCAGTGGGATGAATATAATTCGGCGGGCTGTGCTTGCCCTGAATCACAATGTGAATTCGGACAATATCCTGTATTATCTCGCATATAACCTCCCTGAGATGGGTTAAATTTAATTGACAAATCTACAAATTTATGTTATAATAAGAAATTCTGAATAACCTACGAAGTCTTAATTGCATGACTTCTTAAAGATGGATGGCATTTCACATTACGGAGGTGATTTATATGCTGCTAAAAGTTACCTGTGGAGAAAGGGAGACAAGGGTGGTAAAGGCACCCGACATTGGAATATCCGAGGGGGATTATATCATATATAAGACCGAGAGCGGTAAAGATATCGGATGCGTGATTGAAACACTTCCCAAATCGCATTTAGTGTCCTACAGATTTGCAAGTACGGCAACACCTGAGGATATAGAGAAAATGAAGGCGTTGAAGAGGGAAGAAACTAAAAAAACGAGAGAGTGCACAGAGCTTTTGCCAAAATATAACCCGCAGATGAAACTCGTTGGGCGCCACATTCAGTTTGACGGGAAAAAGGTAAAGTTCTATTTTCTTGCCGACTCGAAACTTGATTATAGATCGCTCGTCAAACAGCTTTCAAAACAATGGAATATGAGAGTAGAATTTCAACAGATTGGGGCGAGGGACTATGCAAAGGGTTTCCCCGAATATGGTTTATGCGGAAGGCGAACCTGTTGTTCACGGTTCCGTAAAGACTTTGAGCCCATCACCACAACTCTGCTGAGGCTGCAGAACCTCGCCTGCGGTACAGACAAAGTAACGGGTATCTGCGGGAAACTCATGTGCTGTCTCAAGTACGAGGAGAACTTCTATAGACTACAGGAAAAAGAATTCCCCGCCGTTGGCTCGCTCGTCAACACAGACAAGGGTGAGGGAACCATCATGGATAGAAATTTCATAACCGAAACCGTTACCATAAAATATCCTGACGGAAGAAAGGCACAGGCAAATTTGGGGGAAATAGAAGCCGTATCCAAACTCCCGATGTTGATATTAAAAAAGACATTGCTGGGTATAAGATAGGCCCAGAATATACATTAACCACGGATAGTTAAGACTGAAGACTACAGACCGCCCCGTAAAGCTCCTTCAGAGCAACGGGGCAAGCAGACCACAGACTAAAATGACAAACGAAAGAAAAGACATAAGAGGTCTTATGTCTTTGGTCTATAATATCTTTTGTAATCTTGTCCATTCCATCTCAAGATCCGTATGGATACGGATCTCATGTCCATCTCAAGATCCGTAGGGACAGGATTCTGCGAACGAGTCTGTGACCTGCCCATATCCATACGGATCCTGTGGACGGGTCTTGAGACGGAACGGATCTTGAGATGGTTTCTTAACGCATAATTTGGGATTATGGATAAAATACTCGTCACAACTGCGCTGCCGTACGCAAACGGTCCCATCCATCTCGGACACCTCGCGGGATGCTATCTGCCCGCCGATGTCTATGTAAGATACCAGAGACTGAGGAAGAGGAACTGTATACATATAGGTGGAACCGACGAAAACGGCGTGCCCATAACGATAAAGGCGGAACAAGAGGGAAAGACCCCACGGGAAATTGTTGATTACTATCATAAAACTATTAAGGAGAGTTTCGCCAAATTTGGTATAAAATTCGACAATTTTTCAAGAACCTCAATACCACTCCATTACAAAACTTCACAGGATTTCTTTCTCAACCTTCACGGCAAGGGTTATATAGTACCTAAAATACAGAAACAGTTCTTTTGCCCAAGGTGCCAGAGATTTCTTCCAGACAGATATGTAGAGGGAACCTGTCCTTATTGTGGTTCTGAAGGGGCGAGGGGCGACCAGTGTGATGAGTGTGGAAAATGGCTTGAACCACTTGACCTCAAAAACCCACGATGTAAACTTTGCGGTTCCACACCCGTTTACAGAAAGACTAAACAGTGGTTCTTCAGACTTGATCTACTCGAACCCCGCCTAAAGGAGTGGCTGGTCAGCAAACGGGACTGGAAGGAGAATGTCAGGTCTTTTACCCTCGGGTGGATAAAACAGGGGCTTAAGCCGAGAGCGATAACCAGGGATATCTCATGGGGCATCCCCGTCCCTCTTCCCGAGGCGAATGGGAAGGTTCTTTATGTGTGGTTTGACAATGTCATAGGATATATATCGTCAACTAAGGAATGGGCTCAGAAACTCGGAGAACCCGAGAAATGGAGAGATTACTGGTTTTCTCAAGACACCAGGCTTGTGCACTTCATAGGTAAAGACAATATAGTCTTCCATGCCATAAATTGGCCCGCCATGCTCATGGCTCACGGTGAATTCATACTTCCATCCCAGATTCCGGCGAACGAGTTCCTGACCATAGAAGCAAAACAGATGTCGACCTCCAGAAACTGGGCGATCTGGCTCGATGATTACCTCGATAGATTCCCACCGGACCCGTTAAGATATGTTCTTGCAAGTAATGCACCCGAAAGGTCTGACAGTAATTTTACCTGGGATGGCTATAGGATGAAGACAAACAACGAACTTGTGGGGACTTTTGGCAACCTTGTCAATCGCACATTACAGTTTATAAACAGCTATATGGGGGGAAAGATACCGGAAAAGAGTAGTCTTCAAGCCGCCGATATGGAAGTGTTGAATAAGATAAACGAAAAGAAGAAAGAGGTCGGGGATGCGTACGAAAATTTCAGCCCAAAGCGCGCCACAGAGAAATTTATGGAACTCGCCAGAGAGGGCAACAGATACTTTGACTATTCAAAACCCTGGGAACTCAGAAAAAATGACAGAGAAAGACTCTCGACCGTCATATGGCTTGCAACATCACTCATAGCGAACCTCGGGGTGATGGCAGAACCCGTTATACCATTTACGGCAGAAAAGATAAAGAATTTCCTCGGAATAAAACACTGGGAGTGGGATGATGTTGTAGGTGAAATTATAAATCAAGGTGCACAACTCGGAAAGACCGAGATATTATTCAAACCGGTCTCAAGGGGGAAAATAGTGCTCGAAAGGAGGAAGATGATGGGCAATATTATAAGGTTCAGCGAGTTTGAGGCGCTCGACTTGAGAATAGCGGAGATAAAAGGTGCGGAAAGGATAGAGGGAACTGACAAGCTTATAAAACTGCTCGTGGATACGGGTGGAGATACGAGAGACCTTGTTGCCGGTATAGGTAATGTGTATGAACCGGAAGAACTCATAGGGAAAAAGATAGTTGTACTTCTAAACCTGGAACCCAAAAAAATAAGGGGAGTTGAGTCAAGGGGTATGTTGCTCGCCGCAGTCCACGACGGTAAACCCGTTCTCCTTACCGTGGATGCCGATGTTCCCCCCGGATGCGTGGTGAGTTAGGGGATCGGGCTATCGGGCTATCAAGCTATCGGGCTATCAGGCTATGACCCAAAAAATGTGGGATGAAGGAAATCTGTAATACACAGGGAGATGATGCAAGATTTGATTCCTCGGGATGCATACTCAAAGATAAAAAGTTTCCATTCGTGTATCCCGCAAAGGGAGAGGGCGTAAGGTACCTGTTCAAGGTTCTCCTCACAAATATCTGCGAGAACAACTGTCTTTATTGTGTGAACAGGAGAGACGCAAATTGCAGGAGGTATAACTTCTCGCCAAAGCAGCTTGCGGAGAAGTTTATGGAATATTATAGGGGGGGAATCGTGAGCGGATTCTTCCTCTCTTCCGGGATATACAAGTCTCCCGACAGGACACAGGAAAGGATCATAGAAACGGTAAAACTGCTCCGCACAAGATATAACTACGGGGGATACATCCATACAAAAATTTTGCCCGGTGTGAGTCCACAGCTGATAGAGGAGGCAATTCCCTTCTCCAACCGCATCTCTATAAATCTTGAGGCACCCGGGGAGAATTACCTGAGCAGGATATCCGGGGATAAAAACTTCGCAAGACTCATATCTATACTGAGGGAGATCGCCAGGAGGAAGGGTAGCAATTTTACTATAACTACCCAGTTTGTAGTGGGGGCATCGGGAGAGAACGACCTCGTCCTTCTCAATTTGGCGGAGAGGCTGTATGCTGATTTCGGTCTCTCGAGGGTATACTACAGCGGTTTCTCCCCGCAGCCCTCCACACCACTCTCTGGACTCTCCCCCTGCCCGAGAAGCAGGGTGAGACGACTCTATCAGGCAGACTTTCTCGTGAGGGGTTATAACTTCAAAGCGGAGGAACTCGCGCCCTCCGGTCTCTTGCCCGATGTAGACCCGAAGCTCAATTGGGCGGAATCACACCCCGAAAAATTTCCCGTCGAGATAAACGAGGCATCCTACGACGAATTGATAAGGGTTCCCGGAATAGGTCCGATAATAGCCAGAAGGATTATAAGGGTAAGGAGGGAGGGAAGGCTCACATCTCTTTATGAATTGAAAAAAATGAGGGCAAGGGTAGAAAAAACACTCGATTTCATCACACTCAACGGCAGATACTACGGGAGAAAATGCAGGTCGCTGACTCCACCAAACTGAGCTCTTATAGACTAATCACTGCTGTTTTTTCTTGACTTTCCCTTAATTTCGTGCTATAATAAAACTACATATGTAAGCTACATAGAATGAAGGCGATAGAATTAGAGTACTCCAAGACCAAGTTGCAGCGATGCACACAATGATGCGACTATAAGGACTTAGACGCAAGTTCGACGGTAAAGCTAACAATAACTGTAGGAGATAATATGTCTAATGAGTATGGGACTCATGTGGATTATATGAATTGGGTAGGGAATGACGCTGAGAAGAGACAAAAAGCCGTAGAAACTGCGTTACAAGAAGCATTCTCTAATTTTATTGAAAAACGAGAGGTAGATGTCATCGTTTTTTTAAGCATGACCGCTCTCGACCTTGCGAAGGCGATAATCTCAAACCCAATTATCCTTAAACCCCTTTTAGCCGCTTGTAATGTTGCAGCAAGAGCAATTGAGCGAGACCTATCGATAAAGAATGTCGATACTTATAACCCTCGATTAAGCGCTGATCAAGTTAAAGTAATTGCAGGATATATCAAACCATTTTTGCCACCGTATTTAGAAATCCCGGCTCTTTCCAATATTGATCGGATAGCTTTTATTGATAAGGAAATCCGTAAAGGTAAGGGGCGGTGGGAGAAAAAGATCGTCGAGGGTTTGAATAAATTTTCTAATATCCGGTTTTATAAGCGAATGTTTTCTGTTGAGGGTGAAAAGTTTGAACTCGATGCTGCTACTCCCAAGATGGGAGATATAAAAATCGGAATAGATATAAAAAGAATCGAGGCTCGTAGGGATATTCACAAACGCTGCGATGAGATTGTTAATAAAGGTGCAAAGCTAAAGATTGCTTTCCCAGACAGTAAATTCGGCGCTGTTGTTTATTATCCATTCATTGATGAGCATATAAACATTCAAAATCGCCTACATTCAGATAATATAGACAAGGTTATCTTTGCGTCGGAATCGACAGAATCTATAGAAAGTGCAGTTAAAATGCTTCTTTCAATTTTTGGGGTGTTGAGGAAATGATGGCTCAAAAAACCACACACCGCTTAATACAGGGTGATGCCCGCGAAATGGACTTTATTCCAGACGAAAGCATCCATTTAATCGTCACTTCGCCACCATATTGGATCCTCAAAAGGTATCGTGAGCATCCCGGTCAATTAGGTCATATTGAGAACTACGAAGAATTCGTCAAGGAGTTATCGGAGGTCTGGCGACATTGCTATAGAGTATTAGTACCAGGTGGCAGATTAATTTGTGTCGTTGGCGATGTATGCCTTTCTAGAAGGAAATTTGGGAGACATAGAGTAGTTCCACTACATGCTAACATTGTAGTTGAGTGTAGGGAAATTGGGTTTGACAATTTAAATCCCATCATATGGCACAAAATATCCAACGCCACCTACGAGGTCAATAACGGTACGAGGTTTTTGGGTAAACCCTACGAACCAAATTCCATCATAAAAAATGACATCGAATTTATCCTTATGCAGCGCAAACCGGGAGGTTACCGTAAGCCAACACTGGAACAACGGCGGTTGAGTATGATAGATAAAAAAGATTATAATGCATGGTTTAGACAATTTTGGAATATTCCCGGAGCATCAACAAGAAATCATCCTGCCCCATTTCCATTGGAGTTAGCATATAGGCTTGTAAGGATGTTTTCTTTTTATGGAGATACTGTTCTTGATCCTTTCTGTGGTACTGGAACAACGATGCTTGCGGCGATGAGAGCAAATAGATACAGTATAGGTATTGAGATTGATCCAGAATATTGTCGGATGGCATTGAAAAAACTTCGTCAAGAAGGACAGACCCCGTTTAAAGAGATAGAAATTAAATTGGAAAAAGTGGAGATGAGCATTGTTGAAGAACCCAAATACAGCTAAAACAGCGCTTAACAGACTCACCAAATCTACAGAACGCTCCGCCTGCCCAATTGCACTACGCATAGTCCTAGGAAAGGTGGTCTAAATGAAAGAAGATTTAGAATTTCTGGGGAAATTCCCGAAAGACCGCAATGAACTGTATATTGTATATGAACTTTATACTTTTGATAATCTCTTCCGACTACTTTTGACAAACGGTTTTGACCATGAAGAATCTCTTTACTTCATTCTCTGTAATTGCTCGTTAAGTGCTCTTGTCTTTCAGGAGAGAATTCACAATAAAGGATATAAGAAGCTTTCAGCGAAGGACGCATCGCCTACTGATTTGACTGCCTGTAAAGCAGGGCTAATTTGCGATCTGGGAAGCATGAAATGAAGATCTATAAGTATTACAGGAAAGTGGACGATGGGATTGAGGTGGATTGTGGAAAATATTACAGGTCACAGGGTTTGCGAAAACGGGCCCTTACAGACTGACGCTTTTACCCCGGGCTTTTCACTGGTGTCTTTTGGTTTGACTTTTCGTTGGTTTTTTGGCATAATAAAAATAGGTTATCGGTATTCAAGTTACAAACTACAGAGATTTACACACATATAAGTAAGAAATCAACACGAAAGATAGTTACTCCTTTAGATAATTTAGAAATAGAAGGGAGCATGAATAAAAAAGAAGGAAAAGAGCAGTTATAGGGATGCCTGTCTGTCGGCAGATAGGTATATCCGAAGTACGCTTTGGATATAACTCCGTTCTGCAGGCATTTTCGTACTTAACTGCGGATATAAAAAAGTTATATGAAATGGCAGTATAAGGTGTAAGACTATGATAGTAAAAACACAACACAACATAAAACAATTAATCAAGAAATATAGGGCAAAAGATAATACACCTATTGTTTTTGATTTCAAAAAAGCTTCTAAAGATTTATGGGATAATAAATGCGATAAAGATAATAGGTACATAAACTATATTCATTATTATCCAGGAAGAATTTATCCATACATTCCTCTTTACGTCTTATCACTAAACGATTTTTCGCATCTTAATGGATATTTATTGGATCCTTTTGCAGGAAGCGGTACCATTTTATTAGAATCTATCATAAATCCTGTTTTTAAAAGAAATGCCATTGGCGTAGAAATAAATCCATTGGCGCGCCTAATTTCTAAAGTTAAATTAACTCCTATCGATCTTGCTACAGTTCCCCAGTTAATGAAAAAACTTCACATATTATATTTGCGAAAAGCAGATACCAGTAATTATATTCCTACATTTAAAAATATTAATTTGTGGTTTTTTAATAAGGCGATTAAAAAGTTGGCCAAGTTAAAATATGCTATCGAAAAATTAAATGTATCAGTCGATTATAAGGATTTCTTTTGGGTATGTTTTTCCAGTATAATTAGGAAGGTTTCAAAGGCTGATCCTTATATACCGCCACCTGTACTCTTAAAACCTGAGAAATACAAAAATAATCCTAACAAATACCAAAAATTAAAAAACCATTTAAATCGTGCTGAGGATCCTGAAGTATGGAATCTCTTTGAAACAGGTGTTAATAAGAATTTGGCTAAATTAGGATATCTAAATAATTTTGAAGAGCTAAGAACTGGAAAAATAAAAGCTGAAATCATATGGTATGATGCAAGGTGTATAAAAAGGGGACAATTGAGTGAACGTGGTAGAATTGATATAAACCAGACAAAGAAATTACCATTAAATAGCTTCGATATTATATTCACCTCACCACCATACCTAACCGCACAGAAATACATAAGAACGAGTAAACTTGAGCTTTTGTGGTTGGGATATAGTGAAAAAGATATTAACTCCTTGGATAAAACATCTATAGGAACTGAAAGAATTCCTTCCAAAGCCAGGATTACAGAGTTGAGTATAAATTCTATTGACTCATTGGTAAATCGCACTTTCTCTAAATCTAAAGGGAGGGGATTAATGGTTTATAATTACTTTGAAAACATGGTGAAAGTTTTTAAAGAAATGTATTGCCTTCTAAGAAAAGGAGGATATGCTATTTTTGTTGTAGGGTGCAATAAGGTCTTGGGCGAAAAAGTGGACACATATAGACTCTTAACAGATGAGGCCATTAGTGTGGGCTTTAAAGAAATTCTTATCTTCAAGGACAAAATACGGACAAGAAGCATGATGACTAAAAGAAACGGTACGGGAGGAATCATAAAGAATGAATATATTATTATGCTTAAAAAGGAGTGATAACAATGTTCCAAATTGTAGCAATGTGGAATCTCTCGAGACCCGATGAAGAAATGAAAGAATCTGTTGAGAACACAGAGCTGAGAGGATACAATCCTAAAACTATCTTAACAGGAGAGTTCGCAATAAAAATTGCAAATGAAGAGGTTAAGCCATTATCTGTTAGTAATATAGCTGACAGATATTGTTTCACTAGAAGGGATTTGTATTTTAGCAAAGGCGTTAATCGGTTGCGGGGAAAAAATCAAAAAGAAACATGGGGAAGTAAAGCAGGTCCTATAGTTGAGAACTACATTGAGCAAATTTTTGTAAGTGAGAATACCAAAAATTTAAAAACCTATGAGTCTGTGAGGGAGAAAGGACATAATATTTATAGTAAGTTCATTAAAGAAAAAAGTGATCGTTTAGAAGAGCTGAAAACTTTAGAAGAAAATTCTTTAAGTACGGAAAGTGGAGACACTAGATGGCTTCTAAAACTACTTAACAATAATGGTAGAGCAGAATTAGCAATTCAAGCTTTACACACACTATTAAAAGAGAATGGATTTCTAGATACAGTTCATATAAATATAAAAGAAAAAATAAAACCTAACTCAAAGCAAATAGGTATAAGCCCAGCTGTAGAACCTGATTTTATAATTCCTAAATTTGGTATAGTGGGTGATGTTAAAACTGGCGTTGAGTTTAAAGATCATTTCCTGCTAACCTGTGCTGGATACGCTTTAGCGTATGAAAATGAGAACGGCAAGGATAAAGATATTAATTGGGGGATAATTTACTTTTTCCCTACTCGCAATCCAAGTTGGATGGTAAAGCCTTTAACCTTTGCTCAAATATACATCTTTCCAATAGATGATCATATAAGGGAATGGTTTTTGGATGTTAGGGATGAGGCCTACAATATAATTTCAAAAAATAAACCGCCAGGTTTTCCACCTGAAAATAAAAGAGAGCACTGTAAACATTGCAAATTTAAAGATAATTGTAAAAGAGAGGGATTGGAGTTGAGAGAAGATGAATAAAACAGACGTACCATTAATAAAAGAATATCGTATTAATAGACAAAAAAAATGCTTAAAATGCATTTACAAATACGCCTTCGATAGAGATAAACAGAAAGAGTGTATATTAAGTCTCTACCACAATAGAAAAGAAAGAAGTTCTGAGCATAGAGAAAAAAGCATCTTCAGAGGAATGGTTATCCCATCCTTAAGATACCTTGGCTTAATAGTGGGGTATGGGGATTCAATCAGAATAAGTGCCAATGGTAAACTCATAATTGAAAGTGAGGCCATGAATAGCAAATTACATGAGCGGGTTTTAAGAGCAGTGATATATGAAGTTGATAAAAACATATTTCATTTTATCGATTTTATCAAGGGACTTTCTTCATTTCCACCTAGAGAGATTATCAATAAACTTTGTAATAAAATAAGCGGCCCACCGGATAAGCAGAAAAGGGAAAGGATTAGAAAATTTCTTTCTATACTTGAACAAGTTAAGTTGATGAATCATTCCTCACAAAAGCTATCCCTTAATAAGAAAAAATACAATCAAGCTATAAAAGATGTGGATGTTAGTATGAAAAACATAGAGGATTTTAAGAAATGCTTCTTTGATGCCTATTTTGAAGTAAGCAAAAATACAGCAGGCATTGCGGATATTGTAGATATTAGGGAGAAAGTATCTATACAAATGCTAAAAGAGTACAAGGTAATAGTTACTGAAGACCAATTTGATGAATTATTAAGGGGAACTCCTTTTGAAACTGAAAAATATATTATATCGTTAGGTGAGCCTATGGGTGCGGAGGAAAAATTGTTTAAATACAAAGGTGATTATTTTAGAACTTTATATATAAAAACACGTAAAATGGGGGTAACAAAATGAAAAATAGCAAATTCCTTGAGGAAAAATATGGCTTAAAAGAAACGGTGAAAGGAGCTTTTTCAGATAAAATAGCTCGCGAAAAACAGTTAGAATGGTGGGTAGATAGGGAAGAGGAATTGGAGAAATGGAAGTATATCATTGAACATTCTTTATCTACTAATAAAAATTATATCGTGTTTATAATAGGAAGCTATGGTCGGGGAAAAACACTTTCATTGCTGAAAGTAAAAAAGGAAGCAATGAAATACAAAGCAATACTTCCGATTTACTTAAACTTTAAGGGAGAAGAAAAGTCTAAACCGGGATTGGATTTTATTCTCAGAATCTTTAAAAACATAGATTTTGATAAAATTAGAGAAGACAAAACTGATAAAGAGGTAAAAAGTGCCATCGAAAATATCCCTGTAACTTTCGAAGAACCAAAAAAAATATTAAATATAATTTATTTTGGTAAAACTGGTAAACTTCGATACAAGCCATTGTTCGAAAATGAATCGGTTCAAAAGAGAGAAGGAAAATCTGAAGATAGCAAATTAGCTCTATTCTTTTTAAGAGGAGAAATAAAGCCTACTACTCCGCAACTTAAAGAGTTAGAGATTATAAGGAAAATGGAAAATATTGATATTACTAAAGAGTATCTTGCTGCAGTTCTGTATTTTATAAAAAACTTACGATATAAGACACTGCTATTGTCGGTGGATGAATTTGAATATTTATTTAGCTTGGTCTCTAAGCCTCAACAAAGTATTTATCTAGCTGTGTTAAGGAGTTTATATGACTTTCCTTCAGGAGTGAATGTGAAACCAGAAGATATTGTAAATATGGTATTTTTTATTGCAATTTCTGAAGATGGATGGGATAGATTGAAAGTGATGGAAAAGAGAGAAATGCATCAAGGTGGACCCATAAGACCTTTAATTCGCAGAATTGACGGGGAAACTGTACTTGGTAGATTTGATAAAGAACAATCGCGTAAGCTTATAATAGTAAGATTAAGGTACAATAGAAAAAAGGGCAAATTTGAAGATAATCCATTGATACCTTTTACAGAAGATTTTGTAGATTATATTCACGGGGTCACAGAAGGAGAACCTAGTAAAATTGTAGTTAGATGTGGACATGTTTTGGATAAAGGTTTGGCCGAAAGAGTCCCGTTATTAACAAGAGAATTTGCAGAACGAGTTTTGGAAGAGAGGACATTTTAAAATGTCACTACATTATATATCACATAATATTAAAGGAAATTTATCCCACCAAGCAGACGGTGGGCGAACGAGATTATCACAAGAAATGAAAGACCAGAGGCGAATCATCTCAAAACTAACAATGCGAAATTATCAATTAAAATTTTGACTTGCTAATTTTACATTCTATCCTCTTTAGTCTGTGGTCTTCAGTCAGGATTTATAATCAGTGTAATCTGCGCAAATCCCTGCCCCGCACCTATACATAGGTGCGGGGTGAACGTCCGAAAAGAAAAAGATAATTGGGGGGCTTTATTGGATTTAAGAAGATTCTCATTGCCAATCGCGGCGAGATCGCGCTGCGGATAATAAGGGCGTGTAGGGAACTCGGAATAGAAACGGTCGCCATATATTCGGATGTAGATGAATCATCCATGCATGTGGTCATGGCGGATGAGGCGGTATGCATAGGTCCCGCATCACCGAAGGACAGCTATCTCTCCATCCCGAGGATAATAAGCGCCTGTGAGATCTCGGGTGTTGATGCGGTCCATCCGGGATACGGCTTTCTGGCGGAGAACCCAAGATTTGCAGAGATATGCGAGGAGAACGGATTCAAGTTTATAGGTCCGAAACCCGAAGTGATAAGAGAGATGGGCAATAAGAGCGAAGCAAAAGAATTCGCGAGAAAGGCGGGCGTACCGGTCATACCCGGGAGTAATAAAGCCGTGACAGATATTGGCTCTGCAGAGAGAATAGCAGAGGAAATAGGCTATCCGGTGATTATTAAAGCTGCCTTCGGCGGCGGCGGCAGGGGAATGAAGATAGTCCACTCAACTCGGGATATTGAAAAGTTCATAAACATAGCATCATCTGAGGCAGAGACGGCATTTGGAAGCGGCGACATATATATTGAAAAGTATATAGAGAATCCGAGACATATAGAAGTGCAGATTCTCGGCGATGAGCATGGGAACATAGTCTGGCTTGGTGAGAGAGAGTGTTCCATCCAGAGACGCCATCAAAAGTTGATAGAAGAAGCTCCTTCTCCCATCGTGGATGAAGATCTGAGAAAGAAACTGGGAGATGCTGCAAAGAGATTTGCCAATTATGTGGGGTATGCGAGTGCCGGAACGGTAGAGTTTCTCCTGAACGGCGACAAAAACTACTATTTCATGGAAGTCAACAGTCGTATACAGGTCGAGCACCCCGTGACGGAGGAGGTAACGGGTGTCGATATCGTAAAAGAGCAGATAAGAATAGCGGAGGGGGAACGACTCTCATTAAAACAGGAAGATGTGCGTATAGAGGGCAGCGCCATCGAGTGCAGGATAAATGCGGAGGACCCCGACAAGAACTTCATGTCTACCCCGGGGAAGATAACAGCCCTCTATCTGCCGGGTGGCCACGGAGTGCGAATAGACACAAATATATACACCGATTATGTAATTCCCCCCCATTATGACTCCCTCGTCGCCAAGATAATAGCAAAGGGCAAAACACGCAAAGAGGCGATAACCAAAATGACGAGGGTGCTGGAAGAGTTCATGATAGAGGGTATAAAAACCACGATTCCCCTGCATCTTGCCATTATGAGGAATGAAAAATTTATAAAGGGAGAGATAGATACGGGATTTGTGGAGAGAATGTAGCTTTGTGAATAAATTTTTCTTGACAATTCACTCAATTTGATGTATAATCACCCTGTTGTAGGAAAACAGGTACTCTCTCGTTTCAAGATATATGAATAAGTGGTGGTT